>JBKJUS010000132.1:0-5798 GCA_046590575.1 Mycobacteriales bacterium | reverse complement strand
GTGGCATGGCTCCGGCGTCCACTGATCTGGAGATGAACTTCTGATCTTCGGGGGGCGCGGAAGACCGGCAAGTCGTGGCGAGTGGTTCGCAGGCGACGAGCAGACCGGTCGCTAGTTCCGGCCCGTGGACGGGAAGTTGGCGCTCGTCCGGGACGTGGGGGTGCCACAGGGAGAATGCGTCCTGGCACTCGTCGACGAAGCGGCGCATCTCTGTCCGCGTGAAGCGCGGTGGCACCCCATAGAGCCTGACACGCCGTTGAGAAGTGCTGCTTCACGCTCGGCTAGGCGCTATCCACTGATGAGAACCGACTACCGTCGGTTCGGTGATGGCCGACACTCGCCCCTGCTACGCCTGCAACGTGGCGTCGGACTTGGACGCTGCTCCTCTGACAGAGAAAGTCTGGGTTAGTCAAGGGTGGCGCGTCGCGCACGCCCTCGGCACGTCGCTACCGGGCTGGATGGTGCTGCTCCCGCTTCGGCATGTAGCCGCGACAGAGGACCTCACGGCTGACGAGGCCGAGGCGATGGGAGGTCTCATCCGCCGTTGTTCCGCCGCTCTGCGGGCGGTCACGGGCTGCGAAAGTCGTACTTCATGTTCTTCGCGGAGGCCGAGGGCTTCCAGCACCTGCATGTCCATGTCGTACCGCGTTTGCAGTCGTTCACCAGCGCGGAGCAGGGTCCCCGCGTGTTCTCGATGTTGGGCGTTCCCAACAATGAGGCCGTAGCCCCGGCGCAGGTGCATGCGATGGCCGAGGACTTGCGAGATGCCATCAATGACGTGGGGTAGGTGCCGCTCCCGCATCGAGGGGCTGTCGGACCCTAGCCATAAGCGCAGCATCGGCGCATGCTGAATGCATGGACCAGGCGGAGTACACGATGACTCTCGATGAACTTGTCAACAGCACCAAGGTCCCGTTCGAGGATCAGGTTGAAGAGCAAGCTCTTCGCGAGCACACGGGCCACGACGAGTCCGCCGGACATCTCCCCGGGAATGTTCGCCCCTACGGCGCATAGCAGAGGACCGCGAGGGGATAGCGATGACTACCAGGCAACTGTCCGAGCAGCAACTGCAGGAGTTGCTGGAGGGGGAAGCCTCGCCCGAGGCGGCTCCGTTCTTCAAGGCAATTAGGGCCGAAGCCGACCTGGCCGGTGGCTTCACCCTCGAAGTCTGGCGCTTGTGCCTCGGGCATCTCTGGGGTGGAGACACCTTGAGGACGTACGACACCGTCGCTGCGGAACTCGGGGTCAGCGTCGAGAAAGTTAAGAGCGAAATAAATGCGGTCATTGCAAAGGTTCCAACCTCGCCGCAAAGGTAATGCACGGCGTCACGCCATCTCCTGGCCCGAGATCGGTTCTTCCCCGGAGCATTGGGTCTCCGGAGCACTTTGGATCGGCGCCGTTCTCCCTGGTGCCCGGCATTACCCGCCCTGAACATGTCCAGCGACGAGGTTCCCCGCATCACTCCTCTCCGGAAAATCGCTCCCATGCCGACTGTCGGGATATCCCGAGTGCGGCACCCAACTTCGTCCAAGTGACGCCGCGACTGCGCAGGGCACGCACCGCGGCCGCGACTTCCTTGTCAACCTGCTCCCGCGAGCGATGCAAGGCCACCATCCGGTCTAGCGCGTCGTCAATCGGCCCCTCCGGCTGTAACAGCTTTGCGGGCCGGCTGTTGTCCTCTTCCATGATTTCGACGCACAGGACTACGCACTCATCGCAGATGTACACGCCTGGCCCGGTGATGATCTTCTTGACGATCTCCTTGTCTTTGCCGCAGAACGAGCAGGCAGCGGCGGGAGGGTCGTCGGTCGCCGTCCGCGTACCCATGCGGCTCCTTGCTGTCAGGCTCATCCTGACACTTGTCAAAGTAGACCTGACAAGGACAAAGGGCGAGCTTGCTATTTCGCGTTCTGAAAGCGAGCCGGCCCTGTGCCGTGCTCAGCGATCCCAGAACGTTCTTTGTCCAGGGCATCTGGTAAGGGCAGTCCGTGGTCGTGCTGGCAGCATTGGGGGAGGTGTCAGCACGCTGGTACGGCGGCCCCGCAATCACTAGGTCGACGACCGCCCGATGCTTCGCAGGTGTGCGTTGACGACGTTGCGCTGCACCTGCAGGATCCGCGTTCCCCTGATGACGAAGCTGGACGCTCTGGTACGGACCATCCCCGTGGCGTACGCCGGCAACGCTCGATAGAACCGCTCCTTCTCATAGTCGGCATGGAACACCTCGGCGCTGCTCCAGAGGTCGTAGCAGGCCCGGTGGTCGAGGTTCGTCCCCGGGACTTGGATGAGCACCTCTCCGCGCTCCGCTTGCCTCCAGCGCTGGCGGTTCGACCGGTTCGCCTCACGCAGCTCGGGGTCGGTGAGCACCTGCTCAAGCAGGTTGCAGACGGACGGGAAGTGCGTGTCCTCACCAGGCGCCGTGAATACTCGGAAGGCTGTCATGGCGCTGAGCAGGTCGTCCTCGTCGCCGATGTCGAACGAGAACTCTGTCCGATCGCTGGTCGCCTTCATCCCGAAGTGCGAGGTGATCGTGCCCTCACGGAGGCCGCGCCGTTCGACGAGGCGTTGGACGCGGGCAGAGAACAGGTGGAGACGGTCGAGGTCCGTGCGCGTCGAGGTAGGCACACACCCAGGCTAGGTCGCAAGCCTGACAACGAGCGGCGCGCACCGCTACCGCGTGCCCAGGTTGTTCACAGGCAACTGAACGACGCCCCACGGCCCCCGCCGATCTGTCTACATTGTTCAGCGAGGGGGTGGACTCGATGCGGGTGCTTGTCGTCGAGGACGAGGAAGGCACGCGGTCCTACCTGCGCCCGCTGCTGGAACGCCACGGCTACACCGTGGACGACGTCGCGTCCGGCGGTGAAGCCCTCGCTGCGGTTCGCGATCGCCGGCCGGACTTGGTGCTCCTCGACGTCGGCCTGCCGGACTTGTCCGGTCTGGAGGTGTGTCGGGAGATCCGCCGTCTCCCCGGCTACTTGCCGGTGATCATGCTGACCGGCCTGGACTCCCGCGAGGACGAGCTCCGCGGGTTCGAGGTGCGGGCCGACGACTACGTCACCAAGCCGGTGGAGCCTGAAACTCTGCTGGCCCGCATCGGGGCGGTGCTGCGTCTGGCCGGTGTCACCTCGGCCGGGAATCTGATCGAGCTCGGGTCGGTGACGGTCGACCTGCGCGCCCGGGAGGCGCGACGTGGCGGCAAGTCCCTGGCTTTGGCGCCGAGGGAGTTCGACCTTCTCGCTTTCCTGGTGGAACATCCCGGGCAGGTGTTCGGCAAGATTCAGCTGCTGGACCAGGTGTGGGGGGCGGACTTCGACGGCGACGCGCACACGGTCAGCGTGCGGATGTCGAACTTGCGCGCCGCGGTGGAGGACAACCCCAACCGGCCCCGCCACCTGCACAGCCGTAAGGGCGTCGGCTACTTCGTGACGATCGAGCCGCGCGAATGACCCGGACTGTGCTTCTCTGGCTGTGGCTCGCGTCCGGCGGCGTGCCGCTGCTGTGGTGGGTGTGGTCCCGTCGCCAGGTGAACGTGTGGCAGGCCATGCCGGTACCCGCGGCGCTGCTCGGCGCGGATGGCACGGTGCGGCAACGCACCGGCCCGGCCAGCGACGTGGACTTTGAGCTCAGCAGCGGCATGCCGGCCCGCGGCCTGCCGGCCCGCGGCCGGGTAGCCCGCACCCGCACCGCGGACGGCACCGTCCTCGTCATGACCGGTGTGGCCGGTGGCGCCCTCGCGGTGGCTCTGCCCGGCGACCCGGTCACCGGCCTGCGCGATCGGATCCTGGCCGACCTGGGTGCGCGCATGGCCCACGACATCAACACACCCATGTCGGTGCTGTTCGGTCACCTCGATCTGATCGCGCACGAGCCGATCTCGGACACCGCGCGGGAGTCGGTACGCACCTGTCAGCGGGAGTTGACTCGGCTGCAGACCACTGCCAGCGACCTGCTCGCGCTGAGCCGGCTGCGCGCCGGAGGCGGCCGTCGTGCGCCTCAGCTCGCCGGTGCTCTCGCCGAGGAGGCCGCCGCCGGCCTGCTCGACAAGGCCGACGAGCTCAACGCCTCATTGAACGTCGAAGTCCCCAACGAGCGTGTCCTCGTCGATGTCGCGGACGCCAACCTGGTTCGTGCGTTACGCAACCTCATCCTCAACGCGCTGACCCACGGCCTCGGCGAACGGCGCGAGGTCAGCGTTGCCGTCGACGCCGACCCGCACTCCGTCACGTTCACCGTCACCGACAGCGGAATCGGACTGAACGACGAAGAGCTGGCCCACCTGTCCCAGCCGCTCGTCCGCGGCACCGAAGCCAATGCCTCAGGCAGTGGGCTCGGCCTGGCCATCGTCGCGGAGGTCCTCGCTGCGCATGGCAGCCAGTTGCGGGCGGGCGCGGCGCCGCGCGGCGGCGCCGCGCTGTCGTTCACCCTTCCGCGCCTGCCATGACCGGCCCGCCGCGGCCGTCCCGGCCGCCGCGGGCCGTCGCCGGCTGCTGGGCGGTCTCGGTCACTACCGGCGCGTTCCTCCTCGCGATCAACCCGGCGCCGCCGGCTCGAGAGCCGGCCGCGCTGAGCCCCTACAGCCTCGCCGCGTACCTGCGCCGCGTCGCCGGCCCCGACGCCCGCGACGTGCGAGTCAACAGCTTCTACGGCTCCGGTCGCGACGGCGCCTGGCAGTTCGTCGCGCACCTCACCTGGCTCGACCCGAACGGCTCGGTCCGCGGCGGCAGCACCGCCCTGCCGGTCCTGGCCGGGCGCGCCTCGTTGCAAAGCACCTTCGACGACGCGCGGCTCCAGCGCGAACAGCAAGTCGGCTGGACCGCGCCGGAGTTAGACCGCGTCCTCGATCAGGTCGACGGCGTCAGCGACCCGCTCGTCATGCTCGAGCTGGAGATCGACGCCGACGGCAGTGGGGAAGTGGTCGCCTGCGCAGCGCCGTCCGAAGGGCCCGCCGCCTGCCAGACCCGCAGCCGGAACGGCGACCGCACCGCCCGCTTCACGAGCGCCCTCACCGACACCCCGACCGACGGCCCCCTCGCCATCCGCCGCACCGCGGAAGCAAACGCCCAGTGAGAGACAACATCTGATCGCATGAGCTCCGACGCGCGGACCCGCGAGCGGCTCGTGCGGAACCGGGGCTCTAGTGGCCGACGACGGTGACGTTCCCGCTCGACGACGACGCCGTGATCTGCCGGGGAGCGGAGCTGTCGACGGTGAGCCGGTCGATGGTCACCCGTCCGTTGCCGCTAGATGCACGGATGGCGTACCGGCCGGTCGGTACGTCGACCTTGACGTTGCCGTTGCCGCTGCTGGCCTTCACTTCGTCTGGGGCGCGCTGCGCGACGACCGTGACGTGTCCGGACGAGCTCGACGCCGCAATGGTCCGAGCACTCCGCGCGCCGACCGTGACGTCGCCGTTGCCCGATCCGGCAGTGATCCCCGTCGCGACCACTCCGCTCAGCAGGACGTCACCGGAGGAGCTGCCTGCTTCGACCTGTCTCGTCGTGACCCGGTCGAGAAGGACGTTGCCGTTGCCGCTGCTCGCAGTCACGACCACCGCGATCGCCGCGTCGAGCACCTGCACGGCACCCGAGGAGCTGCTTGCCTTGAGGGTCTTGCCCACAACCTTGTTCATGGCCACGTCGCCGTTGCCACTGCTCGCCGTCAAGGACGACCGAGCGGTCACGTCCGTAACCCGGACGTCGCCCGAGGAGCTGCTCGCCTTCAGGTCCTCAGCCGACGACGACCGGACGTCGACCGCACCGTTGCCGCTCGAGGCGACGACACTGCTCCCACGGACT
>JBKJUS010000083.1:0-18187 GCA_046590575.1 Mycobacteriales bacterium | reverse complement strand
CGAAAAGAGCCACGACGCTCAGACTAGTAAGAATTGTTCTCAGGGAAGGTGGTCGCGGGCGCGTCTAGCGTGAAGCAGCGGCCCTTAACGGCAGATATGCCGCGTCCCCTACCGGCACGTTCCGGATAGTTACCCCATGCCGAGCTGCTGCATCATCGCTGGCAGATCTTCGACGTGCCACTGGTCAACGATCTTGCCGTCACGCAGGCGGTAGATGTCGCTCCACGGCACCGTGACCGACTTCCCAGTAGGAGGCATCCCGAGCAGCTCGCCGGTGTTCTACCCGTGCCAACGCCTGCTTGCGCCACAAGGTCGCCGTTCGCGATCTGCACGTCGATCGTGACGGCTAGGTCGGGAAACGCATCCCGGTAAACGGCAGCCGCCTGTTCCAGCCCTTTCCGGCCGGAGTCCTGACCTGTGGGCGCGAACAAGTTTGGCCCCCCTGGCTGGCATGACGACCCTGCGTGGACGGGCTGGTGGGGCCCGAACCCGCCGTTTCACACGCCGACTTTTGTGCTCACCCACCATCCCCGTTCGCCGATGGAGTTGGCGGGCGGGACGACGTTCCACTTCCTCGACGCCTCGCCGGCCGAAGCTCTCGACGTCGCGCGTGAGGCGGCGGCCGGTCAGGATGTGCGTATCGGGGGCGGTCCGACCGTCGCCCGCGACTTCATCGCTGCGGGCCTCGTGGACCACATCCACCTCGTCCAGGTACCGATCGTGCTCGGCCGCGGAGTGCGGCTGTGGGACGGACTCGAAGCGCTAGCGGCCGCCTACGCCATCGAGGCGGTCTCGACGCCCAGCGGCAGCACTGAGCGTGCCTGAGTAGGGATGGAGTAGGGATGAAGACTGTAGATAAGGACCTACGACCGAAGTGTCGGAACGGGAAAGTTGCTAGCGCAGAAGGCTTCTGGCCATGACGACCCGTTGGATCTGATTGGTGCCCTCGTAGATTTGGGTGATCTTCGCGTCCCGCATCATCCGCTCGACCGGGTAGTCCGTGACGTAGCCATAACCACCGAGCAGCTGTACGGCGTCGGTCGTCACCTGCATCGCCGTGTCACTGGCGAAGCACTTCGCCGCCGCCGAGATGAAGGTGAGGTCGGGCTCCATCCGCTCGGCCTTGGCCGCCGCGACATAGATCAGCTGACGGGCCGCCTCGGTCTTCATCGCCATGTCGGCGAGCATGAACTGCACGGCCTGGAACTGCGCGATCGGCTTGCCGAATTGCTCGCGCTCCTTGGTGTAGCCCAGCGCGTAGTCGAGCGCCCCCTGGGCGATGCCGAGCGCCTGCGCACCGATCGTCAGCCGGGTGTGGTCGAGGGTGCGCAGCGCGGTCTTGAAGCCGGTGCCCTCCTCGCCAATCATCCGGTCGGCCGGGATCCGGCAGTTGTCGAAGTAGAGCTCCCCGGTCGGACTGCCCTTGATTCCCATCTTCTTCTCGAGCTTGCCGACGCTGAACCCCGGGTCGTCAGCTTCGACCACAAAAGCCGAGATGCCGTTGGCCTTCTTCTCCGGGTCGGTGACCGCCATGACGGTGTACCACTTCGACACACCCGCACCGGTGATCCAGCGCTTGGTCCCGTTCAGCACGTAGGAGTCGCCATCACGCACGGCGCGGGTCTTCATCGCCGCGGCGTCCGAGCCGGCGTCAGGCTCGGAGAGCGCATAGGAGAACATCCCCTCCCCGCGCGCCAGCCGAGGTAGGTAGCGCTGCTTGAGGTCTTCCGACCCGCTGAGCAGCAGGCCCTGAGTGCCGAGCTTGTTCACCGCCGGGATCAGCGAGGAGGACGCGCACACCCGGGCGATCTCCTCGATGACGATCGCGCTGGAGATCGCGTCCGCCCCAGCCCCGGCGTACTGCTCGGGGATGTGCACGGCGTGCAGGTCGTTGCGCTTGAGCTCCTCGTAGACGTCCCAGGGAAACTCGGCGGTCTCGTCAATCTCGGCCGCTCGCGGCGCGATCTTGGCCTCGGCGAGGGAACGCACGGACTTGCGGAGGAGGTCGTGCTCCTCGCCGAGCTGGTAGGTGCCGAAGTCGGGGTTCATGCCGGTCAGGATAGTGGGCGTCGCGGTGCGTATCCTCTCGCTTCATGACGCATCGCCTGACCGTTCTTGGCACCGGCTACCTCGGCGCGACCCACGCGGCGTGCATGGCCACCCTGGGCTACGACGTACTCGGCATGGATGTCGACGAGGAGAAGATCGCGCGCCTCTCCGCAGGAGAGCTGCCCTTCTACGAGCCGGGGCTCGAGCCGATCCTGCGCAAGGGCATCGACAGCGGCAAGCTGCGGTTCACGACGTCGTACGCCGAGGCGGGTGCATTCGGTGACGTCCACTTCGTCTGCGTCGGCACCCCTCAGCAGGCCGACAGCAACGCCGCCGACATGCGCTACGTCGATGCGGTGGTCGACGGCATCGCCCCGCACCTTCGCCCCGGGGCGATTGTGGCTGGCAAGTCGACCGTGCCAGTCGGGACGGCGGAGCGGCTGGCTACCCGGCTTCGCCACGCCGCACCGGCAGGCACCGAAATCGAGCTGTGCTGGAACCCGGAGTTCCTGCGCGAGGGTTTCGCGGTCGAGGACACGCTGCGCCCCGATCGTCTCGTGTTCGGAGTGGTCCGCGGCGGAAACGCCGAACGCGTCCTGCGCGAGGTCTTCGATCCGGTCATCCAGCAGACACAGTGCCCGGTCGTCGTCATGGACCTGGCCAGCGCGCAGCTGGTCAAGGTGGCGGCCAACGCATTCCTGGCCACGAAGATCTCCTTCATCAACGCGATGGCCGAGGTGTGCGAGGCGACCGGCGCCGACGTCAAGCAGCTCTCCGAGGCCCTGAGCCACGACTCGCGGATCGGCGGCCGGTTCCTACACGCCGGCCTGGGGTTCGGCGGCGGCTGTCTCCCCAAGGACATCCGGGCATTTATGGCCCGAGCGGAGGAGCTCGGCGTCGAGCAAGCCCTGTCCTTCCTCAGCGAGGTCGACGCGATCAACCTGCGCCGCCGGGCCCGCATGGTCGACCTGGCCCGCGAGCAGGTCGGCGGGAAATTCAGCGGCAAGCGGGTCGGCGTCCTCGGCGCGGCCTTCAAACCCAACTCCGACGACATCCGTGACTCCCCCGCGCTCGACGTCGCAGCGACGATCCTCGGCGAGGGTGCTCAGGTCACCGTCTACGACCCGGCCGCCGTCGACAACGCCCGGCGCAAGCACCCCGAGCTCGCCTTCGCGACGAGCGCCGTGGATGCCGCCCGCGATGCCGACGTCGTGCTGCACCTCACTGAGTGGTCGGAGTTCAAGGACATGGATCCGGCCGTGCTCAGCGACGTCGTACGGGTCAAGCACATCGTCGACGGGCGCAACGCTCTCGACCCGGTCCGCTGGCGGAACGCCGGCTGGACCTACCGCGCCCTCGGCCGTCCGTAAGCCTAGACAGCCTCAGTCGACCACGAGGACCGGCGTACCCGCGACGACGTGCTCGACCATCTGCGAGATGTCCTCGCTGAACTGCCGCACGCACCCATTGCTCGTCGGCCCGCCCACCGAGCCGCGGGCCGGAGTGCCGTGGATCCCAATCTGTCCCGTGCCACCGTTGCCGAAGGACTGGTAGACGTCTGAGAAGCCGTTCACGCTGATCAGCCAGGGCCCGTACTTGCTGTCCGGACGCCACCTCTCGACGAAGTCAACGTAGAAGTCGCCCTTGGGCGTGGGGGTGTTGGATTTCCCCACCGCTGCTGGGAACCGCATCATCGGCTCGCCGCGGTCGAAGAGCCAGATCAGTTTCGCGCAGCGTTGCACAAGGATCCGGTACGGCGTGATGCTCGTCGTGACGTCGGCCCTGCGGATCCAGGCGGTGGTGCCGTTGGGCCGGGCGACGTACTGCACGCGCAGCCAACCCGGCCGAGTGTTGACGACGCGCAGGGTGAGCGCCTGCCCTTCGTGCGTCGGATTCGCGAGAGTGCGCAGGTGCCGACCGTCTGGGGCGTCGAAGATCGGCAGCCCGGAGCGGATGGCGTGTGCGACGACGGTCCGGGTGCTGGTCATCCGCGGGGCCTCCGGGCAGGCGGCGGCAGCCGTCCCGCGGCTGCCCGCGGTCACCGGAAAGGCGGCGAGCAGAAGTGACAGGACCACAACGGGACGCCAAGCGCTCGTCGTGCGGGGGTGGGCGAGCATACGGGGGTTCTCCTCGATCGGGCCGTCAGTCGACAACGAGTACCGGGGTGCCGGCGACCACAAGACCGGCTAGCCGGGTGATCGCGTCGTTCTGCATGCGGATGCAGCCATTGCTGGTGGGTTTCCCCACGGAGGAAGCAGCCTGAGTGCCGTGGATCCCGATCTGACCCACCCCGCCTTCGCCGAACGTCTGGTAGACGTCGGAGAAGCCGGTCACGGAGATCAGCCACGGACCATAGGGGCTGTCCGGTCGCCATGACTCAACGAAGTCGACGTAGAAGTCGCCGAGCGGCGTCGGCGTCTGGGGCTTGCCGATCGCGATCGGCTCGTCAAAGACCGGCCGCCCGTCCCGGAAGAGGGTGAGCTGCCGGGAGCAGCGCTGCAGCAGGATCCGGTACGGCGCGCGCGACCTGGTCATCCCTGCGCCGCGCACCCACCCGGTCGTCGAGTTAGGTCGTTCCGGCATCTGCACCCGGTGCCATTCCCCGGCCGTCTCCATCACCCGCAGGTGAAGGGGCTGGCCGTCCCGGGTGGGGCTCGGCAGCTGCCGTTGGACCCGGCCGCCTGGGCCATCGTGAACCGCGACGGACCGGGTCTGCGCGGTCAGGACGAGCGTGTCGTCGGCCGGCATTGAGGGAGCGGCCGGGCACGTGCCGCCCCGAGGGGCCGGCGCTGGCGACGGCGCCGCGAGCACGACAGGGTCCGGTGATGCGGCCTCGACAGCGATCGCAGTGACTGCCCGCGCCGATGAGGGCGGAGCCGGCGAGTGCCGGATCACGCTGACCGCGGAAGCACTCAGCGACAGGACGATGCCCACGGCGAGCAGCGAGACTGTGGGGCGGCCCGGATTACGGTCGCCATACCTCATCTCCCGCATCGCTCTCCGTCGCTGGTTCAGACCTGAATGTGGCTTATTCGGCGAAAGCCCTCTCGCTCCTGCCCGCAAAGCGGTCATTTCACCCCTCCGACAGGCACTCAGCCGGAGGCGGGGTTAGGAGACGCCCAGCTCACGAGCGATGAGGATGCGCTGCACCTCACTCGTGCCTTCACCGATCTCGAGGATCTTGCAGTCGCGGTAGAACCGGGCGACCGGGTACTCATTCATGAAGCCATAGCCGCCGTGCACCTGCACAGCCTCGCGGGCGTTGGTCACGGCGATCTCGCTGGAGTAGAGCTTGGCGATCGCCGCCTCCTTCTTGAACGGCTCGCCGCGCAGCATCTTCTCGGCAGCGGCGTAGTAGGCGAGGCGCGCCGTGTGCGCGCGCATGTCCATATCGGCGATCTTGAACGCGATCGCCTGGAACTTCCCGATCGGCTTGCCGAACGCTTCACGCTCCCTGGCGTACTTCACGCTCTCGTCGACGCACCCCTGGGCGAGCCCCACCGCGAGCGCGGAGATCGCAATGCGGCCCTCGTCGAGGATCTGCAGGAAGTTGGCGTAGCCGCGGCCGCGCTCCCCCAGCAGGTTGGCCTCCGGGACGCGGCAGTCGGTGAAGACGATCTCGCGGGTGTCCGACGCGTGCCAGCCGATCTTGGAGTACTTCTTCGAGGCGCTGAAGCCCTCGTGCGGCACCGGCACCAGGATCGAGCTGATCTCCTTGTGTCCGCCGGGTTCCTCCCCGGTGACCGCGGTCGCAGTGACAAGGCGGGTGATGTCGGTGCCGGCATTGGTGATGAACGACTTCGTGCCATTGACCACCCATTCACCTGCCCCCCCGGACCCGTCGAGGCGCGCTGTAGTTCGCGTCGCACCGGCGTCGGAGCCACCTCCTGGCTCGGTCAGCCCGAAAGCGCCAAGGGCCCCACCGGAAGTCAGCTGCGGCAGCCACTCGCGGCGCTGCTCCTCGGTGCCGAAGCGGTAGACCGGCATCGCGCCGAGGGACACTCCTGCTTCCAGCGTGATCGCGACCGACGAGTCGACCCGGGCCAGCTCCTCCAACGCGATGCACAGGGCGAAGTAGTCACCACCCATCCCGCCGTACTCCTCGGGGAAAGGCAGCCCGAACAGACCCATCTCGCCCATCGCCTTGACGATGTCGTAGGGGAACTCTCCGGTCTCGTCCATCTCCTCAGCGCGCGGCGCGACGACGGTGCGCGCGAAGTGCTCGACCGTCTTGCGCAGGGCTTCTTGCTCGTCGTTGAGGCGGCTGTCGACCACGGGTCACACCTTCTGCGAGTGGGTCCGGCGAACGTCCGCGCCAATATCCCACGGTCCGTGCCGGTAGGCTTCCGGTGATGCACGCTCTCTACCGCCGCTTCGAGGTGCTGCTCCGGGAGATCGCTAAGTTCGGTCTCGTCGGAGTCTTCAATGCCGCCCTCGACATCGGGCTCTTCAACCTCCTGCATTTCCGCGCCGACATCGGCCCGCTCACGTCCAAGACCCTCTCGACGGCGGTCGCCGCCACGAGCAGCTACTTCATGAACCGGCACTGGTCCTTCGCCCACCGGGCACGCACCAGCTTTCGCCGCGAGTACGTCTTGTTCTTCCTGCTCAACGTCGTCGGATTGGCCATCGCGCTGGCTGTCCTGGGCTTCACCCGCTACGCCCTCGGTCTGACCAGCGTCCTGGCCCTCAACATCGCGGCCAACGTCTTCGGTATCGGCCTGGGCACCCTGTGGCGCTTCTACGCCTACAAGCGCTGGGTCTTCCTGCCCATCGCCCCGGACGATCCGACGCCGATCGAGGCGGCGATCACCACGATCGTCTAGGTGCTGCCGATCGTCAGACGGGTGTCACGCCGTGGCGCCGCCGTGAGAACGACCGTTCCTTGCCGGCGTACGAGGCGAAGCGCCTGATGAGCTCGTCGCGCAGGTCCTCGGGCTCGACGATGCCGTCCACGATCAGCTCGGCGGCCAGGTGCACGACGTCGATGTCGATGTTGTACTCGGCCCGTTTCGCCGCGACGTACGCCTCGCGCTCCCCTTCTGGCAGCGCCTCGATCTTGTTGGCGTACACGGCGTTGATAGCCGCCTCAGCGCCCATGACGGCGATCATCGCGGTGGGCAGGGCAAGACAGCAGTCCGGCTCGAAGCCGGGCCCGGCCATGGCGTAGAGGCCCGCGCCGTATGCCTTGCGCACGATCACCGAGATCTTCGGCACGGTTGCCTCGGAGACCGCAGTGATCATCTTCGCTCCGTGGCGGATGATGCCCTCGCGCTCGACCGTCGTACCGATCATGAATCCCGGTACGTCGGCGAGGAACAGCAGCGGCACATTGAACGCGTCGCAGAGCTGCATGAACTTCGTCGCCTTGTCGGCCGAGTCGACGAAAAGCACGCCGCCCTTCTGCATCGGGTTGTTGGCGACGACGCCGATCGTCCGGCCATCGAGCCGGGCAAAACAGGTGACCAGCTCGCGGGCCCACAGGGCGTGGATCTCGTACACCGTGCCCTCATCGACCAGCCCGGCGATGTAGCGGCGCATGTCGAAGGCCTGCCGGTCGCTGGGCGGAACCAGAGCACGCAGGTCGATGCCCGCCTTGGGCGCCTTCGGCTCGACGACCGGCGGCGCCTCTGTCCAGTTCGACGGCAAGTAGGACAGGTGCCGCTTGACCACCTCGATCGCCTCGGGCTCGGTCGTGGCCAGGTGCGTGCCGCAGCCCGAGACGGTGCAGTGCATCTTCGCGCCGCCCATCTCCTCCAAGGTGGTGATCTCCCCGACGACCATCTCGGCCATCCGCGGTGAACCGAGGTACATCGAGGCATTGCCCTCGACCATCACGACGATGTCGCAGAACGCCGGTATGTAGGCGCCGCCGGCCGCGCTCGGCCCGAAGAGCGCACAGACTTGGGGCACCGAGCCGGACATCCGCACCTGAGTGTGGAAGATCTTCCCGGCCCCGCGGCGTCCCGGGAAGAGCTCGACCTGGTCGGTGATGCGAGCGCCGGCCGAGTCGACGAGATACACCATCGGCACCCCGGTGCGGTACGCCGTCTCGAGGATGCGGATGATCTTCTCGACAGTGCGGGCGCCCCAGGAGCCGGCCTTGACGGTTGAGTCATTGGCCATGACGCAGACCGGCCGGCCGTCGACGAGCCCGGTGCCGGTGACCACTCCGTCGGCCGGCAGGTCACCGGCGAGCGCATTGGCGTAGAGGCCGTCCTCGGTGAACGTGCCCTTGTCGAGCAGGAGATCGACCCGCTCGCGAGCAAAGAGCTTGCCGGCACCGGCGTTCTTCTCGTGGTACTTCGGTGCACCGCCGCGCTCCACCGTCTTCCGGAGCTCGGCCATCGATGGGCGTACGGCGTCGGAGCTAGCGTCGGCGGTCACATGGTCCCTCGGGTCGCGGCGGACGGACAGCGCCATTGTGGCAAGAAACGACGAGCGGGCACCCGCTCGGGTCGGGCATGCTCTGCGCGGTGACCCTCGACCTGCCGACCGGACGCGCTGCGCGCGCGTGGTCCACGCGGGTCGGCGGGCTGCCGCGGGAGTACTGGTTCCTTTGGTGGGGCACGTTTATCAACCGCGTCGGCACCTTCGTGCAGCCGTTCCTCGTCCTCTACCTGGTGCGCGAACGCGGGGTGTCCGTCGCGACTGCGGGTCTACTGCTCTCGGCCTACGGTCTCGCGGGAATTCCCGGTCAGCTCAGCGGCGGCGTGCTGGCCGACCGGATCGGCCGCCGGCAGACCATGCTGGCGGGGAGCCTCGGTTTCGCCGCCGCGCTCATGGTGCTCGGCACTGCCCGCTCGCTGCCGCTGATCGTCATCGGGGTTCTCTTTGCCGGCCTGACCGCGGACCTCTTCCGCCCGGCGAGCTCGGCGCTCATCGCCGATGTCGTGCCGCCGGCCGACCGGCCTCGCGCCTACGGACTCACCTTCTGGGCGGTCAACCTCGGCTTCGCCGTCGCCACGTCACTGGCTGGCCTGCTGGCACAAAACGACTACGGACTTCTCTTCGTCGGTGACGCGCTCACCACGGTCATCTTCGGCCTGGTCGTCTTCCGTGGGGTCGGCGAAACGCGCCCCGTACGCGATCCGCTCGCGTCCGCCGGGTCGATCCTCGACCCGTTCCGGGATCGGCTGATGCTCGGCGTGATCGCCAGCTGGTTCTTCTACACCTGCGTCTATTTCCAGGTGTTCATCACGCTGCCGCTGGCGATGACGCGCGACGGGCTCGGCGTCAGGACCTTCGGCGTCGTCATCGCACTGAACGGCGTCATCATCGTCGTGGTCCAGCCGCTTCTCCTCGGCTGGCTGGCGCGCCGACCGCGGCTACCCACCGTGGCCATCTCGGTCTCCATCGTCGGACTGGGATTCGGTCTCCACGCCTTCGCGGACACCGGATGGGAGTACGCGGGCTGCGTCGCCGTGTGGACGCTCGGCGAGATCGGCGCCGCATCGGTCGGCAGCGCCGTGGTCGCTGACATCGCGCCCGCGCATCTGCGCGGCCGTTATGCCGGGGCCTACGGGTTGGCCTTCGGGGCAGCCGGCGTCGTGGCACCGGTGCTCGGCACGGCGGTCCTGTCCAGGTACGGCCCGTCGGTTCTGTGGGCCGGTTGTTTCATGATCGGACTGCTCGCCGGCGCGATGCAGCTCGCCCTCGCCCCGGGCTTCGCCCGCCGTACGGCGACTCCGGGCCTGACAGACTCGACCGCATGACCGGGCCGCCGTCGCGCGAGGACATCTCCGCGGCTGCGGCGCTCATCAGCTCCCGGATCCGGCGTACGCCCGTGCTTGAGGTCGCGGCAGGTCTGGTGCTCAAGCTCGAGATGCTGCAGGTGAGCGGCACCTTCAAGGCACGCGGCGCCTACACCCTGCTGCTGTCGGCCGAGGTGCCGGCCGCCGGGGTGGTCGCCGCGTCCGGCGGCAACTTCGGGCTCGCGGTCGCCTATGCCGCCCGCGACCTCGGGCACCGCGCGACCGTCTTTGTTCCGAAGACCGCACCCGCCGCGAAGGCTGATCGGCTGCGCTTGCTGGGTGCTGATGTCGTGCCGGCCGGCTCCCGTTACGAGCATGCCCTCGCGGCGAGCGTCGAGCACTGCGAGCGCACCGGCGCGCTCTTTGCCCACGCGTACGACCAGCCCCCGGTCGTCGCAGGCGCCGGCACCTGCGCGATGGAGATCGCCGAGCAGACCCCTGACGTGGACACCGTCGTCGTCGCTGTCGGCGGCGGCGGACTCATCGGCGGCGTCGCGTCCTGGTTCCGCGGCGACGTCCGGGTGGTCGCCGTAGAGACAGCATCGACCCCGACACTCCACGCCGCGTTGACCGCCGGCGCGCCCATCGACGTCGAGGTCGGCGGCATAGCGGCGAGCGCACTGGGCGCTACCCGTATCGGCGCGATCGGCTTCGCCGCCGCGCAGCAGTGGGTGGACCGATCGTTGCTCGTCAGCGACGACGACGTGCTACGCGCCCAACGCTGGCTCTGGGATGAGGTCCGGCTGGCCAGCGAGCCGGGCGGCGCTGCCGCGATGGCCGCGTTGCTCTCGGGCGCGTACACCCCTGCAGCCGGCGAGCGCGTTGTCGTACTCGCGTGCGGCGCCAATGTCGACCCCTCGACGCTGAGCTAGAGGGGAATGCGGGGGCCGGCCCGGAGCACCTGGGACGGCAGGGTGCGGCCGACAATCTGCTCGGCGGTCCGCGCCGCCTCGATCATGGCAGCGAGGTCGACGCCGGTGTCGACGCCCATGTCCTCGACCATGTGCACCAGGTCCTCGGTGCACACGTTCCCCGTCGCGCCGGGAGCGTAGGGACACCCGCCGAGGCCGCCGATCGACGCGTCGAAGTCGTCGACCCCGAGCTGGAGTGCGGCGAGCACGTTGGCGAGACCGGTGCCGCGGGTGTTGTGGAAGTGCAGGTTGAGCGGCGCCTCGGCGTACGCCGATCGCAGCTCTCCGACCAGTCGGGTGACCCGCGTCGGCGTCGCCATACCCGTGGTGTCGCCAAACGAGATGCTGTCCGCACCGTCGCGCACCGCGCGACCGGCCACCGCGATGACACGCGACTGCTCCACTTCGCCCTCGTAAGGACATCCGAAGGCAGTCGAGACGATGACCTGGACCGCTGCCCCGACGTCGTGTGCTGCGGCGATGACCGCGCTGATCTCGTCGAGTGACTCTTCGGTGGAGCGGTTGATGTTCTTTCGATTGTGCGTGTCGCTCGCCGACACGACGACCTCAATCTCGCGGAAACCACTGGCGAGCGCCCGCTCTGCTCCTCTGAGATTGGGCACCAACGCGGAGTAACGGACGTCATCCGAACGAGCGATGCCCGCCCACACCTCGTCCGCGTCAGCCATTTGCGGAATCGCCTTGGGATGGACGAAGGACACCGCCTCGATGCGCCCGACTCCGGTGCGCGACAGCGCATCGATCAGCGCGACCTTGGCCTCGGTCGGCACCGGAGCTTCATTCTGCAAGCCGTCCCGGGGACCGACCTCGCGCAGGCTGATCCGGGTTGGCAGGTCGCTCATGGTGAAAACGCTACACGGGGTTCGGCGGCGGCTCGCCACGACGGCGGAGGTCGTCCAACTCGATGAGCCGGTAGACCTCACGCTGCACGTCCTCCGGGTGCGGGATGTCGGCCAGCGTCACCTGCCCGCGCTCACCGGCGCTCTCGACGATGAGCGACCCGGCGCCCAGCAGTCGCTCGAAGAAGCTGTGCTCGAAGGTCACGTCGTTGATCCGGAAGAGCGGGATGTCGCGGCCACTGCGCCCCAGCACGCCCGCGCGCATGATCACCCGGCGGGTCGTCACCACGAAATGCGTTGTCAGCCACTTGGCCCACGGCACGACGCAGAAGGCGATGAAGACTCCGATCCCCACCGCGACGAGCGCAACACGTGCCGCGGTCTGCACCGAGCCTTCAGGCACCCGGGCGATAGCGAAGGCGGCGAGCCCGACGATGACCGGCGCGAGCAGACTCGCCCCGGCGACCGCCTTCCAGTGCGGCCGCAGGTCGAAGACGATCTCCTCGTCCTCGTTGAGCAGCCGTTTTGGATAGCCCATCGATGCCCCTCCCGTCGGATTCCCCGCATCGTGGCACGTTCCCTTGATGCGATTGGTACGTCGACACATGCAACCTCTGGCCAGGCTGGGCGTCTACTGCGATAGAACCAACGCCTGTCATCGACCGGAGGCCCGCCATGCCGTCCACCCCTAGCCGCCGCGCCACCGGTGGGCTGGCCGCCGCCGCGCTCATCGCTCTGGCCGGCTGCAACAGCGGCACCGCGACCGACGCCGTGGCCCCGGCGCCGTCGTCGACCACCCGATCTCCCGCCGGCACGGCGCCACCAGGCTCCACTGCCGAGCCGAGCGGAGAGCCGGGCAGCACGCCCGCCGGCTCCGCCAGCCAGCAGCCTGGTACGACGACGGCTGCCCTGTACTACCTGGTCGACACCCGCAACGGCATTCGGCTGCAACGGGAGTTCCGCCAGGTCCCGCGTTCGGACACTCCGGTGCGGGGAGCGCTCGACGCGATGTTCCGCGAGCCTGCGCTGGACCGCGACTACTCCAGCCTGTGGCCCCGGACCACGACGGTGCGCGGAATCTCACGATCCGGCGGCATGGCGACCGTCGACCTGAACAGGGCCGCCCTCGAGGGGAAGGGTGGCGCTGAGGCGACCGCGATGAGCGTGCAGCAGGTGGTGCACACCGTGACGGCGGCGGACCGCACCATCTCTGGCGTGCGCATCCTGGTCGACGGCAAGGAGGTGACCGACCTCTGGGGCCACGAGTCCCTCGCTGGCCGCACACTGCGCAGGGGCTCGCACATCGACGTCCTCGCCTTCGTCTCGATCGACAACCCCAACGAGACAACAGAGGTCGGCACGACGTTCGTCCTCTCCGGGACGGCCACCGTCTTCGAGGCCAACGTGCAGTGGCGAGTCACCCGCGGTTGCCCGGCCGACGTCACCTGCGTAGGCGCGAAGCCGACCTACTCCAGCGGCTTCGTGACGGCCAGCGAGGGTGCGCCCGGCCGCGGCAGCTGGTCGGTCAAAGTGACCGTCCCCGACGAGGTCCTCGAGACGTCCGGGTACGTCGAGATCACGGCCTTCGAGGAGTCCGCTGAGGACGGCTCGGAGATCAACTCCGACACCAAGGTCGTCCGCGTCGTCGGCTGACGTCGGCTAAGCCGGGTCGAGCGCGGCGTGGGTGACATCTCCAGCCGTGAACGACACCACCGAGCCGTCCGCTCGAACCACGACGAGGCGACCGAGCTCGTCGACGTCGAGCACGTCGCCCGTCACCGACTCACCTGACGGAAGGGACACGACGACGCGGCGACCGACGGACGAGCAGATCGCGCGGTAGCGCGGGCCGACGTCCTCCGACGCCCCGTTGGCAGCCACCCAGTCGAGGTAGTCCGGTCCGATGGCCCGCAACAGCGCCAGCAGTAGCGGCGCTCGGTCTGCCGCCTTGCCCTCGACCCTTCCGCTGGTGGCGAGCTCGGCCCCCACCGACGTCGCGTTTGCCCGCGGCAGCTCGTCGCGGCGGGTCGAGACATTGAGCCCGATGCCGACGACGACGGCGTCTCCGACGACCTCGGCCAGAACTCCGCCCAGCTTGCGGTCCTCGACGATGAGGTCGTTGGGCCACTTCAGGCGCACGTCGAGACCACTTCGCTCCGCGACAGCGCGGCCCGCTGCAGCGCCGACCAGAAGCGGTAGCCACGACAGGCGATCCGCCGGCACCGCGGGACGCAGCAGCACGGACAGGGTGAGGCCGGCCCGCGGTGGCGAGACCCACTCGCGGCCGAGCCGGCCGCGCCCGCCGGTCTGCGACTCGGCGATGACGACCAGACCCTCTGGCTCACCGGCCCGGGCCGCCGCCGACACGACATCGTTGGTCGAGCCGACCTCGCCGAGCACGTGCAGCTCCCGCCACGGCGCGACCCGAATCACCGCCGATCGAAGCACCCGAGCGAGCAGGGGCGGTCGGTCGAGATCGGCGTACGACGGCGGTCCGCCGGTGCCTGCAATCTCCACGGCGCTAGCCTACGGGCCATGGCTGCACCTCTTGCCGGCGACGCCGGCGCATCCGAGGCCGATCCGCACACCACCGCGGGCAAGCTCGCGACCTTGCAGCAACACCGCGACGAACATCTGAACGCCGGGTCAGCGAAGGCGGTCGAGAGCCAGCACGCACGCGGGAAGATGACCGCACGAGAGCGCCTGGACGCCTTCCTCGACCCGGGCTCCTTCGTCGAGACCGACGCGCTCGCCCGGCACCGCTCGCACGACTTCGGGATGGCCGACAAGCGGCCCTACGGCGACGGCGTCATCACCGGCTACGGCACCGTGGACGGCCGCCGAGTCTGCGTCTTCAGCCAGGACTTCACCGTCTTCGGCGGCAGCCTCGGCGAGGTTTTCGGCGAGAAGATCATGAAGGTGATGGACCTGGCGCTGAAGACCGGCTGCCCGGTGGTGGGCCTCAACGACTCCGGAGGCGCGCGCATCCAGGAAGGTGTCGTCTCGCTCGGCCTCTACGGCGAGATCTTCTACCGCAACGTGATGGCGTCCGGGGTCGTGCCGCAGCTGTCGCTGATCATGGGCCCCTGTGCCGGCGGCGCGGTCTACTCCCCCGCGATCACCGACTTCACTCTCATGGTGGACAAGACGTCGCACATGTTCATCACCGGGCCCGATGTCATCAAGACCGTCACCGGCGAGGACGTCGAGATGGAGGAGTTGGGCGGCGCGCACACGCACAACTCGAAGTCCGGCGTCGCACACTTCGTCGCGGCTGACGAGCTCGACTGCCTCGACCTCGCCCGGTCCCTGCTCGGCTACCTGCCGTCGAACAATCTCGAGGACCCGCCGTCGTACGCAGAGGCGCGCGACCTCGACGAGCTCGACGTCGAGCTCGACACCCTGATCCCGGACTCGTCGAACCAGCCGTACGACATGCACTCCGTCATCGAGCACGTCCTCGATGACGGCGACTTCCTGGAGGTGCATGCACTCTTCGCGCAGAACATCCTGTGCGGCTTCGGCCGGGTCGACGGCCGTTCGGTCGGTGTCGTGGCCAACCAGCCGATGCACTTTGCCGGCTGCCTCGACATCGATGCGTCGGAGAAGGCGGCTCGATTCGTACGCACCTGCGACGCGTTCAACGTCCCTGTGCTCACCTTCGTCGACGTGCCCGGCTTCCTGCCCGGCACCGGCCAGGAGTGGCAGGGCATCATCCGGCGCGGCGCAAAGCTCATCTACGCCTACGCCGAGGCGACCGTGCCCAAGGTCACCGTGATCACCCGCAAGGCCTACGGCGGCGCCTACGACGTGATGGGCTCCAAACACCTGCGCAGCGACATGTCCTTCGCCTGGCCGACTGCCGAGATCGCCGTCATGGGCGCGCAAGGAGCCGTCAACATCCTGTACCGCAAGGAACTCGGGGTCGCCGACGACGCAGACGCCGCGCGCGCCGAGCTGGTCGCGGACTACGGCGACCACTTCGCCAACCCCTACATCGCTGCCGAGCGGGGCTACGTCGACGCGGTCATCGCTCCGTCCGAGACTCGAGGGCAAGTCATCCGCGCCCTGCGCCAGCTTCGCAACAAGCGCGAGACCTTGCCGCCGAAGAAGCACGGCAACATCCCGTTATGAGTGCCGACGAGCCGACCCTGCTGCACCTCGTCCGTGGCCACCCCACTGATGAGGAGCTGGCCGCTGTCACCGCAGTGCTGCTCACGCGTGCGGCCGCAGCGTCGTCGGCCGGTGCCAGCGCAAGGGACGCGCGGTCGCGACGTAGCCGCGGGTCCAGCGTCCGCCAGCCGCTGCCGCCGCCCGGGCCGGGATCCTGGCGCGCCGCGGCGCGTCACCCCTCGCCGTGATCTTTGAACCCGGCTCATGCGGGACGCGGTAGCTACGGGTTCAAAGATCAACTAAGCGGAAGCGGCGGACGCGGTCGGCACCGAGATCCCGAACGCGTTGACCTCGATGGTGCCCTGCATGCCGGCGTTGCGATGGCCGGGCACCGAGCAGTAGTAGGTGTAGGTGCCCAGCCGCAGACGCACCGAGTGCGTCAGGGCTTGCTCGGGCTGGCCCGCTAGGGATCCCCAGAGCAGGGCGACCGGCAACCCCGGGCCAGTCAGAGCGAGGTTGTGATTGCCCTCGGAGGTCAGGCTGATGTTGACGAAGCCGGGCCGCACGGTCGTCGGGCCGATCACCTCGTACTCCGTCTCAACCGGCGCGACGAACTCGATTGTGGGGGCCCCGGCCACCTTCTGGCCAAGGGTGATCGCGTCGGCGGCTGGCGCTGACTCCGCGCCGGCAGCCCGCCCGAGCGAGTCGGCCGCCGGGTCGCTGTTGAGTGTGCAGCCGACGACGACTGGAAAGACCAGCGTTGTGACGGCGACGGCAGCGCGGCGCACGGTTGAGCTCCTTCGCGAGGGTGCGGTCGGACCGGTCGAGAGTATCGGACGCTCGCACGGACCTGCTCCAGACACCGCCTAGACTGCGCTACGCCGTACGGCGAACCCACACTGTTCGGCACGGACCGGGAGGTGCGATGCGCAAGGTCCTCATCGCCAACCGCGGTGAGATCGCGGTGCGAGTGGCGCGTGCCTGCCGTGACCACGGCTTGGCCAGCGTGGCCGTCTACGCCGAGCCGGATCGCGACGCGCTGCACGTCAAAGTCGCGGACGAAGCCTTCGCGCTCGGCGGCACAACGCCAGGAGACTCCTACCTCCGGGTCGACAAGGTCTTGGCGGCCGTCGCTGCCGCCGGCGCGGACGCTGTGCACCCCGGCTATGGCTTCCTGTCGGAGAATGCCGACTTTGCGCAGGCAGTCATCGACGCCGGCGTCACCTGGATCGGACCGCCACCCGAGGCGATCGCTGCGCTCGGCGACAAGACGACCGCTCGGCACATCGCGCTGAAGATCGGGGCGCCGCTCGCGCCCGGCACCGCCGACCCGGTCACCGGTGTCGACGAGGTGATCGCCTTCGCCCAGGAGTACGGCGTACCGGTGGCCATCAAGGCGGCCTTCGGTGGTGGCGGTCGCGGTCTGAAGATCGCGCGAACGATGGAGGAGATCCCGGAGCTGTACGACTCGGCGGTGCGCGAGGCGGTGGCCGCATTCGGTCGCGGCGAGTGCTTCGTCGAGCGCTACCTCGACAAGCCGCGTCACGTCGAGACGCAGGTGCTCGCCGACACGCACGGCAACGTCGTCGTCGTGTCGACACGCGACTGTTCATTACAGCGGCGCTACCAGAAGGTCGTGGAGGAGGCGCCCGCGCCCTTTCTCACCGAAGCGCAACGTGCGCAGCTCTACACCTCGTCGAAGGAGATCATCCGGGCCGCCGGCTATGTCGGTGCCGGCACCTGCGAGTTCCTCGTCGCGCAGGACGGGCTGATCTCCTTCCTCGAGGTCAACACCCGGTTGCAGGTCGAACACCCGGTCAGCGAGGAGACCACTGGCCTGGACATCGTCCGCGAGCAGTTCCGGATCGCCGACGGGGAGCCGCTCGGGTACGACACCGATCCCGAGCCGCGCGGGCACAGCTTCGAATTCCGGATCAACGGTGAGGACGCCGGCCGCAACTTCCTGCCGGCGCCCGGGACCGTCACCCGTTGGCGACCGCCGAGCGGCCCGGGCGTACGGCTGGACTCCGGTGTGGTCGAGGGCGACGTGATCGGTGGCGGCTTCGACTCGATGCTGGCCAAGCTGATAGTCACCGGCGCGACCCGGCAGCAGGCCCTCGAACGATCTCGCCGGGCGCTGGACGAACTCGAGGTCGGCGGCATGCCTACCGTGGTTGCGTTCCACCGCGCGATCGTCTCCGACCCGGCCTTCACCTCGGAACCGTTCACCGTGCACACCAGGTGGATCGAGACCGAGTTCGACAACCAGATCCCGCCCTACGCACACCCGACCGAGGATCCCGAGGCGCCTGCCGAGCGGCAGACGGTCGTGGTGGAAGTGGGCGGGCGCCGGCTGGAGGTGTCGCTACCGGGTGGCCTGACGTTGGGCGGTGCGGGCCCGGCATCCGGCGGGGCGGCGGCCAAGCCACGCCGTCGAGGCGGTGGAAGTGGCACCGGCGCGGCCGCAGGCGACGCACTGACCAGTCCGATGCAGGGCACG
>JBKJUS010000072.1:0-3783 GCA_046590575.1 Mycobacteriales bacterium | reverse complement strand
ACCAGTCGGTCAAGGTCCGTTGGACTGCCGGGTCCGTTTGGTCGGTGTAGCGGTAGACGCCGAGGGCGAGGTCAGTCGCGTAGTAGCCGACGACCGCGCAGACCAGCGCGACAGCTCCTACGACGCCACCGAGGCGCTTCCGAGTGGTGAGCGCGCCGGCGCCGACTGCCAGTGCCGCCCACGACCAGCCGACGCCGAGCACCAGGCTGACCGGCGCGAGTACCGTTACAGACGAACCGTTCACGACGGACACCAGCGCGCCAAACAGCAGTCCGCCCATGCTCGCCATCGCTCCGAGGGGACCGATTACCCGCGCCGGACGCATGACCACAAAACCCAGTATGCCGTGGCCGGCCCCGCGTTCACGTATCGCTGGAGGTTCGGTCAGTGCGACAGGGCACCGGCCGTCCGGTGACCAAGTGCGCCGGCGTAGCGCAGGCGCGTTAGGTTGCGGGAGGGCGGTCTTGGCTGATGAGCCATAGGTGGCCGAACGGGTCTCTGATTCTGCCTTGGCGTTTGCCCCAGGGGCGGTCCTCGATGGAGACGATGACCGTCGCGCCGCCTTCGACCATCGCGGCACCGACCGCCGATGCGTCGGCGACCGTGAGCGTCAACAGGACCGGTGAGCTGGTCGCGGACTCGGGCGAGTAGAGGCGGTAGTCGTCGTGAGCCTGCGTGAGCGTGAGCGAGATCGTGCTCTCGCCGATGCGTATTTCGGCGTGCCCGACGAAGCCGGACGGTTCGGCGTGACGGGGGCCTCGTACGGCTCCGAGGTATCGCTCGTAGTACGCGATGGCGGCGTCAACGTCATCGACGACGAGGCGAGGTCGAATGTGAGCGACGACGAGGCGAGGTCGACTGTGGGGTGTGATGTCTGCTATGTGGGCGAGCACATTGATGATTGTCCCGGCTGGATCCTCGACGAAGAAGCGCCGCACTCCCCACGGCTCGTTGCGGAGTGGGTAGACGACACGCAGCCCGCGCTGGAGCGCTGCTGCGTACGCCGCATCGACGGCGTCGGGGGTGCCGAGGTCGATCCCGAACTGCGGCTGGGGGTTTTCGAATCCGGCGGGCGGGATGAGGACTTGGGCGGTGCGGTTGGCCGGTGAGGTGAGCCCGAGCACGGGGTCTTGCATCGCCACTTCGAAGCCGAGCACCTCGGTATAGAAGGTCCGTGACGCGGCGAGGTCGTCCCCGCGCGCATAGGAAACCACGCGCGTCGGGAATGCGGTTTTGGGCAGGTCAGCCATCGACGGTTCCCTTCTTCTCAGTCGGGGCGGCTGGGGTCCACTGCAAGTGCGCGAGCTGCCAGGGGTCGCCCTCGTCGATGACGGCGGTGATGAAGGTGGGGCGGACGGTGTCGTCGGCGAGGGTGGCCACGTCGGCGTTGACGGTGATCAACGTAGTCGCCGCTCCGAGCAGCAGCACGATTGGCTCGGTGAGAATCTGATGGCGTCGGTACGGCGGGTGAGATGCGATCGAGTCGATGCAGCCCTGCTTGTCGACCGGACGCGACATGCCGGGAAACACCAACACGGCGTCGGGGCGCAGGTGGCGCTCGAAGAACGCGGAGTCCGAGGCGGCGAAGGCATCAAGAAAGCCGCCCATGCGACCGAGCAGTCGACGCGTCTGCGGCTGGGCGGAGCCCGTCGCCAGCTCGGCGGCCCAACTGGTCGAACGCAGCCACCCGGCGAGGGCATCCAGCGCCGCCGGCCTGAGCTGGTAGGCACGGCCTCGTCCGTCATCAGCGACGTCCAGGCGAGCAACCACCTCGGCCTTGCGCAGCAGGTTCAAATGTCGGCTCAAGGCCGCAGGCGTCATGCCCGTGGCTGCTGCGAGCTGCGCCGTGCGCATCGGGCCGCCGGTGAGCGCGTCGAGGATCCGCACCCGAGTCGGGTCTCCGAGCAGCCTCGCTGTCGCGGCCGTGTCGATCACGCCTCGCGAGTCTACTCACGCAATCGTAAGTCATCAAGCGCTCGGTTAGCGACAGGCGAATGCTCGTCCACTTGCCGCCGCCGGACGAAGTCGGCCAACGTCGCTCGGCGCCCCAGCTGGAGGTCCGTAAGCGGATCCTTCTGCCGGACACATGACTGCGTTGGTCGGGACCCGGCTGATAGATCAGGTGGGGACGTCGATGCGGTAGCGGGTGTTGGTCATGCCGGTGTGGGTCGTCGACGTGCCCTCGTGGAGGAGCCGGAGGGGGTGCGGCAGCCTGTGAAAAAGCGGAAGTCCGTCTCCGAGGATCACGGGTGCGCGCGCGATGGTGAGCTCGTCGATGAGGCCGGCGGTAAGGAACTCGGAGACGATCTGGCCGCCGTCGACGTAGACGGCGGTCGCGCGGTCGGTTTCGAGCAGCGAGCAGGCATCCGCGAGCGACCTCAGCACGGCCACCCGGTCGTCGCCGGCTTGCGGGAGCGTCGTGCTGAGGACGAGCACCTCGAGGCGGTCGTAGGGCCAGTGGTCGAACGTCAGGACCTTCTCATAGGTGCCGCGGCCCATAACCAAGTGGCTCATTCCGGCGCTGAACTCCTCGTAGCCGGGCGGAGCGTCCTGGCCCTGGTGGGCGGCCACGTGCCGGGTCTCTGGGGGCGGGTCGGTGAGCCAGTCGAGGTCCCCATCGGGTCCGGCGATGAAGCCGTCGATGCTGGTCGCGATGAAGACGTGGCCGGTCCAGGTTCGCTGCTGCACGTGAGTGCCTCCAGGAGGAGTTGGATGGGGACGATTCCGGTCGGTTCAGGCTGCGCTGCGCTTCTGAGCAGGGCTCCGTGAGCGGCGTCGAGCAGTAGCTGCGCGGCCGTCTGTGGCGGCACGGACGATGAGATCTGGCCGGCGGCTTGCGACCGTTCGACAAGGCGAGTCAGGTAGAGGAGGTTCTGCCGCCAGCCCTTGTGCAGCAGTGCGCGGAGCTCAGGGTCGCGTAGGTCCTCGACGAGCATGTCGATCCTGGCAAGCAGTTGCGCGCCGCTGGCCCCAGACGGGGCAGAAGGGCTCGCCCACGACAGGAGCGCTACGTACGGGTCTGCGGTGGTTGGGGCGCTCGGCTGGACCTCCACCCACCGCTGGCTAAGAGCAACCAGCAGGCCATGCAGCGAGCCGACACGCTTGATGAGCGTCGCGGGGTGAAGGTCGACAGCGGCTGCGGCGCTGGCCAGCGTCCATGAGCTTGTCGCGTTTTGAAGAGCTGCGCCGAGGCGGTCGAGGGTCTCGTCGTCGGTGAAGGTGCGGGGGCGCGCCACACGTCAGTTAGTAAATAACGGTTGCGTAATGCGTGGACGACGCACTGCTCGACGATTCAGGCAGCACTGGCACCGGGTCGATCCCGGCGAAGTGCTTGTGATCCACGTGCGTCCCGCAAGCCGATCGTCTGCGGGACGGCCACGAGCTCCCCGGCGCCGGCGTGCGGTTGTTGTTCGGCGCCCCGGCTGCGTGCGGCGAGCATCGTGTCGCCTGCCGAGTCTAGGTTTCACGGGTATGTTCGATGAGCGTGTTGACGAGGAGTTCCCAGGTGTGTGGTGGGGGGAGCTGGTGGCCGACGTCGTCGAGCTCGATCAGCCGCGCGCCGGGGATCGTGTCGGCGAGCGCCCTGCCGTGGGCGGGCGGGAACATCGGGTCGGCCGTCCCGTGCAGCACCAGCGTCGGGAGACCTTGGAGGCGGCTGAGGCGGGTGTCCGCAGGGCCGCCGTCGTCGATGATGAAGTGGTTGGCCATGCTCGCAGCGATGTCGTTGCTGCGGTCAAAGACCCTTCCGGCGATGGCGCGCAGGCGAGGTTCGTCGAAGTTGTC
>JBKJUS010000064.1:0-3939 GCA_046590575.1 Mycobacteriales bacterium | reverse complement strand
CCAGACGTCATAGACCTTGCCCAACGTGGCCACTCCCTCGCCCAGCTCACCAAGGTCATCGAGCCGCAGCACCGCGGTGAGGCTGCGCGGGTCGGAGGCGACGTCGGCGGAGAGGATGTCGAGAGAAGGATCCATCTCCTGCCCAGGGTGGCTTACCAACGTCTGATCGGAGTCCCCGCGCGGGTCCACCACCAGGCGGCATGTCTTCGGCGTCGGACCAGCGACTGCCGGCACTGTCAAGGAAGCCGCGACCACGACCAGGATTCGTACGACGACGGCACGCATCGGATCCACTCCCGCTCCGGCGACCAGGTGATCGCACTCAAAGGGGTAGACAGCGCCTGCGCCAATTCGGTTCAGGTGTTCACGACTGGTGTCGTGCGCAGCCGGCGCCGTCACAGCCGAGAGCGCCGCGGGTCGCGCGCCCAGCGGGCAGGCGTCAGCCTGCCCGCTCTTCTGACCGGAGGGGGCGCAGAGGCTCCACGGTCAAGGCCTGCGCGTAGCGCAGTCCCGAAGGGACGCCGCAGGCGGCCTTGACGGTGGAGGGGCGCCCCCGCAGGATGCGCGACCCGCGGCGCTCGGACGCACCCACAGCTCGTCTGCATCCGTCGCGAACGTGCGGGCAGCACCGTCAACTCCATCAACGACGTGGTTCGGCTCGGTGTCGTTCACTCCGGTGTCCAGAGCCCGATCCGTCTCTCGCCCTCCGGTTGGCGCCCTGCTCGTCAGCCCTCGTGTTTCAGTCCGCGGCGCGCGTCTCTCACCGGTCTTCGTTTGTGTTTGTCGTTGTTGTCATCGTACTTGAATTCAGTGCTCGTCCGTTGCCTTCATCTTTGCTCGGTGTCGTGTTCGTCGTCGTCGTCGTTCTTGCTGTTCTTGATTTTGTCCTCGTACTTGTTCCGGTCTTCGTTTTCGATTTTCGTCTTTGTCTCAGGTGTTCTTTCTTCTTTAGTCAGTCCTGGTGCTCTTTGGTGACTCCTGCTGTCGTCTTGTTGCCTGGGCTCCGCCTCCGCTGACCTGCCCTCCTCTTTCAGTGCCTGTCGAGGAAGTGGCATCTGGTCGGGGGGCCGGTTTTGCCCCCCGACCAGATGCCACTGACGACCCCACCATCACAAAGCCGCAGGTCAGCGGGGGCGGAGCCCGGGCCGCCGTTTTTCTTCCCCTGTACCGCCGGGTGTGCCGCCGGTGTGCAGACCGGCGGTACACGCCCGCAACGGCTCGCGGTCCCCATGCGCGGGTGCTGCCTGCGCACACGATCGACCGCCGACATCGCCATCTGCAAGAGCGCATCCGCGTACGGCTAAAGCGGGCCTGTCAGGGTGGCGAGGGTCCCCAGAGTTGAGTGCGGGTCCGCTCGTGCTGCGCGGCCCACGACTGCATCTCGGGGCGCGCCGGCAGCGGCCGCTTGCCCAACAGCACCTCGACGATCAGTGCAGTGCTGTCGCGGTCTAGCCGACCAAAGCCTTGGTAGGCGTACGAGGCATCTGTCGTCGGAGTGACCAGCGGGTCGCGGGCGAGGCTGGAAGGGTCGAACGTGGCCCACGTCGCGACGTGCCGCGCGACATCGACGAGCTCTTGGCGCGTGAGGCGACCATCCGCTAGTGCTCCGGCGAGCGGCCTGCGGCCCGGCGCGGGCACCACGAGCGTGCCCTGCCTGCTCCCTGTGCCGCCGTCCGAAACAGCACGGCGCACCCGGAGCAAGGCGTCCCCGATAACGCCTGCGGCGACGGGGGTCGAGCAGCTCGTGCCGTAAAAGACTCCCGCTCCGTTCGTGCTCTCCTGCGGGGCCGCAGGACGCTGCTCTCCCTGCGCAATGACGTCGACGGGGATGTCGTGCCAGTTCGTCGGCTGCCCATCCGGCTTCGCCGCTCCGATCGTGAGGATCCACGGCGGTCCGGTGTAGCTGCTGGTGTACGTCTCGTCGTGCTGTGTCGGCGACGGCACCACAGATCCGAGACCGCTCGCGCCGTTGCCGCTGCCGAACAGCACGATCTTGCCCGACGCTGCCGCACTGCGGCTGACCGCGGTGTCGAGCGACGCGGCGCGCTGCGGATTGCCACCAGTCCCCCTCGTTGGTACGCCGAACGGCCCACCCCAGGAGTTGCTGATGACGTCGATCCACGGCTGGCTCGCCGCCCACGCAAGCCCGGCCTCCTTGTCGTCAGCGTTGACGAGGACGAACAGGCAGTCCGGACAGGTCCCGTGGCGTCGCCCCGCTAGGACGCTGGCCACCCCCGTCCCATGGAACTGGTAGTCGTCGAGAACCGGGCGGGGCTCGTCCCTCGGCCCAGTCCCGACGCTGATGCTCTGCGACCTGTCCAAAGGGGAGCCCGGCAGCCAGACCATCCCGATCATGTTGGTCCCCGGCACATAGCGCAGCGACCCAGGCTTCAGTCCGCGCCACGCAGCGTCGTCCGCGTCGACCGCAGCGTCGTAGTCGGCAATGTCGAGTGAAAGCCGCAGCGGCTGAGCCGATCGCGGGTAGCCCGGTACGTAGCTGGCCGGGTGTGCGGTCAGCAGGCGGCGGCTGAACTCGTCGTGGTAGATGTTCACGCCCGAGTCCACGATGGCCACGACTGTCTTCGCTGTGACGTTGCTGCCCGGACCGGCGGTGGCAGTCCACGGCTGGCTTAAGCAGCCGAGCACGACCGCTACTGCCAGCAGTCCGCGGTGCACAGGATCCTTCTTTCACTAGGTCTTCGTAGAGAGCCTGTTTGCGAGCCGCGGGTTCACTTCGTTATAGCGGAATCTGTAAGAGGTTCGGTTTCCAGACCGTGGCTCCTGCTGATGGCCCCGGGACGGGCCGCTGGTGGCTGCAGGCTGCGCGAGGGCGGTTGTGGTTCTAGGGCCGTGGGTGGTGACGGAGCGAAGACTGCCTGAGTCCGACTGGTGGGAGGCCATCCTGCGTGTCGAGTTTCGCCCGGCTGCTCGCCCGATTCCTCGGGCCGCGCTTCTGCTCCTAGCGTGGTGGCCCGCTGGGGCGGGGGGTGTGGGCGCTGCGGGACTTCGCGGCGTTGGCTGCTGTTGCGGCGGGGCCGCCGACTACTACTGCCACTGTGCTGGATGCGGCGTGGCGGACGGGGCGGGAGCCGCGTCGGAGGCGTTGGGTGACTTCGCCGGCTTCGACGCCGATCGCGATGCCAGCAGCCCAGCCGGGGAGCTTCGTCATCAGTGCGAGCACGGCGACGCCGGACAGCGCGCCGACGAGGCCGGACTGCTCGGAGGTGAACATCGCGACGTAGGTGCCGAGTAGCACGGCGTGGCCGATGGGGAGGAACACCGCGGCGAGCTGGAGGCGCCACCACACCCGGGCCATCCCCGCGCCCGAGGGCAGCATCGCGAAGGCCATGAAGAACGGCGCGCATACGACGAGCAGCCACAGGGTTGCCCACCGGGCCAGGCCGAGCACGACGAGACCGACAAGTAGGGCGACGCCAACGACGGTGGTGACCAGCAGGGCGAGACCGGCGGCGACGTCGCCTTTCACCGCGGCGGTGAGCGCCACCCACAGCGGGTTGTCCCCGGCGGCGAAGCCGGCCGGGATGAGGGTGTCGACGAGGCGGTTGGCGAGGCCCACCTCAAGGGTGACCAGCGGCAGGCTGACCGCGGCGGTCAGCACGCAGCCGACGAGGCGCACCCCGACGACCTCCCGGGCGGCGAGAGACAGCCGGCTGGTGGCGCCGGGGATCATCGCCGTACCGGCAATGGCGAGCAGCAGCCCAGCGACGGCGAGCAAGCAGGACAGCGCGACCAGCCAGAACTGGCGCAGCGTTTCCTCGCCGAGTAGGTCGGGGGTGTGCAGGACGTAGCGGGCAACGGGGGCGGCGAGGTTGTCGAGGAAGTCCTCGGCGAGGGCGCGCAGCAGCGCCCGCACGGAGTCGACGATCCGGTCGGCGACGAACCCGCCGATGCCGTCGAAGGGGTTCGGGACACCGACCG
>JBKJUS010000085.1:0-8049 GCA_046590575.1 Mycobacteriales bacterium | reverse complement strand
TCGACGCCGACCTCGCGATCCTCATGGAGCCGACAGCGGCTGCCGTCGAGGCCGGCTGCCAGGGAACGATGCGAGCCGACGTCGCGCTGCGTGGACGTCGCGCTCACTCCGCCCGGTCGTGGCTCGGCGACAACGCGATCCACGCGGCCGCGCCGGTGCTCGCGGCCCTGGCGTCCTACGACGCACGCCGGGTCGTGATCGACGGCTGCGAGTTCCGCGAGGGCCTCTCGGCGGTGCGCATCACCGGGGGAGTGGCCGGCAACGTCATTCCCGACGAATGCGTGGTGAGCGTCAACTTCCGCTTCGCCCCGGACCGTTCCGAGGACGACGCGGCCGATCATGTGCGCGCGGTGCTGTCCGGCTTCGACGTCACGGTGTCGGACTCCGCTCCGGGCGCGTTGCCCGGTCTCGACCGCGAGGTCAGCCAGGAGTTCCTCGCGGCCGTGGGCACGCCCCCCGCTGCCAAACTCGGCTGGACTGACGTGTCCCGCTTCGCCGCGCTCGGGATCGCGGCGCTCAACTACGGGCCCGGTGACCCCAACCTTGCGCACACCCGCGACGAGTACGTCGAGCTCGCCCAGCTCGGCCAGACCGAAGACGTCCTCCGCCGCTTCCTCACCTAAGTCCCATCCACACGGTCTTCGCCCAGGCCACTGGATCCCAGGTCCGCCCGAGCCAACGATGTCCGCATTCGGGGCACCTTCGTGCGGGCCGCGGCCCATCGTTCGCGGAGGGTGGGCGGGCGACTCTGTGTCGCAGCCGCCTCAGCGCGCCAACGATGTCCGCTCTCGGGGCACCTTCGTGCGGGCCGCGGCCCGTCGTTGGCGGGGTGGAGCGGGCGGCGGCTGGATAGGTTGACTCCTATGACGACGGACAAGGCGCCGGAGCAGACTCCGGAGAAGCGGCGTGGGCCGATCGTGCTGCGCCGCGGCGCGGTCAAGGCAGGCACCACGGACCAGCGCCTGCTCGACAGCCGAAGCAAGTCCGACTGGCTGCACACCGACCCGTGGCGGGTGCTGCGGATCCAGAGCGAGTTCGTCGAGGGCTTCGGGCTGCTGGCCGAGCTGGGGCCGGCCGTGTGCGTCTTCGGATCAGCCCGTACGCCGGTCGACCACCCCGAGTACGCCCAGGGGATGGCGCTGGGCGCGGCGCTGGCGCAGAAGAACTTCGCCGTCATCACCGGCGGTGGCCCCGGGATGATGGAGGCGGTCAACCGCGGCGCGTGCGAGGCGGGCGGCCTCTCCGTCGGCCTCGGCATCGAGCTGCCCTTCGAGCAGCGGCTCAACGACTGGGTCGACATCGGCGTGCAGTTTCGCTACTTCTTCGTCCGCAAGACGATGTTCGTGAAGTACGCGCAGGCCTTCGTCATCACCCCCGGCGGCATGGGCACGCTCGACGAGCTCTTCGAGGCGATCACCCTGGTGCAGACGCGCAAGGTGACGATGTTCCCCGTCGTCCTGCTCGGCACGGCGTACTGGGGCGGGCTGCTCGACTGGGTCCGCGGCACCATGCTGCCGTCCGGCAAGATCTCGCCGACCGACCTCGACCTGCTGCGAGTGACCGACGACGTGGACGAGGCGGTCGACATCATCGCCACCTTCGCGGCGGCGCGGCACCGGGAAGGCCGGGACTAGGTCCTGCCGTGGCCACCATGTGTGTCTTCTGTGCGTCCTCGACCGCCATCCCGCAGCGGTACGTCGATCTCGCGGCCGAAGTCGGTGCCGAGATTGCGCGCCGTGGGCACACGCTGGTCACCGGTGGCGGCTCGGTCTCGGCGATGGGTGCAGTGGCCCGCGCCGCCCGAGCCGGCGGCGCCCGTACGGTCGGCGTCATCCCGCGCGCGATCATGGAGCTGGAGATCGCCGACCACGACGCCGACGAGCTCGTCGTCGTGGACACCATGCGTGAGCGCAAAGGCGAGATGGACCGCCGGTCGGACGCGTTCATCACTCTGCCCGGCGGGATCGGCACCCTCGAGGAGCTGCTCGAAGTCTGGACCGCGCGCACCCTGCGGATGCATGACAAGCCGGTGGTCATCTGCGACCCGGACGACGCCTTCGCCCCGTTGCGGGCGCAGGTCGACCAGATCGTCGACCGCGGCTTCGCCCGGCCTTCGATTCGCGATGCGCTGACCTGGACCACGTCGGCGTACGACGCCGTCGACGCCGCTGAAGGCTCCGGGTCTGCGCCGGAGCCGCTCGCCGAGGAAATTCTCGAGTCCGACCCCTGACCGTGCGGCAGGATCACCCACCATGACACCCGAGGAGTACATCCGGCACCTGAGCACCGACGCCGCCCGGCTGGCCGAGGTGGCCGCACCGAGGCTCCGCGAACCGGTGCCGAGCTGCCCGGGATGGGACGTCGCGGCACTCGTGGAGCACACCGCGATGGTCTACCAGCACAAGATCACCTGCATGCGATCCGGCCGGCCGTCGGAGTGGCCCCCGGAGTCGCCGGGCGGTGACCTGGTCGAGTGGCTGCACAGCAGCCTCGACGAGCTGGTCTTCGAGCTGACCACCCGAGGCCCGAGCGCGCCGTCGTACACCTGGTACCCGCCGGACCAGACCGTCGGCTTCTGGTTCCGTCGGATGGCCCAGGAGACCGCGGTGCACCGGGTCGACGCCGAGCTCGCGGCCGGGAACGTCACACCGATCGACTCGGCGCTCGCCGTCGACGGCATCGACGAGCTGCTCATCGTCTTCCTCGGCGACGACTGGGCAGAGTCGCCGGTGCTGACTGCGACGGGCAGCACGGTCGCTTTGCGCACGCACGACGCGAGCTGGCAGCTCGCGCTCCGCCCGACCGCCGTACCGGTGTCGCGTGGGGGTGGCGATGCCGATCTCACGGTCACCGGTGACCCGCACGCTCTCCTGCTCTGGCTCTGGGGCGGCCGGGTCGGTGACGACGTGGTCGAGATCGACGGCAGCGGCGCCGTACTCGCCGAGCTTCGCGCCCGCCTCAACCTCGTCACCAACTAGGCGGCGGGGTCCTTTCGCGGGATGTGACCGCAGGGACACGAACGCCCGGGCAGGTGCTCGACTCTGAGTCGTTGCCCAATGCCAGCAGTGCGAGCCTGCGCGCGGGCGGCGAGCCACCGTGCACGAGCGGCCGCTGGGTTGCCGAGCTGGCTGGCAATGAAGCGGGGGAGCGGGACGCCCATCTCTCGCGCCAGTGCATCCTTCCCGCCGTCGCGGGCTTTTTGCCGACGCGAGCCGTGAGCCACCCGGCCATCGGCCTCATAACCTGCGCCGTCCTCGTGGTAACCGTCGAGCGGGCCCAGCCGACGCCCGCGCTCGTCGACGACGACGACGTTGCAGTGCATACCGCAGGCGTCCCCTGCGGTCAGCACCTCGAACGCCGTCACCTCCAGCCACGAGTCATGGCCGATGAGATAGACGGCGACCACCCGGCCGATCCGCGCCGATCCGGGCAAGCCGCGCCTTCGTCGGCGTACCAGCTCAGTCGGAGAAACCTCGCCACGGAAAACCGCCTCCTGCAGTGCGGCCAGAAGCGTCGCGTCGCTGACCGCCGGGGCTGCGGTCACCAAGCTGTCTATGGGCGACAGGACCGGAAGTCCACCATGCTCGTCGAGCCGGTCAACGACGGCAGACGGCCACCAGGTGATGCGGCGAATCCTGGCGGCCATACGCCGTCGGAGTTTGCGACGAGCAGGGACACCGATCTGGGGCTGTCCCTCCGGCATGCCGGGAACGAGCCGGCGAGCCCAGAGCGCCCAGGACCCGACGAGCGCGCACGGCTCGCCAACTTCCAGAACCGCGACCCAGGCCTCCCGCAGTGGACCGTCCGGCGAGCCGGCCACGACATAGGTGCCGTGGCCACGGGCCTCGAGCACACCGGATTCGCGCCATCGCCGGATGCTCTTGCGGTGCACTTTTGCTCGCGTCGCTTGGCGGCTTGACAGCGCGCCTCCCTGGCCGCGAGCGGTGAGGGCGAGAGGGCGCGTGAACGTTGGACGGGTCATTCCCCGATGCTGCGCGTCGTATACCGGGGGCAGGGCCAGTCGCCCGCAATCTGTGGACGGTGATGAGCAGTGCGTTCCGTTTCCGATTCCCCTGCAACATCGGGCCGCTTCGCGCGCGCGCCGCCCCGGGGGCGGACATCGTTCGGCGAAAGGGCGGGCGAGCCGGGGGGCCGGGGCACAGAGCTACGTGCGCGGGGGGACCTCGGGGATAGGCAGCAACGGCGGGAGTACGGCGCGGCCGGGCGCGGCCGCGTCCGCATCGAGGCCGAGGCGGTCGGCCGGCCAGCGCTTGCGGGAGTTGAGCGCGAGCTTGTTCATCAAATTGACCGCAGCGGGGTCATCGGCGGCCGGCCGGGTCTCCACCAGCCCGGCGTCGACGAGGCCGCGCATCCACTCGACCCCGCGGGCGGTGCGTACGACGGTGAGCGTCCAGCCGTCGCCTTGGCCGAGTCCGCCGGTGGAGATGTCGGCATGCTCGGCCGCGAAGTCCGGACATGTGACACAGCCCGGCCGGGTGTGCACGTGGGTCGACTTGAGCGGGATGTCGACGCGTTCGCCGAGCCCATCTGGCCCGGTCCCGACGTCGCCGTGCCACACGATGAACTTGCCCTTGATGTTGACCTTGTTGATGGTGTTCAGCGGGATGCCGTGCTCCTCCGCGAGGGCGCCGGCGTACATGCCGTCGTAGGTAAACGTCTTGGAGCACAGCAGCCCGATGGTCAACTCGATGCGGTTGGCGTACTTGTTCAAGCCGCGCGACCGCACCGTGCCGTTGATCGAGGCCTGGCAGCTCATGCCGACCAGTGCCAGCTTCTTGAGCTTGAGCGACTCCGCCTCGCGCATCGCGAGCGGGTTGGCCGAGTAGGTGTAGCGCGAGCCGGCGGTGCGCAGCACCCCCGCGCGGTCCGTGACGACGCACGGCGCCGCGTCGAGCTCGCGCTCAGGGGACTCTCCCGACACGAGAGCTCCGTCGATGAGCCCTGTCTCGAGCCCCCAGATCAGCAGCGCGGAGACGAGCCCACCGTCCTGGCCGGCCGCATGCACGGCGGGATCAAGCGCGCGCACCAGCAGCAGGTTCTCGTAGATGCCGATGGGCTCATCGGCCTCGCGCGGCCGGCCGAAGAGTGCGACGTCGGCGGCGACCTCCCAGTCACGGAACCGCGGGCACGCCCTGGTGCAGATGTCGCAGCCGTTCTCACCGTGCAAGCAGTTGTCGGCGAGCGTTGAGGTCTCGATGTTGAAGGGCTGGTACGACGTCGCGTGGTCGTAGCCGAGCACGTCACGCGGACAGGCCATCACGCATGCGGCACAGCCTGTGCAGATTCCGGTCTCGACGACCTCGTGGAAGAGCTCGTGCCACTGTGTCTTCTCGGTGCTGGTCGCGTTGTCGACGGTCATCGCACCTCCTAGTGTTCGGCCAACCTTAGTGGGCGAGCCGATGTGGTCCCACCGGCTTACGCTGGGCGGTGTGACATCACCGCGCTCGGAATCGACCCGCCTCGCGCAGCGGTACGCCGTCGTTGCCACCGCGGTCACCGCCGTACTCGTCTACGGAACAGCTCTTGCGCTGCATCACGATCTCGGGGAGACCACAGTCAGCTTCGTGATGTTCGCGGGGCTCTTCGCCGGTACGGCGGCGTTCCTCGGCGCGGAGGTCGGCCGCTACCGGAAGTGCCCGCGGTGCGGTGAGCAGCAGGCAGGCGGGCGTGCGGGCGACTGCGGTCGCTGCGGCTACGACGTCAGGGGCCGGCCCCGATTCGTCTGCGAGGAGGGGCATGCGTCGTACGACGCCGGCATCTGCCCCTGCGGGCGCCGGCTCGTCCCATGGATTCCGCCCGACATCGGCCGGCACGTCAAGCGCTCGATCTACCTCGGCCTGGCGATCCTGGTCGCGCTGATCGTGACTGGCGCCCTCCTCGGCCCCTGACCGGGATCAAGACCTACCAGTCCGGTGCGATGAACTCCTCCGGCGTCAGCCGCAGCATCTCCACCGGCTGACCCTTGATGCAGTGCTCCGCGATGATCGAGTCGCAGTCCGCGGTCGTGACACCGCCGTACCAGACGTTGTCCGGCATCACGGCGACCACCGGGCCCGAGGTGCAGGCTTCCATGCAGCCGCCGTAGACGACCTTGATGTTGACCAGATCGTGGCGGCCCTGCGCCTCGCGCAGCTCGTTGAAGACGTCACCGGCACCGCGCTGCATGCATGACCCGCGTGGGTGTGACGCATCGCGCTCGTTGATGCAGACGAAGAGAAACCGCTCGGGCATTGCCATGTCAGCGAGTATCCCCGACAGGGTCAGGTAGCGCCTTTGCGCACCGGCATTCCCCGGTCGACGACGGATGGGTCCAGACGAATTCCGACCCGTGCGCGGTCTTTCGATGATCCAGCGTCGCGCCGGGCAGCGCGAGCATCGACGCGACGTCGGTGTAGAGCCGTACGCCGGAGGCCACCACCGTGATCTCGCTCGTCTCGGGCGCGACTGCCAGGTCCAGCAGCGCGACGAAGCCCTCGCAGCCCGAGGACTGGACCCGCACCCGCAGTCCCCCGTCGGGCATCCCGGCCCGCCCGAGCAGCGCGACTGCGCGCGCGGCCGCCGCCTCGGTCACCTCGACGACGTCGCTCACCTGCGCATCGTGGCACCGATCAGGCGAGTCCGCGCCGCGAGACAGCAGGCGGACGCACCCCGCTGATCGCGTCGACCATCTGCAAAACCCGCAGGGTTGGTACGACGTCGTGTGCGCGGAAGACGCGCGCGCCCAGCCAACGCGAGACCGCTGTCGCAGCGAGCGTCCCTTCGAGCCTCTCGTCCAGCGGCACGTCGAGTGCTTCGCCGACGAAGTCCTTGTGCGACAGCGAGACGAGCACGGGCCAGCCCGTGCGCACCAGTTCATCCAGCCGTCGCGTCGCCTCGAGAGAGTGGCGCGTGTTCTTCCCGAAGTCATGTCCGGGGTCGATCAGCACGGACTCCCGCCGTACGCCGGCTGCCACGGCCGCCTCGGCCAGCTCGGTCGTCCGCGAGATCACGTCGGCGACGACGTCGTCGTAGGTCACCCGGTGTGGCCGGGTGCGCGGGGACTGGCCACCCGTGTGGGTGCAGACCAACCCGGCGCCGTACGACGCAGCCACTGCGGCGATCTCGGGGTCGACGCCGCCCCACGCGTCGTTGACCAGATCGGCCCCCGCCCGGCAGGTTGCGTCGGCGACCTCGGCGCGCCACGTGTCGACACTGATGACGACGTCCGGGTGTCGTGACCGCACGGCAGCCACCAGGTCGACGGTGCGGGCGATCTCCTCTGCGGCGTCGACGTGGTCGCCCGGGCCGGCTTTGACCCCGCCGATGTCGATGATGGCCGCTCCCTGGAGGACGACCTTGTCGACCCGCTCTAGAGCGGCTTCGATTTCGAAGGTCGCACCGCGGTCATAGAACGAGTCCGGCGTGCGGTTGACGATGGCCATGACCAGCGCCTCGTGGGGGCCCGAGGTGCGCCGTCCCAGCACGATGTCCAACACCGCCCCCTTCGCGCATTCGGCGTCCGGACCGTGCCACGATGCGTGCTACGGCGGCCGCCCGGGCCGGACGGGGAGGTTCATCGTGTCACTCCTGCTCGGCGTCATCGCGGTGCTGGCGATCGTGGCGGGCGTCGCGTTGCTGGCCACGTCAGGGGACAGAGGCTTCGCGGACGTCGTACCGGACAGTCCCGAGGTCGCACTGCCCGACGACCGCACCCTGGAGGCTGCCGACGTCGAGGCGGTCCGCTTCGGGCTCGCCTTCCGCGGGTACCGGATGCAAGAGGTGGACGACGTCCTCGACCGGCTCGCGTCGGAGATCGCGACGCGCGACGACACCATCCGGGCTCTGCGCGCTGAGGTCGACGAGCGCACCCGCGCCCCGCAGCCCACGATCGCTACGTCGGTGCCGCCGCCGTTCCCGCAGTCCTTCTCGCGGCCGGCTGCCGAGCCCGAGCCGGTCGAGGCAGTGTCCGAGGTAGTGTCCGAGGCGGTGCCGAACGCTCAGCCGCCTGTGCCCGTCGAGGCGCCATCCCCGCCGCCACCGCCGCCGCCG
>JBKJUS010000001.1:0-2583 GCA_046590575.1 Mycobacteriales bacterium | reverse complement strand
GAGCTGTGCGCGGTCACGGACGGCAACGCCGTCCTGGAGGTCGGGGCCGGCGCCGGCAGCCAGCTTGTCGCGCTCGCCTCCGAAAACCCGTCCGGACGGACTGTCGGGATCGATCTCGCGCACGGAATGCTGCGAGAGGCCCGTCGCAGGCTGGCCGCGGCCGGTATCGCACACGCCGAAGTCTTGCGAGCGGGGGCCTGTGACCTCCCGCTGGACGACCACTGCTTCGACCTCGTGACCAGCGCCTACGTGCTGGACATTCTCGCGTGGGAAGACATCCACCGGGCTCTGGCCGAGTTCCGTCGAGTCCTCCGACCCGGTGGTCGGCTCGTGCTCTGCCACGTGACACCAGGCGAGCGCCGCATCCACCGCATCGGCGATCGGTTGTACGGCAGCGGCCTGCCACTGACCGGCAACTGCCGCGGTATCAGGCTCGCAGCCCTGGTCGCGGAACACGGCTTCAACGAGATCACCCGCGAATACGGCGCTCAGTTCCTGCTACCAAGCGAGATCCTCACCGCACGCGCTCGATGCTCTCCGGGCGAGTATCAACCGCACTGGGTGTAGCCGCCGGTGTCGCATTGCCGGCGTCGATCGGCAGCTTCCGCGACGCCCGGCCTCACGGCGCGGCCGCTGCTCGCCACGCCCGACCTCGCGTCGGGCAGGCGCTCGACAACCTGCTCTCAAACGCCATGCGCTACGCGATTCGCGCAGATCTCACTCACGACACGGACACACGCCGCCGTCGTCGAGCTGCATGTCCGCGACGACGGCCCCGGATTCCCACCGGACTTCCTGCCCAACGCATGGACGCGGTTCGCCCGAGCCGACGCCGCGCGCACCGAGGACGGCGCCGGCCTCGGGCTCGCGACCGTGCAGACGATCGCCGAGCTCCACGGCGCGACCGCACACGCCGAGAACCGGTCGCCGCACGGTGCCGACGTCTGGATCGGCCTGCCCCGAGCGACACGACCCGGTCCTGACGGACACGGCACGGCACCACGACGCGATCGGGGCGTCTTCGCACCTGGCCGGCCGCGACGGGGGGCTGGATCTGCTGCGCGGCGTAACGGCGCTGTCCGTCGTGCTCTTTGACCTGTGGATTACGCCCGGCCCGCGCCATCGGCGGCGCGCACGGTTGACCGACGCGATCTGGAGCGCCGGTCGCCTCGGGCTCGTGGTGTTCTTCGTGCTGTCGGGATACCTGCTGTAACGGAGCGCCGGCGCTCACCGGGCTCTCATCAGCGCCGATCACCGTGCGCCTATGGACGGCATATCGCCGGCCCGGTCCGGGAGTTGAGATGAACCCATCGCCGTGGAAGAGCGCCTGCAGTCTCATGACGGCGTCGCTCATCCTGGCAACGCTGGCGGCTTGTGGCGGCGGGTCGAAGGACAGCCCCCGCACGTTCGAACGGGCGGCGTTCGACGCGGCCGACTTCGTCGATCCAAGGACTGCCACCAATGAGTGGTTCCCGCTCGAGCCCGGGACTCAGTGGGTCCGCGAGGGCACCACCCTGATCGGTAACCGCGCTGTGCCCCACGAGGTCGTCACGACGGTGACGGACGTGATTCGAGTGATCGACGGCGTGAAGACGGTGCTCGTGCATGACCACTCGGTCGGCGCCGGACAGGTCGTGCAGCAATCGCTGGACTACTTCGCGCTGGACAGAGACGGCAACGTCTGGAACCTGGGCGCTTCGACGGAGCAGTACGAGGCAGGTCGCTTCGTGGCAGTCGACGAGGCATGGTTGAGCGGTGTGGAGGGTGCCAAGCCGGGCATCCAGATACCGGCCAACCCGACCGCCAAGACACCGCCGTGGCTGATCGCCCAGCCGCCGGGCGAGGACGGCGACGCCGCCGAGTTCCTGCGAACGCAAAAGAAGGAGTGCGTTCCCTTCAGCTGCTTTGGGAACGTGCTGGTGATCCGCGAGGGCAAGCGGTCGGGGTCAGGTCGGTAGAAGTGGTGTAGCGGAAGTTCGCGGAGGTTCCGGGGTCGGGTCGGCCGCCGGTCATCGCGGACTCCGAGACTCGTCGGTCGAGACCAATCGATCGATGAAGGGGAGCACCACGATGACCGACGACCGGAGCATGACGACGCAGGAGCTGGTTCGCATCACGCTGCTGGATGAACACGGCGATTTCCTGAAGGGAGGCGGTGGCGATGGTCGCGGCGCAGCTGATGGACGCCGAGATCACGGCGCAGGTCGGCGCGGGGTACGGCGAGGTGTCCGCAGGCCGTGCTGGCCGTGCTCGCCGACAAGCCCGCAGATCGGCAGGTACTCCTGGACCAGCTCGGCGTCGGTGCCCTGGGGCACCGCTTTCCCGATCAGCTGTCCGGTGGCCAGCGTCAGCGGGTGGCCGTGGCGCGAGCGCTCATACACGACCCGAGCGTGGTGTTGGCAGACGAGCCGACCGGTTCCCTCGACGCCGCCAGCTCAGACCGCGTCATCGAGCTGCTGCTGCGCCTGCACAAGGCAAACGGCACGACGCTGGTGGTCGTCACCCACGACCGGGCGGTGGCCGATCGGATGCAAACCGTCGTCGAAATTCGAGATGGCCACATGACCGAGCGCAACGAGCTGA
>JBKJUS010000007.1:0-24387 GCA_046590575.1 Mycobacteriales bacterium | reverse complement strand
ACGAAGCATCGGGTTGGAGCGTCGGCGCGTCATAGATGACGCGCCCGCGCTCCAGCCGGCGTCGGCGGCTGTTCACCTCGGCCATCTGCTCCACGGTGAGCGCACCGACTGGATCCCGCGCTTGACGGTGACCCTCGAGCACGGTTCCGCCGTGCCATTCACCCCGTTCGACCGCGAGGGAATGCGTGGCTCGGCGCCGGAACTCGCCGACCTGCTCGACGACTTTGCGGCAGCGCGAGCGAGCAGCCTGCGCGACCTCGACGTTGCTGCGCTCACCCCGGCGGACCTTGACCGAGTCGGGCGCCATCCCGACCTCGGCGAGGTGACCCTCGGGCCACTGCTCGCGTCCTGGGCGGTGCACGACCTGAGCCACATCGCGCAGATCGCCGAGACGATGGCTAAGCGGTACCGCACCGAGGTCGGGCCGTGGTGGGCTTACTTGCCGGTGCTCGACCGTCCGGAGCTCGCGGACTGACTCGCCGCCCCCCCGCAGTGACCGAGGCCCGGCACCACGCGCCGGGTTGGAGCGTCGGCGCGTCATAGATGACCCGCCCGCGCTCCAACCGACTCTCGTCGCCGTCCACGGGGCCCCCGAACGGCGTACAGACAGGCGAGCGCAGCGGGTCCACGTTCGGCGGCGATTCGCCGCGCGACCCGCTCTCAAATCCTGCCGGTCGCTCGGCCCACACCTGACAGCCGACGCGTCCCCCGCCTGAGCGGTCCAGATGGTGTGATGTCGCGGCTGCCGATCCCCACCGGCGTACCCGTCGATAAGGAGCACCACGGCGCAGCCGGCTCGCCCCTCGGTGAACGTGAACGTGACATCCGTGACCCGATTGCCTGGAACGCCGAGCTGGCCCTCCGGTTCGCGAACCGCTCGTGGTGGCGAGCGGTCACTCGAAAGGCCACGTACCGCATGCCGCCTCGCCGGTCGCCTCTTGGCCTGACCCGCCGGCACCGGCACTCCCGCCAACGCACCCTTGTCGGGAGCTGCGGCCTGGCGTGTCATAGATGACACACCGGACCGCAGCTCTCAGCGCGATGGCCGGGGTCCGGTATCAGACTCGGGTGGCAAGCAGGACTCGAAAGCCCCTCACACCGAAGGGCCGGTCGAGTACGACCCGCTGCACGACGACCCGCCCTTCCCTGCAGACCCCAGGAAGAGCGCATCCGAGGAGCATCAGCAGATGGCGACCGTGGCCTACCTCGGCGCCATCGGTCGACTCAACGCCGAGGAGGGGCGCGGTGTTTTCAGCAAGGAGATCACCGAGTTCGCGAAGAGGGCCGGGTATATGAACGGCGCTGCGGTCAACGGCTGGAACTCGCGTCCCGGCAGTCCGCGTGCGATTGAGTCGACGAGAACGGTGGTCGCTTCCTGAACGACGCTGCCCTGGGCTGGATCAAGAAGGAGGCCGGCAAGCTTGGCCTCAAGCTCGTGGGGGAGTTCGCCACCGTGCCGAAGCCCAAGTGACAACGCCAAGATCGCCCGGCCTGGTGGAGGTCGGGGCGATTTGCTTGTCCAGTCCCGTGGAGTGGCGGATAGGTGCGGGAACAGCCACCAGGCTCCCTACCCTTAGCCTGCAGGCAGGCGGTCGACGGTGGCGGCGGCCCGACGCGAGTGCAGAGCCCCTGTGGACACGCCGTGACCAGAACCGGGTTCTGCTGTCGATCATGGGCAAGGGACACAAGTCCGCCGAGATCCCATTGCCCGTGGCAGGGCAACTTCTAGGAGCCGAGCAGCTTCGCCTTAGCCCGGATCCACCGGCCCCCGAGTCCGCGAAGATCTGCCGGGTCGCCGTCAGGCGCAGGTGCCTGGATCGGCCGCATCGATGCGGAATGCGCCGCCGACAGGCACGTCGAGGTACGTCACGCGCACCTCGGTCGGCACCGCACCTTCGTTGCGAGCGATGTGAACGTCCCCGTAGCCGCGGTCGACGAAGACCTCGCCCGGCCCGTAGACCTGCGCCGTACACGTCTTCGCGTCGTAGACGGTGAACGTCCCGGACTTGATCACCACGATGGCTTGACCGGGGTGGGTGTGCCAACCCGAGTGACCGCCAGCCGCAAAGGTGACGTCATGGGAGACGACGTCGTACGCCTCGTTGCCGCGCGTCATGACCTTGTCCTCGGCGGTGCCTCTTACGGGCGGATTCGGTGTCGCGGAGACACCGGAACCCGTTGTTCCGACCGCCATGCTTGCGACGGTGACCACTGCCGCAGCAGCAACCGTAGTCACTACGCCGAACCGGCGCATGGACCCTAGCGAGCTAGTGCGTGGAAACCTCATGTTGCCTCCTCTGCTCGCGGCGTTGACCGGAGCGATGTGTGGTTCAGGGGTCGAGCGGGTCGTGGAGTTAAGGAGTACGGCGCAGCCTGGTGAGGGAGCGCCAGGCCCGGCGGTAGTCGGAGACCGCCCGGCGCTGCGCGCGCCATTCGGCCCACCACCGCCGGGTCTGGGGCCACCGGCTCATGCCGACAGCGTGTTGTCCCAGAACTGGTAGAGCTGGCCGCCCCACGGGGTGGTGCGGTCGCCGACCTCCTGGGCGCACACGAGGCCGTCCCCGTTGCCTGGCTGGCCGAACGAGGTGACGCCGCTGGTCGGGTCGTCGACCTGGCCTGGCACCTGGTATCCCTGCGGCGCCAGGTCTGCGACCGCCAGCAGGGAGTAGCCGCTCGGGCAGCCGTTCGTCGGCTTCCCCGCGTGGGCTGCTGTCATGGTCGCGGCCGTCGTGGCGGCGGTGACCGCCACCACGCCGATCAGGGTCGCCACAGCACGTCGAGCGATCTGAGCACTCATCACGTTCCTCCTTCTGTCCCGGCAGGTCCGGTGTGGTGATCGTTGCCGCGACAGTGCTGGCCCGACATAGGACGAACGTCCTATCTGCGCAGGCCCCGATTCGGCGTACCGTGGTCCTACGTCAACCGGTGGCCGGGGGGTCAGATGGCTGTAGCAGTGGAGGATCGGGACTTGCGCCGGATCGCCGACGTCGTCGAAGCGGGCGCGCACTCGCCGCCGGTGCCGGGGCGGTTGGCACCGGCCGTGCTCCAGGCGCTCGCCCGGCTCGTCCCGGGCGAGAGCGTCACGTTCCTCGAGCTCGAGCCGGGCTCGGCCGGCGTGTACGCCGACGACGAGGTGGCTGCCGGCGAAGTGCGTTACCTGCCGGAGCCGGTGTTCGACCCGACGGAGGCCTTCTGGCGGCACTACCCCGGGTCGGCTTTCTGCAACTACCCCACGCGCACCGGCGACCATCACTCGGTCGTGCTGCGCTCCGACGTGTGCAGCACCCGGGAGTGGAAGCAGAGCCCCATGTACCTCGAGGTCCTGGCCGACGCGAAGCTCGACTTCGAGATGATGTGCCCGCTGCCGAGCGGCGTCGGGCGCTCCCGCCGGCTGCTGTTCTCCCGGTCGGGGTCGCGGGACTTCACCGAGTCCGACCGTCTCGCCCTAGCCCTGCTCCGGCCGCACCTGGCCGAGATGGTCGGGCGTCGTAGTGAGCCCACCCCGTCGTCGCTCACCGAGCGGCAGACGGAGCTCATGCACCTCGTCGTCAAGGGACGTAGCAACGCGCAGATCGCGACCGCCCTGCACCTGTCGCCGCACACGGTTCGCGCGCACCTGACCAACATCTTCGACCGGCTCGGCGTATCGACGCGGGCAGCCGCCGTCGCCCACGTCCTGTCCGGCTGAACCCGGCGTCAGCCGAAGCGCCTCATCTCATCGCGGTGGCCGGAGTCTGGTAGTCGCCTGCCGCGGTCGGCAGTTGTGCACAAGCCCGGAAACTTGGTGCTGACAGGCGAGCTGTCGCGGGCTAGTTTCGGCGGCGATGGACGCGACGGGGGTCATCGAGCGCGAGGTCCGCGAGCTGGTACGCCGGCGCGGTCTGGATCCGGCGAGCGATATCGCGGCCATTCGCAAGATCGTCGATGACGTCATGGCTGAGTACGACGATCGGACGCTGTCCTCGAACCTGCCGCAGGTAGCCGACCGGGTCAGCACGGCTCGTGAGATCTTCGACTCGGTCGCCGGCTTCGGGCCGCTGCAGCGCTACCTCGACGATCCGACGGTCGAGGAAATTTGGGTCAACGAGCCAGGCCGAGTCTTCATCGCCCGCCGCGGCCGCAGCGAGCTGACCAACACCATCCTGACGGCCGCTCATGTGCAGGACCTCTGCGAGAAGATGCTGAAGAGCTCCGGCCGCCGGGTCGATCTCTCCACGCCGTTCGTCGACGCGATGCTGCCCGACGGCAGCCGGCTGCACATCGTCATACCGGACATCACCAGACAGCACTGGTCCGTGAACATCCGGAAGTTTGTCCTTACGGCGAACTCCCTCGACGAGCTGGTCGAGCTGGGCACGCTCACCAAGCAGGCCGCCCGCTTCCTGGAGGCCGCGGTCGTCAGTGGGCTCAACGTCATCGTGGCTGGCGGCACCCAAGCGGGTAAGACCACCCTGCTCAACTGCCTCGCCGCCGCGATCCCAGCGCGAGAGCGGGTGATCACGTGCGAAGAGGTCTTCGAGTTGCGCATCCCGCTGCCAGATGTCGTGTCCATGCAGACCCGACAACCCAACCTCGAGGGTACCGGTGAGGTGCGCCTGCGGCGGCTGGTCAAGGAAGCGCTACGGATGCGGCCGGATCGCATCATCGTTGGCGAAGTGCGCCAGGAAGAGTGTCTGGATTTGCTGATTGCCCTCAATAGCGGGCTCCCGGGCATGTGTTCGATCCATGCCAACTCGGCGCGCGAAGCGGTCGTCAAGATGTGCACGCTGCCGCTCTTGGCGGGTGAGAACGTCAGCCACGCATTCGTCGTACCGACCGTCGCCGCGAGCATCGACCTCGTCGTGCACTGTCAGACGGATGGGGAGGGACATCGACGGGTGCGCGAGATCGTCGCGATCCCCGGCCGGGTGGAAGCCGACGTGGTGGAGACGGCCCAGGTCTTCGCGTCTAAGGCCGAGCGGCTGGTCCGCACGGACGGGTACCCGCCCCACCCGGAGCGCTTCGCCCGCGCCGGCTACGACCTCGCGATGCTGCTCGCGCCACCGCGATTCAGCCAGGCCTGACGTGGGCGTTCTGGTGGGTCTGATGTTCGGGCTCGGCCTCTTTCTGGTGTTGCGTTCGCGCACCGGGCCTGCGGTACGGCGTACGCCGTCCGACCGGGTCAGCTGGCTGGTCAAGACGCAGGACCTGCTGCTGCAGGCGGGCATCGAGGGTGTCTCGCCCGGGCAACTCGCCGGCGCCTCGGGTGGGCTCGCCCTCGTCGTGCTCGTGCTCATGCTCGGCGTCTCCCGGGTGCCGGTGATCGCGCTGGCCTTCGCCGTCATGGCAGGCGCTGCTCCGACGGCGCTCGTGCGCGGCCGGCGCCGCAAGCGCTCGGTCGAGCTGCGTGATGTCTGGCCGGAGGCCGTGGACAACCTGGCTTCGGCGATTCGCGCAGGGCTGTCCCTGCCTGAGGCGCTGAGCGCACTCGGCGTACGCGGCCCGGAGCAATTGCGCTCCGCCTTCAACCGTTTCGCGGCTGACTACCGGGCGACTGGGCGCTTCAGTGAGTGCCTCGACCGGCTCAAGGCGCAGCTCGCCGACCCAGTGGGTGACCGCGTCGTGGAGTCGCTGCGGATGGCTCGTGAAGTAGGCGGGACCGACCTCGGCCGGCTGCTGCGGACTCTGTCGTCCTTCCTCCGCGAAGACGCACGGACCCGGGCCGAGCTCGAGACCCGGCAGGGTTGGACCGTCAACGCTGCCCGTCTTGCACTCGCCGCACCCTGGGCGCTTCTACTGCTCCTCTCCACTCGTCCAGCGGCGGTCGAGGCCTACCGGACCACGGCAGGTGCGTTCGTGCTGCTCGGCGGCGGGGCCGTGTCTCTGGTCGCTTACCGCGTGATGTTGCGGATTGCGCTGCTGCCGGCCGAGCAACGGGTGCTGCGGTGAACGCCACGACTATCGGTCTGCTCCTGGGGCTGCTCGCCGCCGGCGGTGGGTGGCTGGCGTTCATCTATTCGCCGCCCATGCGCCGGCCGTGTCTCGACGACCGGCTGTCCCCTTATCTCCGCGACGCGCCGCGCCCGTCCCGGCTGCTGGCGAGCTCGGACACACTGACGCCATTTCCTACCCTCGAGCGCATACTCGGCCCCGTCCTGGGCGATCTCATCCGGTACCTCGACCGGTGGCTCGGCGGTGTGGTGTCTCTTCGTCGCCGACTGGTGCAGGCCGGGCGCGGTATGACGGTCGAGGAGTTCCGCGCGGAGCAGGTCGTGTGGGGAGCCTTCGGCCTGCTCGGCGGGTTGGTACTCGTGACGGTCGCCATGGCGACCGGCTCCGGACCCCCGCCGGTCGCTCTGCTGCTGCTGTGCCTCGGCCTGACGCTGCTCGGGGTGCTCGCCCGGGACCGCCATCTGACGACGGAGGTGGCGAAGCGGGAGGAGCGGATGATTGCGGAGTTTCCCACCGTCGCCGAGCTGCTTGCGCTCGCGGTCACGGCGGGAGAGGGACCGATCGGCGCCCTCGAGCGGGTCTGCCGGATCTCCACCGGTGAGCTCGCCCGCGAGCTGCGGCAGGCTCTTGCCGAGGCGCGTACCGGCGCCTCGCTTGTCCAGGCTCTTGAGGGAATTGCAGCCCGCACCTCACTCGCGCCGCTGGCGCGCTTCGTCGACGGGGTCGCCGTGGCTGTGGAGCGCGGTACCCCGCTGGCCGAGGTCCTACGAGCGCAGGCTGTCGACGTCAGAGAGGCGGGCAAGCGGGCACTGCTGGAGTCGGGCGGCAAGCGCGAGATCGGCATGCTCGTGCCGGTGGTCTTTTTCGTGCTGCCGGTGACCATCGTCTTCGCCCTCTTCCCCGGCTTCTACGGCTTTCGGGTGATCGGTCAGTGAGCCGCGACGTTCACCCGGTGAGCGAGCAGGAACCGTGATGCGTCACGTCGTAAGTCACAACCAGGAACGTGCGGGGGCACATCGGGCAGTCCGCGGCGCAGGCCGCGGCGTGGGGGGTCGTTATGAGCAGTGACATCGCAGCACTTCTGCGGTCGGTTCGCGCCCGAGCCAGCCGAGGAGGCGCCGACCGCGGTGATGTGCCCGGATGGGTGCTCATCACCCTGATGACTGCGGTGATCGTGGCCGCTCTCTGGACTTTTGCCGAAGGCGCGCTCACGGGGATTCTTGAAGATGCCCTGTGCACCGTCGGCGTCAACGGCTCGTCAGCGTCCTGCGACTAGCCAGTGCCCCGCCGGCCGCGTGATGTCGGCTCGGCCCCGGTTGAGTTCGTCCTCGTGGGCTCACTGGTGATCTTCCTCTTTCTGGGCATCCTCCAACTCGGACTGCTGCTGCATATGCGCAACGTCGTGGTGTCCAGTGCGAGCGAGGCCGCACGGACCGCGGCCAACGCCGACCGCACCTGCGCGGATGCCCGCGTGCGTTTTCACGATCTGGTCGCCGGCTCTCTGTCGGCGCGGGTCTCCGACGGCATCCGCACGCCGATCGACTGCGGCTCGGTCGACGACGCGGTATCGGGCGCAGTCCTCGTCCGTGTCGACGTCGACGTCGACCTGCCCCTGGTCTTCCTGCCCTTCGGCTCGGTGTCGGTGTCCGCGACCGGCCGAGCGGTCAAGGAGGGTCAGTGAGGCGCCCGCAGTACGACGACGACGGCACCGCGATGGTGGAGTTCACCTACCTCGCTGTGCTCCTGCTGATTCCGCTCGTCTACATCATGATCTTCGTCTTCACGCTGCAGCGTGCGGCGTTTGCGGTCAGCGCGGCGGCGCGGGAGGCCGGACGCGCCTACGTCACCGCGGGCAGTTCTGCGCAAGGTGCGGCGCGGGCCCGCGCAGCGGCTGCCATCACGCTGGCCGACCATGGGCTAGACCCGCCCGACGAACCGGTTGAGCTCGGCGCGGTGATCACGGTCGACAGTGATCTGCCGGGCGTGCCGGACACGCGCGGAGTGCCCGTACGGGTGCGCTACGTCGTCGATCTGCCGGTCTTCGGCGATCTTTTCGGCGGATTGAAGCTCGGTTCTGTCCCGGTGACCGGCGAGCACTTCGCTACCTTCGACACCTTTCGCGCTCGTGCACCCGAGTGAGCCGCGGCTCCGCGGCGACGGCGGCGCGCTGACCCTGCTGATCATCGGCTTCGCGTTCATCGCCGCTCTGATGGTCGTGCTGACGACCTCGGTCTCCAGCGTCTATCTCGCTCGCCGTGAGCTGGTCTCGGCGGTCGACAGTGCAGCGGTCGCTGCGGCCCAACAGGTCGATGCAGCGGAGCTGTACACCGGCGGACCACAAGATCGGCTGCCGTTGCGGCTGGCCGGCGTGCGGCGGGTCGTCGACTTCATTGCGAGCCAGCACCCCGGCGTGAGCTTCGGCCCGGCCACGGTCTCCGGGAGCTCGGTGACAGTTCGTGCCGAGCGCGTGGTCGACCTGCGCTTCGCCGCCGTTCTCGGTGTCGACCGGTGGACTGTCCGGGCCGAGGCGACGGCTCGGGCCCCGCTGCGCTGACGCATAGGGCTCCGGCGACGGCAGGCGGACCGACGTACGGTGGTGGGGTGCGACGGCGACGGTGGGCGGCGGTGATGAGTGGCATCGCCCTGCTGGTCAGCCTGCCCGCAGCGATCGCCGCCCTCCCGGTATCGGATTCCTCGATCAGCGCCTCCGACCTGCTGGCTGCGGTGCGCGGATCCGCTGGGGTCGCGTACAGCGGCTACGCCGAGTCGCGGGCCGGACTGACCCTGCCCGACGTGCGGGAGGTCGGTGACGTGCTGGAGCTCCTCGGCGAGTCGACGTCGATGCGCGTCTGGTACGCCGGACCGCGCGCCTTCCGGGTCGACGCGCTGCATCCGGCGGGGGAGAAGGACCTCGCGGTCGACGAGAGCGGCAGCTGGCTCTGGGATTCCTTCGAGCAGCGAGCCACCCGTGTCGAGGGGCAGAGCGAGGTGCGGCTCGCGCGACCGGCTGACCTCCTGCCACCGGAGCTGGGCCGTCGGATGGCAGCGGCAGCCGCAGTCGATGAGGTATCCCGGATCGCGCCGCGCCGGGTTGCCGGCCGAGAGGCGCCGGGGCTGCGCATCAGCCCACGGTCGGTCGAGACCACCATCGGGAGTGTCGACCTCTGGGCCGACCGCCGTACCGGTCTGCCGCTCGCCGTCGAGGTCACGACGCGCACCGGCCGACGGCCGGTCATCAGCACGTTGTTCCTGGATCTCGACCTACGTCGGCCGTCGACCGCGCGACTGTCCTTCGACCCGCCGCGGGACGCCGAGGTCGATGTCACCACGGCGATTGACCTGGCCCAGGAAGTCGACCTCTTCTCGCCGTTCGTCCTGCCGGACAGTCTCGCCGATCGGCCACGCAGGACCGCAGTGGGCCGCGGCGCCGGGACCTACGGCGACGGGTTCGTGCTGGTCGCTGTGCTGACTCTGCCCGAGCGTCTTGTCCGCCGGGCCCGACGCGACCTGGACGGGCCCTTGACGCCGACGATCACCGGCCCCTACGGCGAGGCGAGCCTGGTCGAGACTCCGCTGCTCCGCGGCATGATCTTCACCGGCCCACGCGGTGACGGTGTCGGGTACGCCGTCGCCGGCACCGTCACCCGGGCAGTCCTCGAGCGCGTCGCCGTGGCGCTGACCGCCCAGCCGCTGGCCACTGTCGGATGAGTCCCGACGCCGTGATCCGCACGGAAGGGTTGACGAAACGGTACGGCGACGTGCTCGCGGTGGACCAGCTCGATCTGGTCGTCCGGGAGGGGGATCGTTACGGCTTCCTCGGCCCGAATGGCTCGGGTAAGACCACCACAGTGCGCATGTTGCTCGGCCTCGTCTTCGCGACGTCCGGCACCGTCGAGCTCCTCGGCCGGTCGGTGCCTCGTCATGCGGGGGAGGTGCTGACCGACGTCGGCGCGCTCGTAGAGGGCCCGGCCTTCTACGACCATCTCTCCGGCCGCGCCAACCTGCTCCTGCTCGACGCCGCCGGCGCAGGGGGCTCCCGGCGTACCCGGCGGGCGCGCACCGGCGAGGTGCTCGAGCGGGTCGGCCTGGTCGGTGCGGCGCACCGGCGGGTGCGCACCTATTCCCTCGGGATGCGCCAGCGCCTCGGCATCGCGGCCGCGCTGCTCCGCCGGCCCCGGTTGCTGGTGCTGGACGAGCCGACCAATGGACTGGACCCAGCCGGCATCCGCGAGGTGCGCGACCTGCTCAGTGACATCAACGCGGAGGGGACCACCGTCTTCCTCTCCAGCCACCTGCTCGCGGAGGTGGAGCAGTTGTGTTCCCGGGCCGGGATCGTCCACCACGGTCGGCTCATCGCCGATCGGGCTGTCGCGGACCTGCTCGCGCCGACTGGATTGGTGCGGGTGTCCTCTCCGGATCTCCGCACCGCGCTGAGTGCGGACGGCGGCGTCGACTGGCTCGATGCGGTCTCGGTGGACCATCTGGGCGCGACGATCCGGCTGGGCCCGCGCACCGTCGATGACCTGGTACGCCGTCTCGTCGGCTCCTGCATCCGTGTCGACGAGGTCGTCGTCGACCGGCCGACGCTCGAGGACGTCTACCTCGAGCTCACGGGTGGCGCCAGCGAGGCCGGCGTGGATCAACGGGAAGTGGGCTGACGTGTTCACGGTCGAGCTTCGCAAGCTGGTCCTGCGTCCGCGCACCTGGCTCACCGTCGCCATGATGCTGACGTTGCCGACGCTCGTCGCGGTGTTCATCAAGGCCACCGGACGCGCGCCACGGCCCGGCACCGGCCCCTCCCTGTTGGCCGAGGCGTTCAACAACGGCACGCTCTTCCCAGCCGCGGCGCTCGGGATCATCCTGCCCTTTCTCCTGCCGATCGCGGTGGCGGTGGTGGCCGGTGACGCGGTGGCCGGAGAGGCGAGCGCGGGGACACTGCGCTACCTGCTGGTCCGTCCGGTGTCCCGCACCCGCCTGCTGGCGGTCAAAACGGCGGTGCTCATGGTCTACGTGCTCGGCACCGTTCTGGTGGTCGCGGCGGTGAGCTACGTCGTCGGCGTACAGCTCTTCGGCAGCAAGCCGGTGACCTCCATCTCCGGTGGTGAGCCGTTGACCTCGTCGGAGACGGCGCTGCGCATCATCGGTGCCGTGCTCTACATCGGCTGGTCGATGCTGGCCCTCGCCGCGATCACCCTGTTCCTCTCCACGCTCACCGATTCCCCACTCGGAGCGGCCCTGGGCGGACTCGGCGTGCTCGTCGGGTCGTCCAGCCTCTTCGCACTCGACGCGGCGTCGTCGGTGCGGCCCTACCTCCCGACGCGCTACTGGTTGGCCTTCCTCGACTTCTTCCGCAATCCCGTCTTCTGGCGTGACATCGAGCGGGGTATCGCCTTGCAGGCGGTGTACATCGCAGTGTTCTTCGCGCTCGCCTGGGCGAACTTCACGACGAAGGACATCACCAGTTAGCCCGCTGGGACTACGGAGCCCAGCTGACGGATCGAGGCGCACTCACTCGGCGGCGGGCTGACCAGGAGGCGGCGGTCGAGTGCGCGAAGCACGAGGCCGATGGGCAGCGGGTCGTGGTTGATGCTGCCGTGGCCGACCCGGCTGTCGGCGCACACGTCCTGCAGCAGCACGTTGACCGCGCCCGCGAGCTCGGCCGACCCGATGGGGGTGACAGTTCGGTCCAGCGCCGTGCGCAAGGTCGTCCAGGAGGGGCCGTCAGGCGTCTCGTCACCTGCGTTGAGTCGGGAGAGGAAGGCCGAACCGGGTCTGAGCTCCGCGCACGCCATCGTGCATCTGCCTGGGTCGAGCGCGCCGGCCTGCTCGGCGAGGCGCGCCCCGTGGTGCGGCGCGGCGATCGTCACCACATGGCGGACCCGCTTGGCGTTCCCGTTCGCCACCCAGGCACGGACGACGACGCCGCCGAGGGAGTAGCCGACGACGTCGACCTGGTCCGCGCCGGTCGACTCGACGGCCTGGTCAACGGCGGCCGCCGACTCGTCGATGCCCACGAGTCCGCGCAGCGGGAGGGCGACGGACAGGACGGTCCGTCCTGCGGCGCGCAGGCGGGACGCGATCGTCGACATGTTCGTCGGGTCTCCGCCGTACCCGTGCACCAGAAGCACCGGTACGGCGTCGCCGGGGCTGGCCGGGGTCGCCACGACGGAGCCGTCGGGTGGACTCGGCCGATCTCGGGTGCCGACAGCGACGACGACAACGCTGAGGAGGCTGAGCACGACGAGAGCGCCCGTCACGAGGAAGGCACGGCGCCGGCGACTCCATGAGCTGAGCACGGCTCATCATGGTCGCTCACTCCGCAGATCGAGGCCCTGCGGGCCGGGCCTCACGCTAAACGTGCGCCGGGGTTCTACTTCCGTTCGCTGGGTATATCGGCGTCATGAATTCTCCGTCGCTTGCGCATGCCCCCCAGCCGGCTGCGCGTCGCGCGTCGGCCACCTCACGTCGCGCGACCCTGGTCGGCGCGCTCCTACTGCTCGCCGCCGTCTGCATCGTCTCCTGGCAGACGGCGCTCGTCCCGCAGGCCGCCGCCGCGAACGTCGCGGTGAGCCGGTGCAACGGCTCGGACAACGTCGGCGGCCAAGGGGTCGAGTGCGAGGTCACGGTTACCAACACGCTCAATGTGGCCACCGGGGCGACCAGCACCTCGGTGACGGTCAGGGAGTGCCACGGCCCGGCCAACTCCGCACTGCCCTGCACCACGTCCACTACCTCGTCGCCCACGGACCTCACCACCTCGGTCACTGTCTGCGAAGGCTCGGGCAATGGCGGCGGCGGCAGCGTGACGTGCACCGTGCGCATCATCAACAACATCACCGGCGTGGCTGCGACGTCTCCGGCCACCATCAACCAATGCAACGGATCAGGCGCGGGAGGCGGTACCGCGCCTACCGTCTCCTGCAACCCGGCCGGAGCCGCGCCTAGCGCCACGATCACCCAGTGCAATGACGCTGGCAACGGCGGCGGCGCGACCATGCGTGTGCGGTGCACCGTGGATCCGTCCACCCAGGCCGGCGCGCTGCCCGTGACCATCGTTCAATGCAACGGGTCTGGCAACGGAGGTGGTGGCGTCGTGACCTGTGTCTCCTCGGTGGTCAACAACTTCCAGGCCGCAGCGTCGCCGTCGCCGTCGCCGTCGGCATCGGCGTCCTTGTCGCCCTCTGCGTCGGTGTCTCCCTCGGCCACCACCTCGCCTTCGGGCACCGCTTCGCCTTCGGGCACCGCCTCGCCGTCGGCCTCGGTGTCGCCCTCGGTCTCAGCGACACCGCCCACCAGCTCTCCCTCTGCCGCCCCACCGGGCGTGCTGCCGGTCGAGCCCCTGGCGCCTGTCGTCGTGGGTCCGGTTGTCGTGAACGCGCCCCCCACTGTGACGGACCCGAGCCTGCCCCGCGCGGGCTCGGAGAGTGCGGCGTTGGGCTTGCTCGGCCTGGTGACCACCGCGCTCGGCGTGCTCATGTGCTCGGCGAAGGAGCGGCCGATCGGCCGGCACCGGGTACGCGCGATGCCCTGAATTACCCTGCTTAGGGTGTTTATCTAGTCACCATCTGGTTACTCTGTGCTGATGATCGCTGAATCCATCGGATCCTCCGACCCGTCCGTGCGGGCTATGCCGGCGCCGTCGCGGCGTTCATCCGCGGCTGGGGCGTTGCTCCTCGTCCTCGCCTCGATCGTCATGTGGCAGGTGGCGCAGGCCGCTCCGGCGGCCGCGGGCAACGTCGCAGTCAATCGCTGCAACGGCACTGACAACGTCGGCGGGCAGGCGGTCGAGTGTGACGTCACCATTTCGAACAACCTCAACCTCATCACGGGGGCGACCACCTCCACCGTGACGGTGCGGGAGTGCCACGGCACCGCCAATGCCGCCCCGACGTGCACCACCGCAACGACGTCATCCGCCGACCTCGTCACCTCGGTCGCCCTCTGCAACGGCTCGGGCAGCGGGGGTGGCGGCACGGTCACCTGTCGCTCGAGCCTCACCAACGCCATCACCGGGGCGGCCTCAGCCACACCGGTGACCATTAACCAGTGCAATGGCTCGGGCACCGGCGGCGGCACCGCCCCGACGGTCTCGTGCAGTCCCATCGGCAGTACGAGCAATGCCACCATCACCCAGTGCAACGACTCGGGCGGCGGCGGCGGCGCGACGATGCGGGTGCGCTGCACGGTGAGCTCCTCCACCGAGACCACGGCGCTGCCGGTCACCATCGACCAGTGCAACGGCTCCGGCAACGGCGGCGGCGCGTTGGTGACGTGCTCCGTGTCGGTCACCACCACGGTGACTTCGGCCGCGGCCACGCCATCCCCGGCCCCCACAGCGTCGGCCACCCCGTCGGCCACCCCGACCTCGACGCCGACGCCGACGGCGACCTCGACGCCGTCCTCGACGGCGACCCCGACGCCAGCCCCGACGGCGACCCCGACGGCGACCCCGACGGCGACCGCCGGCACCGGCACCCCGATCGCCTCGCCCACGGCGAGTTCGGCCTTGCCGCCGGCGGCTCCGACTGCGCCCGCGGCCACTCCTAATGTCCGCACCCCCACCCCCGCGCCGCAGCAGAGCCCGACGCCCGGAGTCTCGGACGACCCGAGCGGATTGGGGGGATCTCGTGGCGACCTCGGCCGGCCCGGCGCCCCGGTGGACGTGGGTGAGCTCGGCGGTGTGGCTGATCCGGGCCAGTCGTTGGCGAGCCGCTCCACGCCCACCCTGCCTCGCGCGGGAGGGGACACGGGATCGATGCTGATGCTCGGCCTGCTGACCACGATGCTCGGGTTCGGCCTTGTTGCTGCGGCTCAGCCGCCGACGGGCCGCCACGTCCGCCGGGCCGGCCGCTGAGCCCGGCCGCCGCCGCGTGGGCCCCGACGGGCCGCTAGGATCGGACTCGCTCAGCCCCACCCCGGAACCCCGCCTGAGGAGCCCGCACGGTGTCCGTCGATCCCGCCGAGGAGCTCAAGCGTCTCGACGCCACGATGCGATCGGTGGAGCAGTTCCTCAACCTCGATCAGCTTCGTGCTCAGCTGGCCGAGCTGCGCGCGGCCGCCGGAGCTCCCGACCTCTGGGATGACCAGGACAACGCACAGCGGCTGATGTCGCAGATGTCGAACATCGAAAGCGATGTCGCCCGGGTCGAAGGTCTGCGCCAGCGCCTGGATGATCTCAGCGTGCTGCTCGACATGGGTGTGGCGGAGGAAGACGCTGACACTCTGGTAGAGGTTGAGGGTGAGCTACCCGCCCTCGCGGAGGCGATCGCCGCGCTGGAGATCCGCACGCTGATGTCGGGCGAGTTCGACGCGCGGCACGCCGTGGTGCAGATCTCTGCCGGCGCAGGTGGGGTCGACGCGGCGGACTGGGCACAGATGCTGCTGCGCCTCTATCTACGCTGGGCTGAGCGGCACGGCTACCCGACCGAGGTGCTCGACACGTCGTACGCCGAGGAGGCCGGCCTCAAGTCGGCCACGTTCGTGGTGAAGGCGCCGTACGCCTACGGCACGCTGCACGGCGAGCACGGGGTCCACCGCCTGGTCCGGATCAGCCCGTTCGACAACCAGTCGCGGCGGCAGACGTCCTTTGCCGGTCTCGACGTCACCCCCGTCGTCGAGGCGAGCGACCAGGTGGACATCGACGAGAAGGACCTGCGGGTCGACATCTTCCGGTCGAGCGGGCCGGGCGGGCAGGGCGTCAATACGACGGATTCCGCCGTACGCCTCACCCATTTGCCGACCAATATCGTCGTGACCTGCCAGAACGAGCGCAGCCAGCTGCAGAACAAGGCGTCGGCGATGCTCGTGCTGCAGGGCAAGCTGCTCGAGCGCCGGCGCCAGGAGGCGGAAGCCACCATGAATGAGCTGCGGGGCGGCCGGCAGGACGTCAACTTCGGGTCGCAGATCCGCAACTACGTCCTGCACCCCTACCAGCTGGTGAAGGACGTGCGCACCGAGGTGGAGACCGGAAATATCGCGGCGGTGCTTGATGGTGAGATCGACGCCTTCGTGGAGGCATCGGTGCGCTGGAGCAAGCGATCCGCTGAGTAAATTCGGACAATTCACCCAGGAGTCCCACTAACTAGTTCTTTCGGTTGACAATCAAGTAGTTCTACCGTCACTCTGAGTGAGCAGACTCGTTGTTGAGGATGCGGCCCGGAGAACCGGGTGCCGGGGATGCAATGATCTGCGACCTTTTCAGTCGGTCACCGCTGGGTCGCGGGGAGCAAGTGGTGAGACCGACCTCGGACCGCTCGAACCATTGGAGTGTGTCTGAAATGATCGGTCGTTGGACTCGGCGCAGTGCTGGCCTCCTCGCTCTCTGTATCGGTGTGGCGGTGGTGCCTCTTGCCGCGCTCGTGCAGCCGGCCTACGCCGGCTTCGCCACTGTGTCCTTCACGCAGTGCGCCAACGGTGACACCGGCGGGTCCGACTGCCAGTGGGTCAACGGCATCCTCATCCCGAACAACTCCGAGTACTTCGAGGGCATGTCGACGCCGCAGCGCACGCTGTTCACCGGCATCGACGCGACCGTGGGCGACGCGCATGTCTTCACGTTTGACCAGGACGCGACCAAGGGCGGAGTGCACGCCTATGACTTCCTGACCTCGTACGCGCAGGCCGAGGCAGCTGCCGCGACGGCCGGGGTCGCCTTTCCCGACCTCACGTCCACGCCGGTCGCCTGCGATGACCTTGGCGGCGCCGAAGGGCCGATCTGTGTCGCGACCCGCGGGGCATTCTTCATCGATGTCGACCTGCCGGACGACTCGTATCTGAGCAAGGACGGCTCGACCGCCGCGCGTATCGCGGCCTACGAGGCCTTCTACGGCAACCGGACCATGCGACTCTGGGGCGACAGCCCGTTCACCAGCGCGTCGGTCACCCTGGTGCACAGCCCGGTTGCGCCCGGAGCTGACACGGCCAGCGCCACGATGATCGACTACACGCTGAACTGGACGTCGGCGTCGACCAACGTCCTCATCGAGTTCGCCGGGCACCTGTCCCGTTCGGACGCCGCCCCTGCCGGTTGGGGTGCCGGCCTCGGCGCGACCAGCATCAGCGGCGGGCCGTACCACTTCGGCCTGGGCACCCTCGACGGCGCTTCGATCGGCAACCAGGACAACCAGATCGCGTCGAGCGCCGTCGGACCGCTGCCGGCCACGGCCAGCGCGGTCCTGACCAAGGTGTCGGACACGCCGGGGACGTTCACGTTCAACCTGGCGTGCGTGGGCTTCACGCTGCCGGGCGGCACCAACCCGATCACTCTCGTGGTGACCACCGCCGGCGTCGGCGGGCGCGTCAGCAGCACGCCGATCACGGGCATCCCGACTGGCACGTCGTGCACGGCGACCGAGGTCGACCATCCGGACTTCACCGAGTCCGCTCCGGTGACCGTGTCGATCGTCTCGGGCACCAACACGTTCGCGTTCACCAACACCCGCAACCCGATTGACCTGTCGATCGTGAAGGCCGACTCGGCCGACCCGGTGCTGCTGGGTACGCCGTTCAACTACACCCTGCTGGTCACCAACATCGGGAGCGCCGCGACGACCGGCACGATCACCGTGACCGACACGATCCCGGCCGGCCTGACGATCAACTCTGCCTCCGGCCCCGGCTTCTCCTGCGGTGTCGTGGGACAGCTCGTGACCTGCACCCGGACGACCGCGCTGCCGGCGGGGGGTGTGGCCGGGCTCATCACGATCAACGTCACGCCGACGACGCCGGGCACGAAGTCCAACACGGGCACCGTCGGGACGCCAGGGGACAGCAACCAGGCCAACGACTCCGACACCGAGACCACGCTGATCACCTTCATCGACCTGTCGATCGTGAAGGCCGACTCGGCTGACCCCGTGCTGCTGGGAACGCCGTTCAGCTACTCCCTGCTGGTCACCAACATCGGGACCGCCGCGACGACCGGCACGATCACCGTGACCGACACGGTTCCGGCCGGGCTGACGATCAACTCGGTCAGTGCCTCTGTTGCTTCGGGCTTCACCTGCCCGGCGCCCGTCGGCCAGGTGGTCACCTGCACCCGGTCCGCCGCGCTCGCGCCAGGCGGGCCGTCGGCCGCGCTGATCACGATCAACGTGACGCCGACGACGGCGGGCACGAAGACGAACACCGGGACGGTCACGACGCCGGGTGACACCCTGTCGTCGAACAACTCGGACACCGAAGACACCCTCGTGACTGTCCTGCCGGTCATCGACCTGTCGATCGTCAAGAACGACAGCGCCGACCCGGTGCTCGTCGGCACCCCGTTCAACTACACGCTGCTCGTCACGAACCTCGGCAACGCCGCGACCACCGGGACGATCACGGTGACCGACACCGTGCCGGCCGGGCTCACCGTCAACTCGGCGAGCGGGACCGGCTTCACTTGCGGTGTCGTGGGACAGCTCGTGACCTGCACCCGCAACACGTCTTTGCCCGCCGGCGGGGTTGCGGGGATCATCACGATCAACGTCACCCCGACGACCGTGGGTACGAAGTCCAACACCGGCACGGTCGGCACCCCGGGCGACGTCCGCCCGGAGAACAACGCGGACACCGAGACGACGCTGGTGAACGACCTTGTCCTGCCGCCTCCGCCTCCGCCGCCGCCGCCGCCGCTGCCGCCGCTGCCGCCGCTGCCTCCGCCCCCCCCGGCCGTTGGTGACCTGGTCATCGTCAAGGTGACAACCGGCGGCACCGGCACCTTCACCTTCGTGGTCGACTGCACCGGTACGGCGTTCGACCAGTCTGTGACGATCACCGGCTCTGACAGCCACCGAATCCCCGGGATCCCCCAGGGAACCGTGTGCACGGTGACGGAGGTCCCCAACGACCTCTTCGTCAGCACGGGTGGCGGGACAGTCACGATTGCTGCGGGAGACAACGCGATCGGCTTCACCAACACGGCTCGGACTGCCGGCCTGCGCGTCACCAAGGAAGTCAGCGCGACGTCTGCGACGGTCGGCGACGTGCTGACCTACACATTCACGGTCATCACGACCGGCAACATCGCGCAGACCGGAGCGGTCGTCACTGACGTCGTCCCGGCTGGACTGGCTTTCGTCGCCGGGTCAGCTACCTGCGCAGCGCCCTGCACCTCGGCGTACGACGCCGTGACCAACACGGTCACCTGGACGCTGGGCACCGTAGCGGCTGCCGCGACGGTGGGTGGGCTGAGCTTCTCGGCCATCGTCACCGAGGCAGCGGCCGGCTCGCTGCTCCGGAACACCGGGGTGGCGGACACGGTGCAGCTTCCTGAGGTCCTCTCCAATCAGGTCGACACGGCCATCCCGGCGGTGGCGGGTGTGCGGATCGATCGGCCGGCTCCCGTGCCGGCTCCGGCACCCCGGCCGTTGCCGGCGGTCGTGCTGCCTGTTCGGACAGTGCTGTCGGTCACGGGTAACCGACTGCCGGTCGCCCAGGCCGTATCGACCGCACTCGCCATGCTCGTCACTGGACTCGCCATGATGGTTCTGGGGGCCAGCCCCCGAGGGCGGCATGCCGCCCGCCGTCAGGTCGCACAGCACCGAGTCGGCTAACCGAGCAAGGAGCGTCCGACGGCGCTACGTCGCGCCGTCGGACGCTGCTCTGTTGGCTCAGACCCCGCTGAGCACGAGAGCAGCAGCCGCGCAGAGTGCGACCAGGAGCAGGACGAGCTCAGGCGTCAGCCGGACCCCGGCCAGGCCATGGACCTGGGCGCGCGACGCGATGCAGGTGCTGCAGCGTGCGTCGGTGACCCGACCGCCGCAGGCGGCGCAGGCGAGCTGCTCGCAGCACATAGGGGCGCTCTCCGATCCGTTCGGCGGGTAGTTCATCGTCGCACGGACGGGCCAGGCGCGCGCGGACAACAGCGACAATCAGTGGGCCGTCCGCATCGGGCGAGTCGTCCAGGCGTCACCTTTTCCCGGCATAGACTCGGGCGTGTCTGCTCCCGCAACCTGAGGACCGCTCCTGTCGTGATCCGCCTCGACCAGGTCACCAAGGCCTATCCCAACACTCCGAAGCCGGCGCTTGCCGATGTCTCCGTCGACGTCGACAAGGGTGAGTTCGTCTTCCTGGTCGGCTCCTCGGGCTCCGGCAAGTCCACTTTTCTGCGGCTGCTCCTCAAGGAGGAGTCCCCGACGGGCGGCAGCGTGCACGTCGCCGGTAAAGACCTCGCCAAGCTCTCGCACTGGAAGGTGCCGGCCCTTCGACGAACGATTGGCTGTGTGTTCCAGGACTTCCGGCTGCTCCCTAACAAGACGGTCTTCCAGAACGTCGCGTTCGCTCTCGAGGTGATCGGAAAGCACCGCCAGCAGATCGCGAAGGTCGTCCCGGAGGTGCTCGACCTGGTCGGGCTGGAAGGAAAGTCCGACCGGCGGCCAGACGAGCTCTCAGGTGGCGAGCAGCAACGGGTCGCCATCGCCCGGGCCTTCGTGAACAAGCCGATGATCCTCATTGCGGACGAGCCGACCGGCAACCTCGACCCCACGACCAGCGTCGGCATCATGAAGCTTCTCGACCGGATCAACCGGACCGGCACGACGGTTGTCATGGCGACGCACGATGCGGCCATCGTCGACTCGATGCGGCGCCGCGTGGTCGAGCTCGACGGGGGCCGAGTCGTGCGCGACCAGGCCCGCGGCGTCTACGGCTACTCGAAATAGGCGGGGGTCGAACCAGTGCGCGCGCAATTCGTCCTTTCGGAGATCCTGGTCGGCCTTCGGCGCAACCTCACGATGACGGTCGCCGTCATCGTGACCGTCGCGATCTCCCTCGCCCTCGCCGGCAGTGGCCTGCTGCTGCGCAAGCAGGTCAACCTCATGAAGGGCTACTGGTACGACCGCGTCGAGGTGTCGATCTTCCTCGCCGACGACGTCACCGAGGCCCAGCGGCAGTCGATCCAGGATGACCTGCAGGCGCTGCCCGAGGTCGAGCGAGTCGACTACGAGAGCAAGGCTGATGCATTCGTCCGCTTCAAGGAGCAGTTCAAGGACTCGCCAGCGCTGGTGGAGAACGCCTCCGAAGATGCCCTCCCCGAGTCCTTCCGGGTCAAGCTCAAGGACCCGGAGAAGTTCGACGTGGTGGCGAGCGCTTTCGCCGAGCGCGCTGGGGTGGAGGCGGTGCTCAACCAGCGTGAGCTGCTGGAGAAGTTCTTCAAGGTGCTCAACGGCCTCCAGCTCGGCACGCTCATCGCCGCCGGACTGCAGCTGTTGGCCGCTGCCTTCCTCATCTCCAACACCATTCGGGTCGCCGCCTTCAGCCGACGTCGCGAGACGGGGATCATGCGCCTCGTCGGCGCGTCGAATCTCTACATCCAGCTGCCCTTCCTCCTCGAGGGAGCCTTCGCCGGCCTCATAGGCGTGACCCTCGCGGTGTCGCTGCTGGCCGCCTTCAAGGTGTTCCTCATCGACAAGCTGTTGCGTACGTCGATCACGGCGACCGCGTTCATCGGGTGGGATGCGGTGTGGGCGGTCGTGCCGGTGCTGCTCCTGCTGGGAGTCGGGCTTTCCGCGGTGGCCTCCTTCGTCACGCTGCGCAAATACCTCCGGGTCTGACGTTCATGCGCCCTGATCCGTTACGGTTGGGGCGGATGTGACCCAAGGGGCGAACCAGTGAGGGGGACTTCGGTGCCGCGCAACTCGTCGCGTCGACCGATGCTGACCTTGGTCGTCGCCGTCCTGACGGTCGCGCTGCTGCCGTTGGCCGCGCCGGCCGACGCTCAGACCCGCGACGAGCGCCGCAAGCGAGATGTCGACCGGAACATCTCAGCCCAGCGCGGCGAGCTGGCGGAGTCCACCGTCGCTCTGGCGCGGGCGGCCGAGGCGCTGGCCCGCACCGCGTTGCAGCTCCCGGCGGCCCGCGAGCGACAGGAACGGGCCAAGGGTGAGCTCGCCGCCGCCGAGGCGCGGCACCGCGGTCTCACCTCGGACTTGCGCAAGGCCGAGGCTGCGGTCACGTCGGGCGAGCGGGCCACCGCTGGCGCCTCGATGAGAGTGGCGCAGCGGCGGCAGACCATCTCGGGAATGGTGCGCGCGTCCTATATCAGGGGCCCCAACGGCTACCTCGGGGTCATTCTCCAGTCGCAGAGCCCGGACGACCTCTTCAGCCGCGCGACGTTCCTGCAGGCCGTCGTACGGGACCAACGAGGCGCGCTGGCGGACCTGACCGACCAACGGGCCGACCTCGCGGCGCGCACGGCGGTGCTGGCTCAGCGCCGGGCTGCCCTCGCGCGCAGCCAGCGCGCCGCGGCCGTGGCTTTGGCGCGCATCGCGGACCTCACTGTCGAAGCGGTGCTCGCCCGCCGCTCGGTGGACGCGCAGGTCGCCGAGCGGGCTGCGGCGCTGCGGGTGGCCGCCCGGGAGAAGGCTGCCGACCAGGCCCGCTACGACCAGCTGCAGGCTGAGTCACGGCGGCTCGCCGCGCTGATCCGCAAGGCGGCGCGGTCGCGGGGCGACGGCCGGATCGGGCGTGGCGGCCTGGCTTGGCCGGCCAATGGCGAGCTCACGTCACGGTACGGCTATCGCCGACACCCCATCTACGGCACGCGCCGCTTCCATGCCGGCGTCGACATCGGGGCCGGCGGGGGAGCGTCGATCCGGGCCGCCACCCAGGGCACCGTGGTGCACGCTGGTCCGCTCGGCAGCTACGGCAACATCGTGGTGATCGACCATGGCAACGGCTTCTCGACGGCGTACGCGCACCAGAGCAAGGTGGCCGTGCGCAAGGGCCAGCGAGTGCGCCGCAGCCAGCTCATCGGCTACGTCGGCAGCACCGGAGCCTCCACCGGGCCGCACCTGCACTACGAGACCCGGGTCAACGGTGAGCCCGTCGACCCGATGCGCTATTACTGACCCCCGTACACTTGCCGGTCATGGCGGGCTCCGGGTGGCGTGGACGAGGATTGCGGGTCACTGCCGCGTGTCTCACCGTCGCTGCCGTTTTCGTCTTCGGCTTCTTGGCCGGCCGGATCGGCGCCGACTCCTCGCCACCTACCCGCCCGGGCGTCCTTGACGAAGCACTGGGCCGCATCAGGGACAGCGCCGCGATCGATGTGAGCGACGCCGCGCTGAAAAGGGCGGCGATCGAGGGCATGCTGCGCGCGCTCGACGACGACTACGCCGCGTACCTGGCCGCTGACGACGTGGCGCGCTTCGACCAGCTGCTGGAGGGCCGCTACTCCGGCGTGGGGCTGTGGCTCGGCCCCGACGACGCTGGAGCAGTGGAGGTCGTCAGCGTGCTGCCGGCCTCGCCTGCGGCCCAGGCCGGCCTGCTCGTCGGGGATCAGGTGGTCTCGGTGGCCGGGCGGCGGGTCCTCGGCCGCGCCGTCGGTGCGGTCGTGGACGAGCTACGCGGACAGACCGGCAGCGCCGTGGCGCTCAGCGTTCGACGGGCCGGGCGGTTGCGGACCGTGACCCTTCGGCGGGCTGACCTCGACACCCGAGATGTGCTGGTCGACCGACCCGCTCCCTCTGTCGGTCGGATCCGGGTAGCCGCTTTCACCCGCGGTGTCGGCGCTGAGGTGCGCAAGGCCGCCCAGCAGCTGCGGGCTGAGCGGGTGCGGGGCATCGTCCTCGATCTTCGGGGCAACCCCGGCGGGCTGCTGGTTGAGGCCGTTGAAGCGGCCTCGGCATTCCTCGACGGTGGACCGGTGGTGAGCTATCGCCTTCGGGGACAGGCGCCCACCGTCTTCCAGGCGACAGGTCGCGGCGATGCGGAGACCAGTGTCGTCGTCCTCGTTGACGGTGGGTCGGCCAGCGCGGCCGAGGTCGTCGCTGCCGCTCTGCAAGACCGCAACCGGGCGCTGGTGGTCGGCGCGCACAGCTTCGGCAAGGGCTCGGTGCAGCAACCCTTCCAGCTCGCCGACGGGTCGGCGTTGGAGATCACGGTGGCGCCGTACCTCACCCCGTCAGGTCGAATGCTCGAAGGCGTGGGCATCACACCTGACGTCGACGTCGCTTCGACGGCCAGCGGCGCCGTCGCCCTCCAACGTGCGTTGGACGTCCTCGGCGGCATCGTGGCGGACGCTGGCGCGTCGGCACAGGGCTGAAGGCGTGCCCAAGGAGACCGGCCGCAAGCCCGTCGCGCAGAACAAGAAGGCGCGTCACGACTACGCGATTCTCGATGTCTTCGAAGCGGGGCTGGTCCTCACTGGCACCGAGGTGAAGTCGCTGCGAGCAGGCCGGGCGTCACTGGTCGACGCGTATGCGGCCATCGAGGACGGCGAAGCATGGCTCCACGGTGCGCATATCCCGCGGTACACCGAGGGGACCTGGACCAACCACGAGCCGCGACGGGTGCGCAAGCTGCTGTTGCACCGCGAGGAGATCCTTCGGCTGATCGGGAAGACCAAGGAGGGTGGGTTCACCCTCGTGCCGCTTCAGCTCTATTTCAAGGACGGTCGGGCCAAGGTCGAACTCGGGCTCGGACGGGGCCGCAAGCTCTACGACAAGCGCGTCGCCATCGCCAAGAAGGACG
>JBKJUS010000197.1:0-28490 GCA_046590575.1 Mycobacteriales bacterium | reverse complement strand
GCTCGCCGAACAACCCCACGGCGACCGCCCTGCCGGCAGAAGTTGTGCTGGCCGTTGCGGAGGTGGCGCCGGGCATGGTCATCGTCGATGAGGCGTACGCCGAGTTCTCCCACTCGGCCTCCGCGGTCGCACTCCTGACCGGTCGGCCGCGGCTCGTGGTGACCCGCACGATGAGCAAAGCCTTCGCGATGGCCGGCACCCGGGTCGGCTACCTCGCGGCCGCCCCGGCTGTGGTCGACGCACTCCGGCTGGTGCGGTTGCCCTACCACCTGTCGTCTCTTACCCAGGCCGCGGCCCGGGTCGCGCTGGCCCACTCCGACGTGCTGCTCTCGACTGTCGCGCTGCTGAAGGCTGAGCGAGACCGGGTGGCTGCTGCCCTGGCCGGACTCGGTTTGCAGGTCGTGCCGAGCGACGCCAACTTCGTGCTCTTCGGCTGTTTTGATTCCGCGAGCGCAACATGGCAGCGGCTGCTCGACCGGGATGTGCTGGTCCGCGACGTCAGCGCCGATCAGCGTCTCGCCGGCTGGCTGCGGGTGAGCATCGGCACGCCGGGGGAGAATGACGCGTTCCTCGCCGCCCTGGCCGAGGTCCTGGTCGTGGAGAACGGCGTCGCCGAGGAGCCGCAGTGAGCCGTACAGCGCGGGTAGAGCGGGTCACCGGCGAGACGTCGGTGCTGGTCGAGCTCCTCCTCGACGGCAGCGGGCAGGCGAGCGCCGAGACCGGTGTGCCGTTCTTCGACCACATGCTCTGTCAGCTCGGCAAGCACGGCGGCTTCGATCTCGAGGTACGCACCGCCGGTGACACCCACATCGACGCGCACCACACGGTTGAGGACACGTCCATCGCGGTCGGGCAGGCGCTTCGCGAGGCGTTGGGAGACAAGGCAGGCGTCCGGCGCTTCGGTGACTCCCTCGTCCCCCTCGATGAGGCGTTGGTGCAGGTGGCGGTGGACCTCTCCGGCCGGCCCTACCTGGTGCACGAGGAGCCGGAGATCGTCGAGCTGATCGGCAGCTACGACACGACCTTGACTAAGCACATCTTCGAGTCTTTCGTCGCGTCGTCGCAGGTCTGCCTGCACGTGCGGGTCCTCGCCGGGCGTAACGCGCACCACGTCGTCGAGGCGCAGTTCAAAGCCGTCGCCCGCGCCCTCCGCGATGCGGTGTCGCTCGACGGTCGCGTGAGCGGCGTGCCCAGCACCAAGGGCGTCCTGTGAGGGTGCCTCAGTGAGCGCACGGCCGAAAGTGGTCGTCTACGACTACGGGTCTGGCAACCTCCGCAGTGCCGAGCGGGCGCTTGTCCGGGCCGGCGCCGACGTGGAGGTCACGGCCGACCAGGTGGCTGCGGTGAAGTGCGACGGCCTCGTCGTGCCCGGTGTCGGCGCGTTCGGTGCCTGCATGCGTGGCGTGGAAAGTGTCGGCGGACGCGCGGTGATCGGCGACCGCGTCGACCGTGAGCGTCCGCTGCTCGGCATCTGCGTGGGCATGCAGGTGCTCTTCGACGGCAGCGAGGAGGACGCTGGGGACACCAAGGGCCTCGGCGTACTGCCGGGCATGGTCCGACGGCTGCGTGACGCCACCGTGCTGCCGCACATGGGTTGGAACACCGTCGATGCGCGAGCGGATTCGGTGCTGCTCGCCGGTGCCGAACCTGATGAGCGCTTCTACTTTGTGCATTCCTATGCGGCGTGCGTCGCTGCGCCCGACTTCGTCGACATCGACGAGGTCGTGGGCTGGGCCGAGCACGGCAGCCGCTTCGCTGCGGTGGTCGAGCGCGGTCCGCTGATGGCCACGCAGTTCCACCCGGAGAAGTCCGGTGATGCCGGTGCTCGCCTGCTCGCCAACTGGGTCGGCACGCTGTGACGCGGCTCGAGCTGCTGCCCGCAGTCGATGTGGCTGGTGGCCAGGCGGTGCGGCTCGTGCAGGGCGCGGCGGGGAGCGAGACGTCGTATGGCGCGCCGCTCGAGGCTGCGCTCGCGTGGCAATCGGCCGGTGCCGAGTGGATCCATCTTGTCGACCTCGACGCGGCCTTCGGCCGAGGTGACAACCGGGCGCTCATCAACGACCTGGTAGGCCGGCTAGATGTGCGGGTCGAGCTCTCGGGGGGCATCCGCGATGACGCATCTCTCGACGCTGCGCTGGCGACCGGCGCGGCCCGCGTCAACGTCGGCACCGCCGCCTTGGAGACCCCGTCGTGGGTGCGCCGGGCCATCGCTCGGGTCGGCGACCGCATCGCAGTGGGCCTGGACGTCCGCGGTACGACGCTGTCGGCGCGCGGTTGGACGCAGGACGGTGGCGAGCTCTTCGAGACCATTGCCCGGCTCGACGCCGACGGCTGTGCGCGCTACGTCGTGACTGACGTGCACCGAGACGGCACGCTGACCGGACCCAACCTCGAACTGCTGCGCTCGGTGTGCGCGGCGACAGACCGACCCGTTGTGGCGAGCGGCGGGGTCAGCAGCCTTGACGACCTACGTGCCATCGCCTCGCTGGTCCATGAGGGGGTCGAGGGCGCGATCGTCGGCAAGGCGCTCTACGCCGGAGCTTTCACCCTCGAAGAAGCGCTCGCGACGGTGGCCGCGCCGTGACGGTCGCCGTACGGGTGATCCCGTGTCTGGACGTCGATGCGGGCAGGGTGACGAAGGGCGTCAACTTTCTCGACAACGTCGACGTGGGCGACCCCGTCGCCCTTGCCCTGGCTTACGACGCGGCCGGAGCCGACGAGCTGGTCTTCTACGACATCACGGCGTCGAGCGGCGACCGCGAGACGACCTATGACGTCGTCCGTCGTACCGCCGAACAGGTCTTCATCCCGCTCACGGTCGGTGGTGGGGTGCGGGCCGTCGTCGACATCGACCGGCTGCTGCGGGCCGGCGCCGACAAGGTGTCGCTCAACAGCTCGGCGGTCAGCAGTCCGGAGCTGCTCAGCGAGGCGGCCGAGAGGTTCGGCTCGCAGTGCGTCGTCCTCTCGATCGACGCCCGCCGCCGTCAGGATGGTGACGGGTTCGAGGTGACCACCCACGGTGGCCGGCGCAGCAGCGGGCTTGACCTGCTCGAGTGGGCTGCCCGCGGACAGCAGCTCGGCGCCGGCGAGATCGTTCTCAACTCGATGGATGCCGATGGCACCCAGGACGGATTCGACGTCGAGATGCTCCGCGCTGTGCGCACTCTTGTCTCCGTTCCTGTGGTCGCCAGCGGGGGAGCGGGCGAGCTCGCGCATTTCCCGGCCGCCGTAGATGCCGGCGCGGACGCAGTACTCGCCGCAAGCGTCTTCCACTTCGGGACGCTGTCGGTCGCTCAGGTCAAGGACGCTCTGCGGGACGCCGGCCACCACGTCCGCTGATCCCGTGGGTACGCCGATGTACGGTCGAGCAGCCATGACGTCGCCCTCCCCGCCCGCCCCGCTCGCGGGGGGTCGCGTGATCCGGCGCGGATTCGGTGTCCTCGGGCGAGCGATTCGCGAGGAGCCGCGTATCTTCGCCATCGCCACACTCGGTGCCGCGGTGTTTGCCGCCACGACGGTCGCGAGTGCCGTCGTTCTCGGCGTGGTCACCGACCGGGCCATCGTGCCGTCGTTCGACGCCGGCGAGCCCCGGCGCGGGGCGCTCGTCGGGGCTGTTGCGCTGCTCCTCGGGGTCGCGGCAGTCAAGTCGGCCGGGCTCGTCGTGCGCCGAATCGGCGCGAGCGTGATGCAGACCCGGCTGCAGGCGACGTACCGACGCCGGGTCACCCGCCAGTACCTCCGGCTGCCGCTTTCGTGGCACGCCCAGCACTCCACCGGGGAGCTGTTGAGCAACGCCAACGCCGACGTTGAGGCGGTGTTCTACCCCATCGCGCCGCTGCCATTCTCGGTGGGCGTACTAATCATGCTGGCCGTTGCGTCGGCGGTACTCGTCATGACCGATCCGGTCCTCGCCCTTGTCGGGTTCGTCATCTTTCCTGCCCTGGCGCTGCTGAACATCGCCTTCACCCGCCAGATGCAGCCCCGCGCGATGCGCGCCCAGCAGCTGCGAGGTGACGTGTCCTCGGTCGCCCACGAGAGCATCGACGGCGCACTCGTCGTGAAGACCATGGGGCGGGAGGCGGCGGAGACCGACCGGTTCCGCGCGATCAGTGAGCAACTGCGCGACGAGATGGTCGGCGTCAGCCGGGTGCGCGCGCTTTTCGACCCGCTGATGGACGCACTGCCTAACGTCGGGGTCCTCCTCGTCCTGCTCGTCGGTGCTTTCCGGGTGCGCTCCGGAGCGGTCGACGTCGGTGAGGTCGTCACGGTGGCCTACCTCTTCACTCTTCTCGCCATCCCGATCAGGGGCATCGGCTGGGTGCTCGCCGACCTGCCGAGGTCCGTCGTCGGCTGGGAGCGGGTCGCCCGGGTTCTCGATGCGCGCGGTGCCCTTCCTTACGGCGACATCTCGGCTGCGGTAAGCGATACCCCGGCACGGGTGTCGGTGGCCGATGTCTCGTTCGGCTACGACGACGCGTTGGTCCTGCACGAGGTGAACCTCGACGTGGCGCCCGGCCGGACCATTGCCGTCGTCGGGCCCACTGGGGCCGGCAAGTCGACGCTGGCGTCACTTCTGGTGCGCCTCGCCGATCCCACGGCCGGCAGCGTCCACCTCGACGGCACCGATCTGCGGGAGTTCGACCGACCGAGTGTGCCCGCTCACACCGCCATCGTCTTCCAGCAGTCCTTTCTCTTCGACGACACGGTTCGTGGCAACATCACTCTTGGCGCAGAGGTCGATGACGTCGCGCTGATAGCAGCCGCCCGGCTCGCCCAAGCCGACGACTTCATCGGGCGACTGCCCGATGGCTATGACACGGTCGTGGGCGAGCGCGGCACCACGCTTTCCGGCGGCCAGCGGCAACGCATCGCGCTGGCTCGTGCCCTCCTCCGCCGGCCTCGCCTGCTCGTTCTCGATGATGCGACCTCGAGCGTCGACCCGAGCGTCGAGGTGGCCATCCTGCACGGGCTGCGCGACGCGGATCTGCCCTCCACGGTCGTCGTGGTCGCCTACCGGCAGTCGACCATCGCGTTGGCAGACGAGGTGCTCTTCGTCGCTGACGGGCGGATCCGCGACCACGGCACTCACCACGAGTTGCTCGCTCGGCAACCGGACTATGCACGGATGGTCACGGCGTACGACGAGGCCGCTGTGGTGATCGAGGGCGATGAGGCTGTACTGCCGGGCGACGAGGAGCCAGCGGCGTGAGTGCAGACCTGCTTGTGCCGGAGTCCCCCTTGGGTATTCGGCCCGGTCCCTCCGGCAGCTGGCACGTGCTGCGGCGCGGCTTGGCGCTCTCTCCAGAGTTCCGTGACGGCTTGGGCACGACGGCGCTGCTGGTGCTGGTCGCCATGGGTGGCCGCGTCGTCGTCCCCTTTGCGGTGCAGCAGACACTTGACGGCGGACTTCGTGACGACGGTGGCGTCGATGTCAGCTATGTCCAACGAGTCGTCGCCGTTGCCGGGGTGGTGATGGTGGTGACCGCACTGTGCAGCTTCGCCACCAACCTCCGTCTCGCTCGCAACGCCGAGCGGGCCCTCTCCAGCCTGAGAGTTCGTGCCTTCCGGCACATTCACGACCTGTCCGTGCTCCATCAGGCCGCCGAGCGCCGTGGCGCTCTCGTGTCGCGGGTCACCACCGACGTCGACACGATCAGCCAGTTCATGCAATTCGGCGGACTGCTCCTCGTGATCAACACCGGCCAGCTCGTCATCGCTCTCGCGGTGATGACCTACTACAGCTGGACGCTCACGCTGGTGGTCCTCGGCGTATTCGTCCCCTTGGTGTTCGCGCTGCGCGTGACCAACCGTCGTCGAGGTGAGGCGTTCGACGTCGTACGCCGACGAGTAGGGGACGTCCTCGGCGGCATCGCCGAGAGCGTGGTCGCCGCTCCCGTCGTACGCGCCTACGGCATCGAGGAACGCACGTCCCAGCGGATCGACGCGGCGGTCGACCGGCATGCGGAGTCCCAGGTGCGGGCGGTGCGGCTCTCCGCCACGATGTTCTCCCTCGTCGAGATGACCTCGGCAGCGGCCTCCGCCGGAGTCGTCGTCGTCGGCATCCTGACTGGCGCCGGAGGCAATCTGACGGCGGGTGAGCTCGTGGCCTTCCTCTTCCTTGTCACCTTCTTCGTCGGACCCCTGCAGATCACGACCGAAGTGCTGAGTGAGGCCCAGTCGGCGATCTCCGGCTGGCGGCGGATCCTGGGTGTGCTCGACACCCCGTCCGACGTAGCCGACCCGGCGGATCGCCCAGACGGTGGTATCGATCTACCGCCCGGACCGGTCGGAGTGCGGTTCGAGCACGTCGGGTTCCGCTATCCGAGCGGACCTCCGGTGCTGCACGACCTCGACCTCGAGATCGCGCCACAACGGCGGATCGCCGTGGTCGGCCAGACCGGCTCCGGGAAGACGACTTTCGCCAAACTGCTCACCCGGCTGATGGACCCCACGACCGGCCGGATCTTGCTCAACGGCGCAGAGCTCACCGACGTGCGGTTCGGCAGTCTGCGTCGGCGGGTCGTGATGGTGCCCCAGGACGGCTTCCTGTTCGACGCGACCATCGCCGACAACGTCCGGCAGGGCCGCCCGGGCATCGACGACTCGGACATCACCCTGGCGTTCACCGAGCTCGGGCTCGGTGACTGGCTCGACCAGCTTGCGCACGGTCTCGGCACGAGGGTGGGGGAGCGCGGCGAGTCGTTGTCGGTCGGGGAACGTCAACTCGTGTCGCTGGCCCGGGCCTACGTCGCCGACCCCGACCTGTTGCTCCTGGACGAGGCAACGTCCTCGGTCGACCCGGCGACTGAAACGCGTCTGCAGCGCGCTCTCGACGGCGTCACGCGCGGCCGAACGGCGATCTCCATCGCTCACCGGTTGTCCACGGCGGAGGTCGCAGACGAGGTCCTGGTCTTCGACGCTGGGCGGCTGGTGCAGCGCGGACCGCACGCTGTCCTGGTCGCCGTGCCGGGCGTCTACGCCGGGCTGTGGGCCAGCTGGACGTCCCACGGTGCGGTCCGTTAGCGGGACCTCGTCGCGTGTGTGCTAGCGCTGCAAACTGAGGTCGGCGACTTGGATGGACCCGGCGGCGGTCCGCCGGCCGAAGACCAGGGACACGGATCTCAGAGCATTCACATCGACGCCGCGAAACGCTGGAATCGGGATGCGCACGTCCGAGAGCACCAGGTTGCGGACCGCGCTGCCGAGCGGCGCGTGCAGCGCGGGACCCCAGCGTGCCGCCGACACCGTTGCCGATCGACCGGTTCCATCGCGCAGCACGATGTCGAAGTCCTGGACAGCTGACCGAGGGTCGAACCCATCCCCATCGGGGTTGCGCTCATCGGTCCAATTCACTCCTGCTCGCAACACGAGATAGGTCGCACCGCGGCTCGAGCCGACGACCACCGGCACCGTGACCGACGCGGCACTTCCCCAGGCGACCGTGATCTGCGGGCCGAACGAGCGGTTGCCTGCTCTGAACGTCGCCGGCCCAGGGCACGGCTGGGCCGAGCTGCCCGCCACGCACTGCGCGAACGTGCTCAGGCCGGTGGTCTCCACCTGCTGGCCCTGTGACGTCGTGCCCACCCCGCCGAGGGGAGCGAGCAGGAGTTCGCGGCGGTCCGCACCCGCGATGTACGTCGGTCGAATCAAGTCAGCGCAGCGCACCAGCAGCCCGCTCGAGCAGGCAGGTGTCCAGGGGACCCGGCCGGTGATCAGCGGGTCGAACTGGGGCTCCGGCCCGACGTAGCGACGAAGGAAGGCGGCCATGGTCGCCAGCCCGACCTTGCGTTGCTGGGCCGGCTCGAGCCGCACATTGTCCGGGTCTTTGGTGCTGCAGGCCACGTCAAGGTCGGAGAAGTCGTCGCCGGTCCAGACGGTGTTGAAGAAGTTGTGGTTGGCGCCTTCCACGGCGAGCTGGAGCTTTGGCGCCCGGTCACGTAGGTCGGCGTACTTACTGCGCTCGAGAACTGGAGCGCCCTGGAGGTCACCGACGTCCCCGTCACAGAGCGGGAGCAGGGTGGCGTAGGGCACGCCGCTGACCGTTTGCTCCGTGGCGTCGATGGGCGCGAGGGAGAAGACGGCGCTGGCCCGGTAGCGCGGTCCATCGCGACGGGTGCGGTTGTAGCCTAGCCAGTAGGTCACGCCCTCGCCGCCACGGGAATGGCCCATCAGACCGAGTCGGTCGAGGTCGACTTTACCGACCAACTGAGGGCCAACTGGAGCGGGACCTGGAGAGGCGGACCAGGAGCGGAGCAGGTCAAGCGACCGTGAGATCAGCTGGGCCCTGGCCAGGGCGCCCGCCGTGAGGTCGGTCAGGTCGTGGGTGTTCACGCCGTTGGTGTCGATGCTCATCACCAGATAGCCGTGGCTGGCTAGGTTCTGAGCGAGGTAGTCGTAGCCCGCAAAAGACCGAATGTCAGCGGTGACGGGAGAGTCCGGGCACGGATGCCCCAGGGACTCCAGTCCCGCGGCGGCACAGGTGGTGTGGCGGCCGTGCTGCAACACGACCACCGGGCGGCGACCGGCTGCTCCGCTGATGTGCAGCGAGCCGTGCAGTCGCGCCGGCATGGGCTGCACAGTGCGGGTGCCGGTCGTCGCGTCGGGGCCGAGCAAAGTAAAACCCGCGTCGTACTCGATGCGCGTGACCCTGTGCTTGCCGGGCACGGTGGCGTCGGTGGTGCTTCGAGAGCCGGCCACCGATGGCGCTGCACCGACGATGCCGACCACGGCAAGTGTCGCCAGAAGCACCCGGTCGTATCTGGCCCCCTGCATGCACCTCATATTCGGCAGTGCCGGCGAGGAACCTTCCGGGAGCATGCAAAACTCCTCGCCATGTCCGCCATCACGCCGTCAGGTCTCGACCCCACGATCGCCGCCCGGCTCAAGCGCGATGCCGACGGTCTCGTCCCGGCGGTGGCGCAGCAGTGGGACACCGGCGAGGTACTGATGGTCGGTTGGATGAACGACGAAGCCCTGCACCGCACAATGACCACCGGCCGCTGCACCTACTGGAGCCGCAGCAGGCAGGAGTACTGGGTCAAGGGCGAGACCTCGGGTCACCAGCAGTGGGTGAAGTCTGTCGCCCTCGACTGTGATGGGGACACTCTGGTCGTCAAGGTCGACCAGGTGGGCGCGGCCTGTCACACCGGCGACCGGACCTGCTTCGACGCCGACGTCCTCAACGTGGTCGTGGGGCAGCGACCAGCGTGAGGCAGGACCGATGACCCTCGGGGTGGTGAGTCCGACTCTCGAGGAGTTCGGTCGCCTCGATGCGCCGGTGATCGCGGTCACCCGACGTCTGTTGGCCGACGGCGAGACCCCTGTCGGGGTCTATCGCAAGCTTGCGGGCAACCGGTCGGGGACCTTCCTGCTCGAGTCAGCCGAACAGGGCCGCCAGTGGTCCCGTTACTCGTTTGTCGGGGTGCGTTGCGCGGGCACGTTGACCGAGCGGGACGGCACATCGCTCTGGGTGGGAGACGGCGCGCCTGAGCTGCCGGCCGACCCGCTGGCAGCTGTTCGGGTTATGGCTCGGGCGCTGCGGTCACCGCGCGTGGAGGGCCTGCCGCCGTTGACCGGTGGCCTCGTCGGCTACCTGGGATACGACGTCGTGCGGCGGCTTGAGCGACTTCCGTCGACCGCCGTCGACGACCTCGGCATGCCCGAGCTGGCGATGATGTTGGCCACCGATCTCGCGGTGCTCGACCACGCCGACGGCACGGTTCTGCTCATCGCCAACGTGGTCCGTGGAGTCACCTCGCCGTCCTACGACGACGCGCTTGCCCGGCTGGACTCGATGGCGGCCGACCTCGCCCGTCCGGCCGCGTCGAGCGTCGTCGCGCTCGACCTCACAGCGGCCATGGCGGACACCGGTGGCAAGACGTCAGCGGTGGACTACCAGGCCGGCGTACGCCGGGTGCAGGAGCACATCCGCGCCGGGGAGGCCTTCCAGGTCGTTCTGTCCCAGCGGTTCTCGGTCCCCACTACCGTGGACGCGCTGGATGTCTATCGGGTGCTGCGGGCCACCAACCCGTCGCCGTACATGTACCTTCTGCGCTTCGCCGGTCGCGACTCGCCCTTCGACATCGTCGGCTCCTCACCGGAGGCACTGGTCACGGTGACCGGCCGCCGCGCGGTCGTGCACCCGCCGGCCGGGACGAAACCGCGAGGTGCGACGCCCGAGGACGATGCCCGGATTGCCGCAGACCTCGCGGCAGATCCGAAGGAGCGCAGCGAGCACGTGATGTTGGTCGATCTGGCGCGCAACGACCTCGGCCGGATTTGTGAGCCCGGCACTGTTGACGTGATCGACTTCATGCGGGTGGAGCGCTACAGCCACGTCATGCATCTTGTGTCGACCGTGGTCGGTCGGCTGCCACCCGGGTGTGATGCGCTCGACGTCTTCGATGCGACCTTCCCGGCCGGCACTGTGTCGGGTGCACCCAAGCCGAGAGCCATGGAGATCATCGAGTCCTTGGAGCCGACCCGACGGGCGCTGTACGCCGGCACTGTCGGGTACGTCGACGCGAGTGGTGACATGGACATGGCCATCGCGATCCGCACTGCTGTCATGCACGCCGGAATGGCGCACGTGCAGGCCGGTGCGGGCATCGTCGTGGACAGCGACCCGGACGCCGAGGATCGCGAGTGCCGGGCGAAGGCGGCCGCGGTGCTGGCCGCCGTCCGGGCTGCCGAGACGATCCGACCCGCATGACCAGCCGGCGGGGTTTCACGGTGGCGATCGCCGGCTGCCTGACCGGAGCGGCGCTGGTGCTGGTCTCGGTCGGGCTGCCGTGGGTTCGGGCCACATCGCGGGCGTCCGCTCCCACGCCGAGCCGCGCCGACGCCTTCCTGGAGACGACAGCGTCGTACGGCGCTCGCGACGCCGCTCCCATGGTCCCGCCGCTGGGAGTGCTCGCTCTGGCCGGTGTCGCCGCACTGGCTGGCAGCCGCGGCCGCGGACGACAAGCAGTCGGCCTCGTCCTCGCCGCGACAGGTGCCGCCGTCGTCGCCAGTGCAGGGAGAGTGCTGGTCGACCCGGCCGGGGTCGTTGTCGCACCGGTCACCGTGACCAGGCTAGGCGTGGCACCGTGGCTTGCTGTTATTGGTGGTGCCGCGGTCGCTGCCGCGGGGGCCGGCGCGGTCCGACGCGGGCGAAGATGGTCGGCCCTGGGCCCGGCCTACGACGCGCCGAGCACCGTTCGGAGAGACGACAGCGATGACCTAGCGGCCGCCTGGGCGGCCGTCGAGGTGGACCTCGGTCCGGACGACGAACGAACCGCTCAGCCGCCGCATTCGTAGGAGAGGTGGGGTTGCGGCGGACCGGACCGCCCAGCCACTTCCGGGGAGGACCGGCAGATGTCACACACACTCGCCCGACGCGCCGCGACATTGGCATTGGGGCTCGGGCTCGCCGCGGGGCTCGGGCTTGCCGCTTCAGGTCCGATCGGAGCGCAGTCGACCGTCGACCGGGCCGGGTCCTATGTCAACCGCGACACCGGCAAGCCGACCGAGAACCCCGACGTGACCACCGGCTCGAGCTGCGCCACCCCGGACGCTGCTGACACCCAGGCGGTGGGCGATCCGACGTCGGGCAAGGGCAACGTGCACAACGATGCCTGCCTGCTTGACTCGGGCGGGATGGCGGTGGACACCGCGGCGACTTTCGAGACCACTGGAGTCGGGGGTGTCTTCGGTTGCCCGGACCCGGACATGACCGGTCCGAAGACGTCGAGCAAGCACGACCACGACGGTGACGGGCGAGCCGAACACTGTCACCTCAGCGGTCTCGAGGCCGCCAACTCCGAGTACCACACCCGGCTGATCTCGAATTCGGCCGGGGAGCAGGTCGTGACCTTCTGCGCGGACGACACGGCAGCGCCGGATGGGGCCAATCCGCCGGCCGGCCACGGCTGCGGCGATGCCACGGCGCGCGCCTCGATTACGCTCACCTGGGCGCCGGCTGGTGGCGCAGCCACCGGGTTCGCTCCGGAGCCCGCGGCCGATGGCCGAACGCTGCCCGTCGCGGTCGCGGCCGGCTTGGTCGCTGCCATCGCGGGTGGGATGGCGCTCAGCGCTCGTGCTCGCGGGTAGGCGCCAATGACCGACCCTGCCGGGCTACGTCGACCTCTCGTCGGCATCGTGCTTCTCTCATCGATGTTGGTCGCGGGCACCTCGGCTCTACCGGCGCTCGGGCAGCCGGTGGTGGCTTCGCGGATTCAGCAGGCCCGGTCCGGCCCGGCCCGGATGGCACCCTTCACGATCGAGTTGTCGAGGTCGCGACCGGCTTCCTCCCAGGTCGCGGTGCCGGTCCGGGTGCGGGTGCCGCGACTCGAGGTCGACGCTGGCCTCGTCCGGCTGAGCCTGAACCCTGATGGTTCCATCGAGGTGCCGGCCGGTGGTCGACGGGCCGGCTGGTTCGTCGACGGCTCCCGACCTGGTCACCCCGGTCCCGCGGTCATCGCCGGACATGTCTCGACCCGACGCGGCCCGGCCGTCTTCGCCCGACTAGGGGAGATGCGACCGGGAGACCTCATCGAGGTGGTCCGGGCGGACGGCACGGAGGTCATGTTCGTCGTCGACCGCGTCGAGCAGCATGCCAAGGACCGATTCCCTACAGCCGAGGTCTACGGACCCACGCAGGGGCCGACGCTGCGGCTGGTCACCTGCGGCGGCGCGGTGGACCCGCGCACCGGCGCGTTGCGGGACAACGTCGTGGTCTTCGCCACGCTGTGGTAACCGGCGCGGAGCCAGCCGCGGCTACGATGACCCCTCCGCCCTGATCCGAGGAGCCCCGCGCGTGAGTGTGCTCGACGACATCCTGATCGGGGTTCGAGCCGATCTCGCTGAGCGTGAGTCCGGACTGTCTCTCGATCAGCTCAAGGAGCTGGCCTCCAGAGTGTCGCCGGCCAAGGAGTCGGTCGAGCTGTTGCGGGCCAAAGGTGTCGGAGTCATCGCCGAGGTCAAGCGCAGTTCGCCGTCGAAGGGCGCACTCGCGGCGATCGCGGACCCTGCCGCACTGGCCGTCGACTACGTCGAAGGTGGCGCAGTGGTGGTCAGTGTGCTGACCGAGGGCCGTCGATTCGGCGGCAGCCTGGCCGACCTCGCCGCGGTACGCCGGGCCGTCGACGTGCCGCTGCTGCGTAAGGACTTCGTGGTGTCGCCGTATCAGATCTGGGAGGCGAGAGCGCACGGCGCGGACCTGGTGCTACTGATCGTCGCGGCCCTCGAGCAGACCAGGCTGGTGAGCTTCATCGAGCGGGTCGAGTCGCTCGGCATGACACCCCTCGTCGAAGTGCACGACCAGGAGGAGGCGAGGCGTGCGCTGGACGCGGGCGCGCGCGTCGTCGGGGTCAATGCGCGCAACCTGCACACCCTCGAAGTCGATCGATCGATCTTCGCCGATGTCGCGCCGCTGCTGCCTGCGGCGTGCGTCAAGGTGGCAGAAAGCGGCGTACGTGGGCCGCACGACCTGCTCGCCTACGCCGCTGCAGGCGCCGACGCCGTGCTCGTCGGCGAAGGCGTCGTGACCGGCGGTGACCCACGTCATGCGGTCCGCGAGCTCGTCACCGCGGGCGCACATCCGGCGACCCGCGTCGCCGACCCGGACCAGACGTGACGGCATCGGCCGGAGCTCCCGCCTCATTGACCATTCCGGATGCCACCGGTCACTTCGGCGCGTACGGCGGCCGCTTCGTGCCTGAGGCGCTCGTCGCGGCATTGGATGAGCTGACGGCGGCGTACGCGGACGCGCGCGCCGACTCGGCCTTCGGTACCGAGCTCGATCGGCTCCAGCGGACCTACGCGGGGCGTCCTACCCCGTTGACCGACGCCCGTCGGCTCGCCGCACATGCCGGCGGCGCACGGATCCTCCTCAAGCGCGAGGATCTCGCGCACACCGGCTCCCACAAGATCAACAACGTCCTCGGGCAGGCGCTGCTCACCCAACGGATGGGCAAGCGCCGGGTCATCGCGGAGACCGGCGCGGGCCAGCACGGCGTTGCGACTGCGACGGTGTGCGCGCTGCTCGATCTGGACTGCGTGGTTTACATGGGCGAGGAGGACACGCGTCGACAAGCCCTCAACGTCGCACGGATGCGCCTGCTAGGGGCCGAGGTCGTCTCCGTCACGGTCGGTGCCCGCACCTTGAAGGACGCGATCAACGAAGCGATGCGTGACTGGGTCACCCACGTCGACAGCACGCACTACATCATCGGGTCGGTCGTCGGCCCGCACCCCTTCCCGGCCATGGTGCGCGACTTCCAGCGTGTCATCGGCGTAGAGGCGCGGGCGCAGATCCTCGACCTCATCGGCCGACTGCCCGACGCAGTCGTCGCCTGTGTCGGCGGTGGCTCCAACGCGATGGGCATCTTCCACCCGTTCCTCGACGACGCCGACGTGCAATTGATCGGCTGCGAGGCAGGGGGTGACGGCGTAGGCACCGGTCGGCACTCGGCGACCCTGGTCGGCGGCGCTCCGGGGGTCCTGCATGGCGCCCGCTCATATCTGCTCCAGGACGCCGACGGTCAGACGCTGGAGACCCACTCGATCTCGGCCGGCCTGGACTATCCCGGTGTCGGACCGGAGCACGCGTGGCTGCGTGACACGGGTCGAGCGACCTACCGCGCCGTCGACGACTCCGCGGCGATGGACGCGTTCCGTCTGCTCTGCCGAACCGAAGGCATCATCCCGGCTATCGAGACGGCGCACGCCATCGCCGGCGCAGTTCAGGTGGGCAAGGAGCTCGGCCCCGACGCTGTCGTCGTCGTCAACCACTCAGGCCGCGGTGACAAGGACGTCGACACCGCCGCCCGATGGTTTGCGCTCCTCGACGCATGATTCACCTCCCCGACGTCTTCGCTGCAGCTCGGGCCGAGGGGCGAGCCGCCCTGATCGGTTACCTGCCAGCCGGTTTTCCCTCCCTCGACGGGTGTGTCGAGGCGTTCGAGGTGTTGGCGCAGTGCGGCGTTGACCTCTTCGAGGTCGGCCTGCCCTACTCCGATCCGCTCATGGACGGCCCGGTGATCCAGGCTGCCGTGCAGCAGGCGCTCGACGGCAAGGTCAGGACGGCCGACGTGTTCGAGACGGTCCACCGGGTCGTCGAGGCCACCGGAGTGCCGACGCTGGTGATGACCTACTGGAATCCCGTCGAGCGGTACGGCGTCGAGCGGTTCGCCGCTGACCTGGCGGCTGCCGGCGGCGCCGGGGTGATCACACCTGACCTGCTGCCCGAGGAAGCTGCGGAATGGCTCGCGGCGCTTCTCCGCCACGAGCTTGCCCCCGTCTTCCTCGTCGCGCCGTCCTCCACCGAGTCGAGGTTGCGTGTCGTTGCCGCGACCAACCGCGGCTTCGTCTACGCCGCCTCCACCATGGGTGTCACCGGAGCGCGCGACTCGGTCAGCGACCGGGCCGGCGAGCTGGTCGCCCGGCTGCGAGAAGTGACGGAGATGCCGATCGCGGTTGGTCTCGGCGTCTCCTCCGGCGCTCAGGCCGCTGAGGTCGCGTCCTACGCCGACGGGGTGATCGTCGGCTCAGCCCTCGTCCGCGCGCTGCTCAGCCCGCCCAAGGGGGCCGCTCCCCAGACAGCCCTCCGCGAGCTCGCTACGGAGCTCGTCGCCGGGGTGCGCCGTCCCCAACAGCCCACTTAGGGCAGCCTTCCCTCAGGTGCGGTGTCGGGTGTGGCGCCGTACGGTGGAGCCCATGAACACTGATGCGCGGCCGCGTCCCCAAGAGGTCGATCACCACGTCCGGCATCGCGATGTGACCGGCGGCTGGTTGCGCCCCGCGGTCTTCGGCGTGATGGACGGTCTCGTGTCCAATGTTGCGCTCGTTGTCGGTGTCGCAGCGGCAGGTGCGACCACGCGGGTTGTCCTTGTCGCTGGACTTGCTGGACTCTTCGCCGGCGCCTTCAGCATGGCGACGGGGGAGTACAACTCCGTGCGCAGCCAGAGCGAGCTGGCTGCGGCAGAGATCGCCATCGAGCGCCGGGAGCTGGCCCGCGCACCGGAGGCCGAGGAGGCGGAGCTCGCTGCGATCTATCGCGGGAAAGGGCTCACGCGCGAGCTGTCCGCCGCCGTCGCGCGGGAGTTGTCACGGGACCCCGAAGTTGCGTGGCGGGTGCACGCCCGCGAGGAGCTAGGCATCGACCCTGACAACCTTCCGTCCCCGTGGACCGCCTCCATCGCCTCCTTCGTCTCCTTCCTCGTCGGTGCGTTGGTGCCACTTCTGCCCTACCTCGCGGGTCTGGACGATGCGGCGCTGTTCGTCGCCTGTGCGGCCGGTGCCGCAGGGCTGTTCCTCACCGGCGTCGCGGTGAGCCGCTTCACCATTCGCGGCGCGATGTACACCGGGTTGCGTCAGCTTGTCCTCGGGTCACTGGCCGCGACAGTGACCTACCTGGTCGGTTCCGCCGTCGGGGTGGGCGTCGGGTGAGCCGTCAGCTGCGCGACGTTCTGGCATCGATCCCGTCACCCCCTCGCTCGGAGATCTCGCTCGGCCCGTTCCCACTCCGCGGCTACGCGATGGCCATCATCGCCGGGGTCTTCGTGGCTGCTTTCATCGCGGAGCGGCGCTGGATTGCCCGGGGCGGCTCCCGGGGCGTGGTCGGCGATGTCGCGATCGTCGCCGTACCGGTGGGCATCGTGGTGGCCCGGATCTACCACGTGCTCACCAGCTGGTCTCAGTACGCCGACGCCCCGATCGACGCACTCAAGATCTACCAGGGCGGGATCGGCATCCCGGGCGGCCTTGTCGGCGGCGTGCTCGGGGGGATCTACGTCTGTCGCCGGCGAGGCGTGCGCGTGAGCGCGATGCTCGACACGGTCGCTCCCGCAGTGGCGGTTGCGCAGGCGATCGGGCGTCTCGGCAACTGGTTCAACCAGGAGCTCTACGGGCGTCCGACCGATCTGCCGTGGGCGCTGGAGATCGACGTCGACCATCGGCCCGCACGCTTCCTGAGTGAGCCCACCTACCACCCGACCTTTCTCTACGAGCTGCTATGGAACCTCGTCGTCGCCGGGGTTGTCGTCATAGTCGAGCGCCGCCGCCCAATGCGTCGCGGTCGCACGTTCGCGCTCTACATCGCGCTCTACGCCGCCGGCCGCTTCGTCATCGAAGGCATCCGCATCGATGAGGCCAACTCTTTCGGTGGGCTGCGCACCAACGAGATCGTCAGCATCCTCGCCTTCGCCGTCGCCGCGTCGTACCTCTTCTTCACCCGCAGGAACCCGGACGACGACCGCGCCGTCGAGCAGCAGCCGGACCTCGACGACGGCTTGACGGTCACGAGTGGCTCAGATGTCCCGCTCGGAACTCCACCAGCCGAGACAGCTGAGCCACTCGCCCCGGAGTCCTGAGCGCACTCCCCGATAGAGTCACCCGTCCCGGCCGGGATGGTGGAATGGCATACACGGAGGTCTCAAACACCTCTGCCCGTGAGGGCTTGCGGGTTCGAATCCCGCTCCCGGCACACATTGCTGGCCTTCGTCGGCCCCAGCGGGGACGCGCTACTAGGCTCCGAGGTATGGAGCCGCCACCCCGTCGCGTCCTCATCGCCGAAGACGAGGCGCTGATCCGCCTGGACCTCAAGGAGATGCTTGAGGAGGAAGGGTACGACGTCTGCGGCGAGGCCGGTGACGGGCAGACCGCCGTCAGGCTGGCGGAGGAGCTGCGACCGGAGCTGGTCATCCTCGACGTGAAGATGCCGGTGCTCGACGGCATCGCAGCGGCTGAGCAGATCGCCCGGAAGCGCATCGCTCCCGTCGTCATCCTGACTGCGTTCAGCCAGCGCGACCTCGTGGAGCGGGCGCGAGAAGCAGGAGCGATGGCGTACCTGGTCAAGCCGTTCCAGAAGAAGGACCTGCTTCCGACGATCGAAATGGCGCTGTCGCGGTTCTCCGAGCTCGTCGGGCTCGAAGCCGAAGTCGACGACCTGCAAGGCCGGTTGGACGCCCGCAAGCTGGTCGAGCGCGCCAAGGGCCGGCTGATGACTGAGCAGGGCATGAGCGAGCCCGACGCGTTTCGCTGGATTCAGCGGGCCTCGATGGACCGTCGCCTGACGATGCGTGCGGTGGCCGACCTGATCCTCGGCGGAACGGACCTCTCGGACCATAAGTGATCGGATGATTACCCTCTGTTACTACACGTCAGGTCACGACACGATCACAGGCGTGCTACGACGTATTCCACAATGAGCCACCGGTCCGATACGTTGCGCCCGCCCTCCGAACATCCCGGGAGTGGCGCGCCGATCGGTCGGGTCGGCGGGAGTCTCCCCACAGAAGGGAGTCCGCGTGCAGTCACGCCGGCTCATCAAGATCGTTTCTCCGCTCATCCTCGGTGCCATGGCCCTCTCCGCCTGTGGAGGTGGCGAGAGCGACGACGACAGCTCAGGCAGCGGTGGTGAGAAGAAGATCGTCAAGATCGGCTTCATCGCCCCCCTCTCCGGCGACCTGTCAGCGCTGGGTCTGGGCATGAAGAACTCCGTCGATCTCGCCATCAAGCAGGCCAATGAGGCAAACAAGATCGACGGCTGGACCATCCAGCTCGCCGCCGAGGACGACACCGCGACCGCGAACGTCGGTGCGCAGGTCGCCGCGAAGCTGGCCGGTGACAATGAGGTCGCCGCAGTTATCGGCACGCTCAACTCCAGCGTGGCGCAGCAGGTGCAGCCGATCCTGGACAAGGCGAACATCGCCATGGTCTCGCCGGCCAACACCAACCCGTCGTTGACCCAGGGCATCAAGCCCGACGCCAAGCAGCGGCCGTTCAAGTCCTATTTCCGCGTCGCCACCACTGACGCGATCCAGGGCCCGTTCGCCGCGCAGTACCTGTTCAACACCGCCGGCAAGAAGTCGGTCGCCGTCGTGCACGACAAGAAGGTCTACGGCCAGGGACTTACCGACGCGTTCAAGGCTGAATACCTCAAGCTCGGCGGCAAGGTCGTCTCCACGGAGACGGTGGGCGACAAGGACACCAACTTCTCGGCCGTCATCTCCAAGATCAAGCCGCTCAACCCTGAGGCCGTTTACTACGGCGGGGAGTTCCCCGTGGCCTCGCTGTTGTCCAGCCAGATGAAGGCCGGTGGCCTGAAGGTGCCGCTGATGGGCGGCGACGGTATCTACGACGGCAAGTTCATCGAGACCGGCAAGACGGCTGTCGAGGGTGACCTGGCGACCTCGGTCGGCGCGCCGACCGAGCAGCTCGACTCGGCCAAGCAGTTCGTCACCGACTACACCGCGGCTGCCTACCCTGAGGGATTCAGCGCCTACGGCGCATACTCCTACGACGCGGCCAACGCGATCATCAACGCGCTCGCCAAGGCACTCGACGGCAAGGACGACGTCGTGGCGGCTCGCGCCGACATCATCGCCGCGATTCAGGGCACCGACCTCAAGGGCGTCACCGGTGACGTGAAGTTCGACGAGTTCGGCGACACCACGACCAAGGTCCTGACGGTGTACGCGGTCAAGGGCGGCAAGTGGACTCCTGAGAAGGTCGACACCTTCAAGTAACCCCGAACAGCTCAAAAAAGGGCGCACGGCGGAGGGGCAGGGCTTGATGCCTTGCCCCTCCGGTCGTCTAGAGTCGCGCCCAACCAACCGCCGACGTGAGGACCGCGAGTGGTTCAGTTTTTTCAACAGCTGAGCAACGGCATCGTCATCGGCGCGACCTATGCGCTGATCGCCCTCGGCTACACGCTGGTCTACGGCATCATCCAGCTGATCAACTTCGCCCACGGCGAGATCTTCATGGTCGGCGCGTTCGGCGGGCTGGCCTTTTACCTCTACGCCCTGCCGGAGTCGGTTGCCGACGAGAGCTACATGCTGCCGTTGGTCTTCTTGGCGGCGATGCTCACCTCGGTGGTGATCGCGGTCCTGGTGGAGAGATTCGCCTACCGACCGCTGCGCCGAGCTCCCCGGCTGGCGCCGCTGATCACGGCTATCGGGGTGTCGATCTTCCTCCAGGAAGCCGTCCGGCTCTACTTTCCGGAGGCCAAGTCGGCCCGACCATTCCCGCAGTACATCTCGACCCGCAACGTCGGGTTCAAGGGTGTCGGCCTCCCCATCGTGGCGATCTTCGTGATCGTCGTCGCGATCCTGCTGATGATCTTGCTCAGTGCGTTCATCAAGACCTCCAAGACCGGCAAGGCGATGCGCGCGACTTCGCAGGATCCGGACACCGCACGGCTGATGGGTGTGGACACCGACAAGATCATCGTCATCACCTTCGCCATCGGGGCCGCGCTGGCCGGCATCGCCGGGGTGATGCAGGGGCTGCAGTTCGGTCAGATCAGCTTCAGCATCGGCTTCCTTGCCGGCATCAAGGCGTTCACCGCCGCCGTTCTCGGCGGCATCGGCAATGTGACCGGAGCGGTTCTGGGCGGCTTCACTCTCGGCATCGTCGAGGCCATGGGCACTCAGTACATCTCCTCGACCTACAAGGACGTGTTCGCCTTCGTGGTCCTCATCCTGGTCCTGGTCTTCCGGCCGAGCGGTCTGCTCGGCGAGCGGGTAGCGACCCGCTCATGAGCCTTCGAACCACGACAGAGCGCCTCAACGGGGAAGTCCAGACCCGGCTTGCCGGTCGTGCCTTCCCGACGCTCGCGCTGGGCGCCGTCCTCGTCATCACCGGGTCGTCGCTGCCGTGGGTCACCTTCGGTGGCTATCCCGGCAATCTCAAGAGCCCCTTCTTCCTGGGTGACTCGGGCGTGCGCATCTTCACCATGCTGCTCTGCCTTGCCTTTCTCCTCGCGCTGACCAGGCTGCCGGGGCGACGGAAGGCAGGCATCGCTGCGGCGTTCGGCATGATCGGGATCACGGCTGGCACCTTTCTGTCGGTGCTCAACGAACGCGGGGGCCTCGGCGCTTTCGCGATCGGCATCTACCTGGCCGGCGTCGGCTCCGTGGTCGCCGTCCTGGGCTTCCTCGCACTTCCGGCCGACGTCGAGCCCGGCCGGTGGCGGCGCAAGCAGCCGTGGGTGGAGCTGCTCATCGTCAGTGGCGCCCAACTGATCCTGCTGCTCCTCGTGGTCTACGCGCTCGACGTCGGGACCGACGATGGGGCTCGGTCCAGTCGCATCATCGGGTTCTTCATCTTCCTGATTGCGGCCTGTGCCTCGGTCAACGCGCTCGGCGTGTTCGCCGGTATCTCAGGTCTGTACCGGCGTCACCGTGGCGTGACGATCGCGGCGGGTGCCCTGGCTGCGGCTGCGTTCCCTTTCCTCATCTCCGAGGTGCAGGACGGCAGCGCCTACTGGATCCGCGTCGCGGCATCGATCGGCGTGTTCGCGGCCGCCGCGATCGGCCTGAACATCGTGGTCGGTCAAGCGGGTCTGCTCGACCTCGGCTATGTCGCCTTCTTCGGCGTCGGTGCCTATGTCGCGGCGCTGCTCGGCAACGCCAACCTCACCACGTCGAGCATCGTGCTGCCGTTCTATGTCGTTATCGTCCTCTCGGCGGTCATTGCCGCGATCTTCGGCATCATCATCGGCGCGCCGACCTTGCGGTTGCGCGGTGACTACCTGGCGATCGTGACCCTCGGCTTCGGTGAGATCTTCCGCCTCGTCGCGCAGAACTACGACAAGCTGACCCGCGGGCCCAACGGCATCTCCGGCATACCCAACCTCAAGGTCGACACCTTCGACTTCGGCGACGGGCACACGGTCCTCGGCATCGACCTGCCCTACTTCGCCAACTACTACTTCATCGAGCTCTTGCTCATCGCCTTCGTGATCCTGGTGTTCACTCGGCTCGGCACGAGCCGCATCGGACGTGCCTGGGTGGCGATCCGCGAGGACGAGACCGCAGCTCAGGCGATGGGCGTCAACACCATCTCTATGAAGCTGCTCGCCTTCGCTATCGGTGCCTTCCTCGCCGGGGGTGCCGGCGCAATCAACGCCCACGTCGCGACGCAGGTGTCACCGGACTCCTACACCTTTCTCGAGTCGGTGACGCTGCTGGCCGCAGTCGTGCTCGGCGGCATGGGCACTGTCGCGGGCGCGATCCTGGGCTCGGCGGTGCTCATTGCGCTGCCGGAGAAGTTGCGCACCTTCCAGGACAAGCGGCTGCTCTTCTACGGCATCGCGCTCGTCCTGATGATGCGCTTCCGGCCCACCGGCATCGTGCCCAACAGTCGGCGAAAGCTGGAGTTCGACGACGCTGATCCGACGACAGGTGACGCCGTGACGCAAGAGCCGCCGCCCTCGCCGGGCAAGGCGGTGATGGCACAGTGACGACCGCGGCCGTCGCCGTCGAGCGGGTGCTCGACGCCAAGCAGGTGGTGAAGCAGTTCGGCGGGCTCACCGCCGTCAACAAGGTCGACTTCCACATCGACTCCGGCGAGATCGTCGGTCTGATCGGCCCCAACGGCGCCGGCAAGACGACCTTCTTCAACTGCCTTACCGGGTTGGAGGAGCCGACGTCGGGGGAGATCCGCTACCGCGGTCAGATCCTCTCCGGCAAGCCGGACGCGGTGGTCAAGACCGGGTTGGCCCGCACCTTCCAGAACATCCGGCTCTTCCAGAACATGACCGCGATCGAGAACGTCCTGGTCGGCCGTCACTGCCGTACGTCGACCGGGCCGATCTCGGCCATCTTCCGCGGCCCGAAGTACAAGCGGGAGGAGCGGGAGTCGATGGCCGCCGCCCGCGGCTGGCTCGACTTCGTCGGGCTGTCGCGGATCGAGGGCGAGCTCGCGAAGAACCTGCCGTACGGCGACCAGCGCCGTCTCGAGATCGCCCGTGCGCTCGCCACCGATCCTGGCCTGCTGCTGCTCGACGAGCCCACTGCGGGCATGAACCCCATCGAGACCTCGCAGGCCATGGCCCTGGTCAACTCGATCCGCGATGCCGGCCTGCCGGTGGTCGTCATCGAGCACGACATGAAGTTCATCTTCAACCTCTGCGACCGCGTCGCAGTTCTCGTCCAGGGTCAGCTGCTGGTCGAGGGCAGCCCCGCCGAGGTGCAGTCCGACCACCGGGTCATCGAGGCCTACCTCGGGGCCCCTGTCGAATGAGAGACACCACGTGAGCGCGATGCTCGAGGTGCGCGATCTGCGGGTCGCTTACGGCAAGATTGAGGCCGTCAAGGGGATCAGCTTCACCGTCGAGGCCGGTCAGGTCGTCACGCTGATCGGTGGCAACGGCGCGGGCAAGACGACAACCCTGCGCACTCTGTCCGGGCTGCTCAAGCCGCTGTCCGGCACGATCACCTTCGAGGGTAAGCCGATCAACGCCATGCCCGCCCACGAGATCGTCGAGCTCGGCATCGCGCACTCACCCGAGGGCCGCAAGATCTTTCCCCGGATGACCGTGCTGGAGAACCTTGAGCTCGGTGCCTTCACCCGCAGCGACAGTCCGGGAATCAAGGAGGACATCGAGCGGCTCTTCTCGCTCTTCCCAGTCCTGGATGAGCGCAAGACCCAGGCCGCGGGGACGCTGTCGGGCGGCGAGCAGCAGATGCTGGCCATGGGCCGGGCGATGATGAGTCGTCCGCGCCTGCTGATGCTCGACGAGCCGTCCATGGGGCTCTCACCGATCATGATGCAGCGGATCTTCTCGACGGTGAGCACGCTCAAGCAGCAGGGGACGACCATCCTGCTGGTCGAGCAGAACGCCCAGGCGGCGCTCTCACTCGCCGACCAGGGCTACGTCATCGAGACCGGCAAGATCGTCCTTGCCGACAAAGGAAGCGCGCTGCTTGGTAACGAGCAGGTGCGCAAGGCCTACCTCGGCGAGGACTGACCCGCCCGCACAGATCACGCTCGGGTGGGACAGCTCGGACATGCCGAGGCCCGGGCTGCCTTTGGGTCCACCCGCGGCTTCCCCGTCCGCAGGTGTTGTCTACTCGGCCGCCCGGGCCACGGTGCGCCGCAAAGGGCGCGCGCCGCCGCTGACCTAAGCCTCGGAGGCGCCCGACGCAATGGGGCGGAGGCACCGTATCGTCGGCGTACACCGAGCGTCAACGTGGTGTTTTCCTTGCGGCGCAAGCGACTTGGCGACATTTGTGCGGCGATAGCATGGGACGATGAATTCTCCGGATCATTCTTTCCACATGTCGAGTGCGGACTTCCGTCGGCACGCCCATGCTGCGGTGGAGTGGGTCGCCGACTACCTCGACCGGGTCGCGGACCTGCCGGTCGCGCCGACGCTTACGCCCGGTGACGTCCGAGCACAGCTGCCACCGTCACCTCCCCAACAGGGTGAGGATTTCAGCGAGGTACTCGCCGACCTGGACCGGGTGATTCTGCCTGGTCTCATGCACTGGCAGTCGCCGGGCTTCTTCGGCTACTTCCCCGGCAACAGCTCCGGACCGTCGATCATCGGCGAGCTGCTGTCCGCCGGACTCGGGGTGCAGGGCATGTTGTGGTCGACCAGCCCGGCCTGCACCGAGCTGGAGACCCACGTCCTCGACTGGCTGGCCGAGATGCTGGATCTGCCTGCGTCATTCCGCTCGACTGGTGCGGGCGGCGGGGTGATCCAGGACAGCGCGTCGAGTGCCACCCTGTGTGCGTTGCTCGCCGCCCGACAGCGTGCGCACGCAGATCTGGCGTCGCTGACGGTCTACTCCTCGTCGCACGCCCACTCGTCAGTGGAGAAGGCCGTGCGCATCGCCGGGCTCGCGCCTGAGCGGCTGCGCCTGGTCGAAGTCGATGACGTCCGTGCGATGCGTCCCGGCAGCCTGGCGGAGATGATGGCGGGTGACGCCGCCGCCGGCCTGGTGCCGGCATTCGTGGTTGCTGCCGTGGGTACGACGTCGACGCAGGCGGTCGACCCGGTCCGAGAGATCGCCGCAGTCACCCGCCGGCATGGCTCGTGGTTGCACGTCGATGCCGCGATGAGCGGTACGGCAGCACTCTGCCCGGAGTACCGCGCCATGCACGACGGGTTGGAACTGGCTGACAGCTATTGCGTGAACCCGCACAAGTGGATGCTGGTGAACTTCGACTGCGACGCGTTCTACGTAGCAGACCGGCGCGCGCTCACAGCGGCGTTGAGCGTGGTGCCCGAGTACCTGCGCAATGCGGCGAGCGAGTCTGGTGCCGTCATCGACTATCGCGACTGGCAGATACCGCTGGGCCGCCGGTTTCGGGCCCTCAAGCTGTGGGCGGTGATCCGCCACTACGGCGTCGAGGGCCTGCAGCACCACGTGCGGCGACACGTCGACCTGGCTCAGCAGCTCGCCGGTTGGGTCAGGGATCACCCCCGGCTCGAGCTGGCGGCTCCGGCGCCGCTGAACCTGGTCTGCCTTCGCCACGTCGATGGTGACGACGCGACGCAGCGTCTGCTCGACACGGTCAACCTCTCGGGTGAAGCGTTTGTCACGCATACCCGTCTCGACGGCGTGCTCGTGCTGCGCGTGTGCGTCGGCGCGACGCAGACAGAGGCCCCGCACGTCCGGCGCCTGTGGGAGCTGGTGGACGAATCAGCCTGAGCCGTCCGGCCCTGTTCCGACCAGCGCGGTCGAGAGTACGCTGGCTCGGGCTCACGGGAGAGCCTTCCTGACCCAGCCTGCCAGCCTCCTGAGGAGCATCCGTGCGAGCAGCGGTGACTGTCCGTGACGCGCGGCCGGAGGACATGCCCGACCTCCTCGAGCTCTGGTGCGAGCTCCGGGACCACACCCCGCGTCGGGTCGGGCGTGTCCCGGACGCGATGGCGGCCACCGAGGCCCGCTACGTCGACGCCATGCGCAACCCCGGCTGCCGGCTGGTGGTAGCCGAGTGCGCCGGCGAGCTGATCGGCATGGTTCTCCTCTGCGTGGGCTCCTCCAGCGCTCTCGTCGATTCGGCCGCGGTTGAGATGACGCACATGGTGGTCTCGCCCCGGCACCGGCGGCGTGGTGCCGGCAAGGCGCTCATCGGCGCCGCCGCGTCGTACGCCGAGGAGGTCGGCGTGGACCAGGTCGTCGCCAGTGTGCTGCCGCAGGACCGTGAGGCCAATCGGTTCTACGCCCGGCTTGGCTTCGGCCCGGTAGTCGTGCGCCGGGTCGCTTCGGTCAGCGCATTACGCCGCCAGCTGTCCGGCGTCGGTGACCGCGCGGCCGTGCTCCGCCGGGAGCTGCGGGTGCCGCGTGCGGGCGCGCTGCGACGTCCAGGACGCAAGCCAGTGCCGGTCGTGCTAGCCGATCGACCCGAACGCTGAGCCCCGAGGGAGCTCCTGCGTGAGCGCCGACCGGCTGCTGCTCCTGGACGGACACTCGCTCGCCTACCGAGCGTTCTTCGCCCTCCCGGTCGAGAACTTCTCGACCACGACCGGCCAGCCCACCAACGCGGTTTACGGCTTCACGTCGATGCTCATCAACGTGATCCGCGATGAGCAGCCGACGCACATCGCCGTGGCGTTCGACCTCTCGGCGCCAACCTTTCGGCACGAGGCGTACGCCGAGTACAAGGCGACCAGGTCCGAGACGCCTACCGACTTCCGCGGTCAGGTATCACTGGTCAAGGAAGTCCTCGAGGCCCTGCGCATCCCGATGCTCGAGGCCCCAGGCTTCGAGGCCGATGACGTGATCGCCACCCTTGCCACGCAGGCGAGCGCGCAGCACATGGACGTGCTGATCGTCACCGGCGACCGCGATGCCTACCAGCTCGTCGATGAGCACGTGACCGTCCTGATGACACGTAAGGGCATCAGCGACATGACCCGGTTCACGCCCGAGGAGGTCATGGCCAAGTACGGCCTGACGCCGACGCAGTACCCCGACTTCGCCGCGCTGCGAGGCGATCCCAGCGACAACCTCCCGGGAGTTCCCGGCGTCGGCGAGAAGACGGCGATCAAGCTGGTCCAGCAGTTCGGCACGTTGGCCGCGATGTGTGACCGCGTGGACGAGATTCCCGGCAAGGTCGGCGGAGCGGTGCGGGAGCATTTGGCCAGCGTCATGCGCAACCGCACTCTCACCGAGCTGGCCCGGGACGTGCCCCTGCCGCTCGCACCCGCCGATCTGAAAATGGGCGTGTGGGACCGCGACGAGGTGCACAAGGTCTTCGACACCCTGCAATTCCGGGTCCTGCGCGAGCGCCTCTACGCCAGCCTGTCCTCCGTGGAGCCTGAGGCCGATCAAGGCTTCGATGTCGAAAGCCGGGTGCTGGGCAATGGCGAGCTCCGAGGCTGGCTGGAGTCGATTCCAACCGGCACGCGCGTCGGCCTGCACCTGCGCGGCACCTGGGGCCGCGGAACCGGCGACGTTCACGGCATCGGCTTCGCGCTGGAGAATGGAGAGGGCGCCTACCTGCATCTCGAGGGGCTGAATGCGGACGAGGAGTCGGCACTGGCCGACTGGCTGGCCGACCCGGTCATTCCGAAGGCGGTGCACGACGTCAAGGGGCCGATGCTGGCGTTGCGAGCGCGCGGTTTCACTCTCGATGGGGTGACGAGCGACACGGCGCTCGCCGCCTACCTCGCCCTGCCGGGCCAGCGCAGCTTCGACCTCGGGGATCTCGCCCTGCGGTATCTGCACCGGGATCTTCGCACCGAGGTGCCCGACGACGGTCAGCTGGCTCTGGACGGCACCGGTGACGACGACGCCGAAGCGACTGACGCCGTGCTTCGCGCGCGGGCGGTCGCCGACCTTGCTGCGTCGCTCGACACCGATCTCGAGCGGCGAAGCGCCAGTCGCCTCCTACGCGAGCTCGAGCTGCCGCTCGTCCGGGTGCTCGCCGACATGGAGCACACCGGTATCGCGGTCGACCGGGACCATCTCGCCATGCTCCAGGCGCGGATGTCGGCGACCGTCAAGGAGGTGAGCGGTGAGGCGTACGCGAGCATTGGCCGGGAGTTCAACCTCGGCTCACCCAAGCAGCTCCAGCAGATCCTCTTCGAGGAGCTCGGCCTGCCCAAGACGAAGAAGATCAAGACCGGCTACACCACCGACGCCGACGCCATCCAGTGGCTAGCGACGCAAAGCGAGCACCCCGTGCTGGGGCACCTGCTACGGCATCGTGATGTGTCCCGGCTGCTGACCACCGTGGAGAAGCAGCTGCTGCCCATGGTCGACGACCGAGGTCGGATCCATACGACGTACGAACAGATGATCGCGGCGACCGGTCGTCTGTCGAGCACCGACCCCAACCTGCAGAACATTCCCATCCGAACGGCGGAGGGCCGCGAGATTCGACAGGCGTTCGTCGTCGGCGTGGCCGACGACGGCACGGCGTACGAGTCGCTGATGACCGCGGACTACAGCCAGATCGAGATGCGCATCCTGGCGCATCTGTCCGAGGACGCCGACCTCATCGACGCCTTTGCCAGCGGCGAGGACCTGCACACCACGACTGCGTCACGCGTTTTCGATGTGCCACCTGACAAGGTCGATCCCGAGCTGCGCCGCCGGATCAAGGCCATGTCCTACGGTCTGGCTTACGGGCTCTCGGCGTATGGTCTCGCGCTTCAGCTGCAGATCACGTCGGACGAGGCGAAGGAGCAGATGGCGGCCTACTTCGAGCGCTTCGGCGGCGTCCGTGACTACCTCCGCGACATCGTGACCCGGGCCCGCAGCGAC
>JBKJUS010000153.1:0-37644 GCA_046590575.1 Mycobacteriales bacterium | reverse complement strand
GTCCCAGTGGTCGGCATTGCGGCTGCCGGCTCGCCCCTGCTCGAGCTGGTCCAGTCCGGTCGGGGCCTCATTTTCCCCGTGACCGTCGGACGCGGGGCGAGGCCCGGAATGTGGGCGGTGTTGGCCCCGCTTCTGGTGCTCGCCCACGGTCTCGGGGTCGTCCGGGTGTCTGCTGCAGACCTGACCGACGCGGCCGATGTGCTCGACGTGTGGACTGAGCGCTGCCGTCCGTCCAAGGAGAGCTTTCTCAACCCGGCCAAGGAGCTGGCACTGGCCATCGCCGACCGGGTGCCGCTGCTCTGGGCCACCTCCCCCCTCTCTGCCGTGGTGGCTCATCGCGGGGCGCGGCAGCTCGCCGCGCGAGCCGCGATCCCCGCCCTGCAGGCAGCCCTCCACGAACCAGCAGATGACCAGGTCGCCCTCCTCGACGATCCCGCGGCAGCCGAGCAGTTCGCCGTCGTGCTACTGCGACACGACGACGAGGCGCAGCCCGTCGCGGGCCGGGTCGCGGCTGTGCGGGAGCTGGCCGTCGAGCGCGGGGTGCCCGTGCACGAGCTGCACGTCGAGGGCACGTCCGCCCTCTCGCAGCTGGCGTCGCTGGTCGCGCCGATCGACTTCGTCTGCGCCTATGCCGCGATCGCCCGCGGACTCGACCCGGCAAGGGCCGGCGCCGTCGATGGGCTGCACACCCGGTCCGGCCGATGAGCGCCAGCGGCGGCAAGAAGGCGATCGTCGCGGCGCTTCTCGCCAACGCCGGCATCGCGGTGGCCAAGTTCGTCGGCTTCCTCATCACTCGCTCGAGCTCGATGCTCGCGGAGTCGATCCACTCCGTCGCGGACGCCGGCAACCAGGGCCTGCTGCTGCTCGGTCAGCGCCAGGCCACCCGCAAGGCAGACGACGACCATCCCTTCGGCTACGGCCGGGCCCGGTTCTTCTGGGCCTTCGTCGTCGCGGTCGTGCTCTTCGCGCTCGGATCGCTCTTCGCGCTTTATGAGGGCACAGCGAAGTTGCGCAACCCGCATGAGATCGAGTCGGTGCCGGTGGCGATCGGCATCCTCCTCTTTGCCATCGTCTTGGAGACCTACTCGTTCCGCACGGCGATCGTCGAGGCCAATCACGTGCGCAAGGACGAGGGCTGGGTGTCGTTCATCCGGCATGCAAAGTCCCCGGAGCTCCCGGTCGTCCTGCTCGAGGACGCCGGCGCGCTGCTCGGCCTCATCCTCGCGCTCGCCGGAGTCGGCCTGTCGCTGATCACCGGCGACCCGATGTGGGATGCGCTCGGCACGCTGTCGATCGGCGTCCTGCTTGGCGCGATCTCGGTGGTGCTGGCCGTCGAGATGCGCAGCCTGCTGATCGGGGAGGGCGCCTCTGCCGCCGACGCCGCGCTGATCCGGCAGGCGATCGAGGACGTGGCCGCCGTCCGCCGGCTCATTCACATCAAGACGCTCTACCTCGGTCCGGACGAGCTGTTGGTGGCGGCCAAGCTCGAGCTCGCAGCAGCGTCCGCGGCTGACGTCGCGACGGTCATTGACGCCACCGAGTCACGTATCCGCGCGGCCGTGCCGGCGGCCCGCGTCATCTACCTCGAGCCCGACATCTACCACTCCTGAGAGCGAGCCATCATCATGCGGACCACCCTGTTGCTCGGCGACTTCGCCCGGGTCGCCGAGGGCAAGCTCGACGTGATGGGCGGCGGCTGGACCTTCACCGGGCCCGACCCGGTGACGATGGGCCTCGGCATCATCGTCGAGGTGCCATGGGATCAGGCCAACACTGCGCACGAGCTCTCGCTGTCATTGCTCGGAGCCGACGGCGACCTCGTCGAGCTCGACGGGCCAGATGGCCCGCAGACCATCCAGCTGTCGACGTCGTTCGAGGTCGGCCGGCCGGCCGGCCAGGCCGCGGGCACGCCGATCCCCTTTCCCATGGCGGTCAACGTCAACGCCGTGCCGCTGGCGCCCGGCCAGCGCTACGAGTGGCGGCTGCACATCGACGGGGAGACCCATGAGGACTGGACGCTGCGCTTCCAGACCCGCCCTCGCCCGCCCGCCGACAACAGCCCCACCAGCTTCTAGTCGCAGACCCACCGGCCTCCCGTTCAGCCGAGCGACTGAAGCTCATCGGGTAGTGGACGAGCGTGGACGACGGTGAGAGACGAGACCGCTCGGGTCAGCACGACGTAGAGCCGGCGCAGGCCGCGTTCCTCGGCCGCGACGATGTCGGCCGGTTCGACCACGACCACGTGGTCGAACTCCAGCCCCTTGGCGAGGCGCGCTGCGACCAACTCGACCCGGGACTCGATGGCCTCGTCGTCCGCACCCAGCGTGGCCGTTGTGACGTCGGCAGCGTCGAGCTTCGCGCGAAGTGACTCCAGCGCACCCTCGACCGCGATGACGCCGATCGAGCCCTCGTCGTCGGTGAGCAGTCGACGTACGACGTCGGCTGTATCGGCTGCTGTGTCGCCGGAGGGGCGCAGCCGCAGGGAGCCCACGCCGCGGCGGACTGACGTGGCGGGTGAGACGTCGGTGGCGATGTGCGGAAGCAGCCGGTTGGCGAGGTCCAGCACTTCCTGCGGCACGCGGTAGCCCTTGGTCAGCGGAGTGACCCGCCCATTCGGCTTGCCGAGGTGCTCGAGCGTCTGCTGCCAGCTGGCCGTCGCCCACGGGGTCGTGCCTTGCGCGACGTCGCCGAGCACGGTGGCCGAGCCGGTCTGACACCGGCGACCCACCGCGCGGCACTGCATGGGGGAGAGGTCCTGCGCCTCGTCGAGGATCACGTGACCGTAGGGTCGCTCCCGGTCGATGAGGTCGGCCACTTCGTCGATGACGAAGGCGTCGGCGCTGGTCCATCGCGCTGACCGTGCGCTACGGGGCTTACTGGCCCACTGCAGCGACGCCTGCTCGTCGTCGTCGAGCACCCCGTCGGCGGCGTGGCGACGGAGCTCGGGGTCGGTCCAGAGCCGCAGGACCAGCCCGGCCGCATCCGCCGGCGGCCAGTGCTCGTCGACGTAGCGGCGCATCTCCGGCGACGACGCGATCCGCCGCGCTGCGTCATCGCTCGGCGCTGCGCCCTCCGTCTCGATCTCGCGACGCACTAGCTCGGCGATGTGTGCGCGCAGCCGCTCGCGCGCGGTCGCGTAGCGCACGTCGGTGTGCAGCAGGTCACGGATCAGCGCGCGGATCGGCTCGGGTTCGATGCGCCGCCGCCGACCGCCGACGGTCAGCACAAGCGGCGTGGTGGGTCGCCGTACGCCGGCGTAGAGCGCTTTGCGGACGACCCGGGCCAGTCGTGCGTCGCCCTTGAGGATGGCGACCGGGGTGGGATCCTCCGCGCGTACGACGACACCGGTCGGCAGCTCGTCGACGGTGGTCTGCGTGACGTCCACCTCGCCGAGAGCGGGGAGCACATCGCCGATGTAGGAGAGGAACGCTCGGTTGGGCCCGACGACCAGCACTCCGCCGCGACGGAGCCGGTCGCGGAATGTGTAAAGCAGGTACGCCGCGCGGTGCAGACCGACCGCCGTCTTGCCGGTGCCTGGCGCGCCCTGGATGCACAGCGTCTCGCCGAGGTCGGCTCGGACCAGCTCGTCCTGGTCCGGCTGGATTGTGGCGACGATGTCGCGCATCGGCCCGACACGCGGCCGCTCGATCTCCTCGGCGAGCAGCCGGCTGTCGAGGCCGAGTGCGACACCCGCCGTGAGTGGTTCGTCCTCGAAGCTGGTGATGAGCCCGGCCTGGAAGCCGAACCGTCGGCGCAGCTCAATGCCCATCGGCTCGCGCGCCGTCGCGCGGTAGAACGGGAGCGAGATCGGTGCCCGCCAGTCGACGACCATCGGCTCACCGCGGGGGTCGACGACGTGGCGGCGACCGATGTGGAAGACCTCGCCGGATCCGTCGTGTGCTGGGCTCTCGTGATCGAGACGGCCGAAGAACAGCGGCGTTGAGGGGTCGTCGACCAGCTGCCGTAGCCGGCGGGCCCGGGCCTTGCCCAGCGCCTCGCTGGCGAAGGCGTCGACCGCGACGTCACCGATCTGCGCGGCGCGTTCGCGCATCGCGACGAGCGCCGTCCGACTGGCCACCAGGTGCCGCCGCTCGGCGTCGAGCTCTTCGTGCACGTCGATGGCCACGAGCGCTGGACACTATCTGCCACACACGGACATCGCCTCGTATCGAGTGTCGGGCGGTGCCCGCCCGCGCACGCAACCGCGTCCTTGGACGGCGTCGTACCGCCGCGGCCGTGCTCAACGCGCCGTTCCAGGGCCTTGGGTTGTGTGCGCAGACGGGCGGGCGAGACGCGCGCGGAGCGCGGCCTCCTTGCGGAGGTGGCTATTCCGACGGAGAGAGGTACGACGCGCCGAAGTTGCCGGCGCCGGCGTGGGCACCGACCACTGGTCCGACGACGTAGCGGTCGATGCCGAGCACCCCTGGCAGACCGGTGATCGCCTTTTCCAGTGCATCGGCGAGGTCCTCCACGTCTCCGTGGCCCACCGTGACCCTGGTCGGCGACCTCGCCGCTGACGCAGCGATGACCACCGCCTGCCACTGCACGGCCTCGTCGATCGACCGAGCTGACCCCAGAGAACGGATCGCCTGGCCGTCCATCGCGAGCACCGGCACCCCGTCGCCTTCGAGCCGGTCGTCGGCGACCCGGCCACCTGCGGCGAGGAGCCGCATCGAGTCGGTGGCGAAGGTCGACCACACCCGGCCGGCCATGGAGCGGGTAAGGGCCAGCGCGTCATCGCGGGAGGCGCCGGCGCGCACCGCGCGAGCCACCTCGCCCACGACCAGCAGCAGACCGCCGCTGATGGTCCCGGAGTCGACGACGTCGACTGGGATGTCGGCCATACCGGCGGCCAGGGAAGCCGACTGGTGCGTGCCTGAGATGTGGCTGGCGCAGGTGATGCAGAGCACCGCGGTGGCGCCCTCTTCACGGGCGGCAGTGAACGCCTCGAGGAAGTCACCCGGCGACGGCTGCGAGGTCGTCGGTCGCTCGCCGGACTCCCGGAGCTGCGCGTAGAAGACCTTCGGTTCGACGGTGAGCTCTGACACCGTCTCACCGCCGAAGGTGATCGAAAGCGGCACCCGGCGTACGCCGAGCTCCGCTGCGAGCTCATCGCTCATGTAGACACTCGAGTCGGTGACGACGGCAAGTTTCATGGAACCGGCACCTCAGGGAATTCGTAGCGGAGGAACTCGTCAGTGAGCTGCGGCAGCCCGGTTGCGACGGCCAGCTCGTCGTGCGACATCACCCAGTAGTCGCCCTCAGCGCTCGCGCAGACGGCGCCGGCGGCGTCGCGGATCTCGCCCCGCACGACGATCACCCGGTCGCCGTCGATGAGCTGGTCCGGCATGCCGTAGACCGAGTAGGGCGCTCCGATGATCAGCGGGATGGCGAAGTTGGCGCGGAAGTCGCGAGTGAGGGCGAACCTGCGCCGGATGCCGATCGTCGACCAGGCCATCGCCTCGTCGAGAACCGTCATCACCAGCCCGCCGTGGACGAACATCGGCGCGCCAGAGTGCTCGCGGGTCATCGTGAACTCAGCGACGACCCGCTGCTCGCTCGGCTCGGCGAAGAACTGCAGCGCCAGGCCGCTGCCGTTGCGCGGTCCGCAGCCGAAGCAGCGCTGGGCGACGGAGAAGTCGTTGGGGAGAGGAACGCGCGCGGGGGCAGTCACGACTCCGGACCCTATGCGACAAGACTGCATCGCGACTCATCCGCGCCCCACCGGGGCGCAGTCGCACTTACGGCGCCGATCCGCGCAGCCGGAGCAGCTGTCGGGCCTTCGCCGACTCGAAGTCCAGGGCCGCGACGGGGGTCGGGGCCACGCGCCCGGCTAGCGTGCCGAGGGTGCGCAGGTCGGCCGCTGCCGCAGCGTCAGTGAGGGCATGCAATGCGAAGGCGACGGCAGCAGGTGAGACGTCGTACCGCGCCTCGACGTCAGCGGCGCAGGCCGCCGCGAGCAGCTCACGCTCGCCGTAGACCCGATGCCCCCCGCCGGTGCGACGACCTGGCAGCAATCCGAGGCGTTCCCGGTAGCGCAGCATCCGCGGCGTCGTACCGAGGCGCGCGGCCGCCTCCGTGATGGCCAGCCGGGTGCCCGGAGCAGTGCCCAGGACCGCCCGAGCGGCGGCGACGTCGAAGCGCATGCCAAGATCTTGACACAACTATGTCAAGAATTGTTGACAGGGTGAGGTTGGGACCGAAATGGTGGCCTCGACCACCTACCCGGACTGTCTGGAGACGGCCTTGACCGACCTGCCCAAGCACGATGTCACCGACCTCTCACTCGCCGACCAGGGCCTGCTGCGCATCGAGTGGGCCGAGCGGTCCATGCCGGTGCTGCGCCAGATCCGGGAGCGGTTCGAGAAGGAGAAGCCCTTTATCGGCACTCGGATCGCCGCCTGCATGCATGTCACCACCGAGACGGCCAACCTCATGCGCGCCCTGCAGGCTGGGGGCGCCGAGATCGCCCTGTGCGCCTCCAACCCGCTTTCGACCCAGGACGACACGGCGGCGGCGCTGGTGACCCACTTCGGGCTCTCGGTCTACGCCCGCAACGCCGTCGACCGTGATGGCTACTACGCCCACATCAACGCTGCGTTGGACATCGCGCCGCATCAAGTCTTCGACGACGGCTGTGACCTGGTCAACGTGCTGCACACCACGCGCAAGGAACTGCTCGACGGAGTCAAGGGCGGCTGCGAGGAGACCACGACCGGAGTGATCCGGCTGCACCAGATGGCCAAGGACGGTGCGTTGAAGTTCCCGATGGTCGCGGTCAACGACACCGACACCAAGCACATGTTCGACAACCGATACGGCACCGGGCAGTCCACGCTCGACGCGATCTTCCGCGCGACCAACACCCTGCTCGCCGGCAAGACCGTCGTCGTCGCGGGGTACGGCTACTGCGGCAAGGGAGTCGCGGAGCGCTCGAAGGGCATGGGCGCCAACGTCGTCGTCACGGAGATCGACCCGACCAAGGCGCTCGACGCGAAGATGCAGGGCTACAGCGTCATGCCGATGATCGAGGCCGCCCGCATCGGCGACGTGTTCATTACCGTCACTGGCAACCGCGACGTCCTGCGCCGCGAGCACTTCGAGGTGATGAAAGACGGCGCGATCTTCGCCAACTCCGGTCACTTCGACATCGAGATCGACGTCGCGTGGCTCGAGGCCAACGCTGCTGAGAAGCGCGAGAAGATCCGCCACCAGACCGACGAGTACGTCATGGCTGACGGTCGTCGACTCCTGCTGCTCGCCGAGGGTCGCTTGGTCAACCTCGGTGCGGCCGAGGGCCACCCGGCCGCCGTGATGGACATGTCCTTCGCCGACCAGGCGCTGACCGCCGAGTGGCTCGTGCACAACGTCGACTCGCTCGCTCCCGGCGTGATCGAGGTGCCCACCGAGATCGACAAGGACGTCGCGCGGCTTAAGCTGGCGTCGATGAACGTCGACCTCGACGTGCTCACCCCCGAGCAGGAGTCCTACCTCAACTCCTGGGAGCACGGCTCCTAGGTCCTGGCTCGTAGAAACCAGCGGTACGCCGAGAGCGCGTTGTGCCCAAAGGCACCTACCACCACCTCGACTTCGACGGCTCAGTCGTCGGGGTCGAGGTGTTCTCGTGTGCCCCAGGCCCCTCGGGGTGGCGATGGGTCAGTCAGACACACGACGGTGACGGTCGTCCGCTGGGTCGCGTCGACCTGACCGTCGACGCCCGATGGCGCCAGCTCCGGGTGCAGGTCTCCGCCGGCGGCTGGACGGTCAGAGGCGGGCTGGCGGGGCGGGAGGTGGTGTGGGTGCGACATCCCGAGGACACGTCGCGCGCTGCCTCTGCTGCCGAAGGCGTGGTGGAGCAGCGCGCGCCGGCCATCGGGTTCACCGGGACGTCGCCGGCTTTTCTCATCGCGACGGCGCGGCTGCTCGCGCTTGCGCCGGACGGCCGGCGTACGGCGAAGCTGCTCCGGGTCACCGAACCGGCGTGTGCGGCCCTGGGCGTGGACGAGGGATGGGCACTCGTCGACGTCACCACTCATGAGCCGCCCGACCACGATCCGCTGACTGTCGAGCGCTACGAGGTGGCTGACCTGGCGACGGCCGAGCGTCGCGTCGTACACCTCGCCGGCGACGTCGTCGTCGACGCGACCGGGCTCGAGCTCGTTGCGCTCGAGTCGCCGCCCAACCTGTAGCCCACCGACGAGGGGCTTGCCGCACCCCGGCCAAAGTGCGACGCTCATCTGTCGGCACTACGGGGGGAACCCACGTGAACAAGCGATCTGCTCTGGTGGCGCTCCTCTCACTCAGCGCGCTGCTGATGCCAGGTACGGCGCTGGCGCATCCGGCACAGCACGGGCCCGGTACGGGACACCTCTCCGGCACGGGCGCCTGGGGGGCCGTCGACCTGCTTGGTCAGGTTCGCCTCACCGATGCGCCGGGGCTCGTTGCCGACGTCGCGGCGTACGGCAGCTACGCCTATCTCGCTCACTGGGGCGACGCCGACTGCTCGTCGGTGCAGTCGCTGTCCACGAAGGCGGGGGCGTGGGTCGTCGACATCTCCGACCCGGCAAACCCGCGGAAGGTCAACTTCATCGCGATGCCGCAGGACACCCGCCCCGGTGAGGGGGTGCAGGTCGTCCACATCGAGACGACGAAGTTCCGCGGCGAGATTCTGGTGATGAACGCCGAGCAGTGCGGCACGAACTACAAGGGCGGCGTCATGCTCTACGACGTCACCAACCCGCTCGCTCCCGTGAAGCTCAAGGAGGGCTTCGGCGAGCGCACCCGCGGCGATGCGCACCAGACGCACAGCGCGTTCGCCTGGCAGCCCGCGGGCTCCGCGCGCGCCTACCTCGTCAGCCAGGACGAGGAGGACCTCGCCGACGTCGACTTCTACGACATCAGCAACCCCAAGCGTCCCCGGATGCTCGCCGAGCTCGACCTCAACGACTTCGACGTCGCGCAGCCGGAGCTCAACCTGGCTGAGTCGTTCCTGCACGACATGACCGTGAAGTGCATGACGGACGGCGCGTACGCCGGGAAGTGCATCCTCCTCGCGTCCTACTGGGACGGCGGGTACGTCCTGCTCGACGTGACCAACCCCGCGCAGCCGGCGTACATCCGGGACACCGAGTACGCCGCCATCGACCCCGAGGTGCTCGAGCAGACCGGGATCCCGCTGACGCCCGAGGGCAACGGTCACCAGGGCGAGTTCACGGCCGACAACCGGTTCTTCCTCGGCACCGACGAGGACTTCTCGCCCTACCGGGCCCAGCTCACGACCGACGACGGCGGCAGCTACGACGCCGGTGAGTTCGGCTGGACCGTCCCGCTCGGCGACAACCCGGGGATCGACGGCCCGCTCAACGGTCCGACCGTCTTCGGTGGCTACGGCTGCCCCGCCGACCGTGGGTCGATCCCCAACGCCTCGACGCTGACGCTCGCGTCCGGCGAGGAGCCGATCCTGGTGCTGCAGCGCGGACCGCTCAGTGACCCCAGCCAGTCGGGCGACGCCTGCTTCTTCTCCGAGAAGGTCGAGACCGCACAGTTGGCGGGCTACGACGTCGCCGTCATCGCCAACCACCACACGGGTGCGCTGGGCGGCGACGGTCCGGACTCGTACTTCTGTGGCGGCCAGGGGCACACGTTCACCATCACCGCGTCGGCACTGTGCGTCGGTCACCGCGCGATGCACGAGCTGTTCGACGACCCGAACGCCGCCGACAACTTCACCTACCCTGAGGCAACGCCGGCTGTCGGGACCGTGGGCGACAGGATCTCCGTCGCGTCGCAGTTCGACGGCTGGGGCTACGTCCACCTCTACGACGCGGCCACGGGCCAGGAGCTGGACACGTTCGCGATCCCGGAGGCGATGGACCCGGCGTACGCCACCGGCTTCGGCGACCTGAGCGTGCACGAGGTGGCCACCCACCCCACCAACCCGAGCCTTGCCTACCTGTCCTACTACGCCGGCGGCATGCGCGCGCTGCAGATCCAGTGCAGCAACCCGGCTGACCCGACGACCTGCGAGCTGGTCGAGGTCGGCGGCTATCTGGACGCAGCCGGGAACAACTTCTGGGGCGTCGAAATGGTCGCCAACCCGGCGGACGAACTGCTCGTCGTCGGTGACGAGCAGCTCGTGCTCGGCAGCGACCGCGACTACGGTCTGTTCATCTTCAGCGCTCCCTGAGGACTGTCAGCCCGGGGGGGCGAAGGGGCTCGGCGGTCCGGACGGCGGGACCGGGTCCGGGGCGGGCATCGGCTCGGGTGGGGCCTGCGGCGCTGGGCCGAGCGTCGGCGATGTAGGAGGCGGTACGACGGGCGGACCGCCGACGGTCGGCGCCTTCCCGGTCGACGGTGCCGAGAGCGCCCAGGGGGACGGGACGCCGGATTGGGCGGAGGTGCCCCACGGCGACGGCGCGCCGGGGGGCGGCGCGCCACCCCATCCCGCGGTGACGGCCGCGCCGGCGCGGAGCCGCTGCTCGTCCCGTCGTCGGCGCTCGGCGAGCACGGCCGCCAGGTAGGCCCAGCCTGGTGTGCCGGGCGGGGGCGGCGGTGCGACCACCGCGTTGACCGCAGCGAAGAGCTGCTGACCGAGCTGTTCGCGCGCGGCCGGCCGGAGCTGGGCTGCCCGGCCGAGGAACTCCCGCACCGCGAGAGCCAGGTCGCTGGGTAGCGCGCTGAGGTCCAGGGTCGCGGCCCACCCCGCGAGCGGAGGAGGCATGGCGATGATGGTCGGGGCGCGGGTGGGCACTCGTTCTTGGAGGACGAGCGTGCCCGCTGCGACGTCGCCGAGGCGTTTCCCACGCTCGCTGGCCAGGGAGGCGATGACGGCCACGAAGAAGAACGGGCTGGGTGGTCGCTCCACGAACAGGCCGACGAGCCCGCGCAGGAGCGCGTGCCGGAATCGTTCTGGACCGCCGTCGTCGCGCACCACCCGCAGGCCCATGACGGCCTTGCCGGGTGTACGACCCCCCCACAGGGTCTCGAAGCCGACCGGATAGCCGAGGAAGATCGCCACGAGAGTCACGATCAACAGCGTCACGACGACGGCGGGGTCGATGCCCGGGCCGAGTCGCCCGAAGACCACAACGAGCGCGATCAGCAGGACGACCTGGATCACCGTGTCGAGGAGGGCGGCGGCGGCTCGCGAGCCGAGGCGAGCGACTCGCAGATCGACGGCGACGGCCTCGCCGGTCATGAGCTGGCTCATTGTCATTCCTTCTAAGATCGCTGCCTCGGAGTGCGAGCGGACGACGTACGATCGCCGACGTGGATATCGACGCCTTCGTCGCCGCGCACAGCCCCGCCTGGCGGCGGCTCGAGCAGCTGGTCTCCCGGGCCCGCCGCCCGCGACGATTGAGCGGCGTCGAGCTCGACGAGATGGTCGACCTCTACCAGCGTACGGCGACGCACCTGTCCGTTGTGCGCACCTCGTCGCCGGACCCTCAGCTGGTCGCTCGGCTGTCCACGTTGGTCGCCCGGTCGCGGAGCGCGGTGGCGGGGGCGCGCACGCCTGCCTGGCGGGACGCCGCCCGGTTCGCGGTGGTCACCTTCCCCGCGGCGGTGTACCGGATGCGGTGGTGGGTGCTGGCGACGGCTGCCGGATTCCTCGCCGTTGCCTTCGGGGTCGGCGTCTGGGTCGCGTCGAGCCCGGAAGTCCAGGCGAGCATCGGCACCCCGGAGTCCATCCGCCAGCTTGTCGAGACCGACTTCGAGAACTACTACTCCGCCGAGCCGGCCAGCGCGTTTGCCGGCAAGGTCTTCGTCAACAACGTCTTCGTCGCGGCGCGGGCGTTCGCGGTCGGCATCCTGCTGTGCTTTCTCACCGTGCAGGTGCTGTTCACCAACGCGGCCAGTGTCGGCGTCGTCGGCGGCATCATGGCGGCCAATGGCCGGGCCGGGTTGTTCTTCGGCCTCATCACGCCGCACGGTCTGCTGGAGCTCAGCGCGATCTTCATCGCTGCTGCGGCGGGCATGCGCCTCGGCTGGCGGGTGGTGGACCCGGGCCCGCGCCGGCGGGTCGACGCGCTCGCGGCGGAAGGCCGGGCCGCTGCTGCCGTGATCCTCGGCCTCGTCGCGGTCTTCCTCGTCGCCGGGCTCATCGAGGCCTTCGTCACCCCGTCGGGATTGCCGACGTGGGCGCGAGTCGGCATCGGAGTGGCGGTGGAGGCAGGGTTCGTGGCCGGTCTCTGGCTGCTGGGCCGTCGTGCCGTTGCCGCCGGCGAGAGCGGTGACCTGATGTCTGCGCTGCGCGGCGACGAACTCCTCGTGGCGTGATGTCTGCCGAGATGTTTGTAGATCTCACAGACATCCCGTGAACAATTCTGGGTCGTTCGGGTAGGCATCCGGCATCGAAATGGCGAAACTCACAGGATCGCCCCTCTGACCCCGCGAGGCTCCCATGCGCAATGCCCGGGTACGACGTCTCTGTGCGGCGACCTCAGTTGTCGCCCTCTTCCTCACCGCTTGCTCCGGCGCGAAGAGCCCGGAGGCGCTAGAGGACACGACGGAGGGCGGTGGCGACGCCGCCGAGGTGACTGCGGACGCATCGGCCGACGCATCCGCTGCGCCGGGCAGCACCGCTTCTGCGGCAGCGTCGGCGGCGGCAGCCGCCGGCGGGTCTACGACAAGCGCCGGTGGGACGAAGTCCGGCTCCGGTAGTAGCTCCACGGGCGGGTCGACGGCTGGCACGTCGCGAGGATCGGCCGGGTCGCAGGGTACGGCCACGACGACCAAGACCGGCAACGACATCACGCTCTACACCGGCGCCGACAACACCATCGGCATCACAGATAACTCGATCAAGATGTGCGCCCACGCGGCGCTCACCTATGGCGCGGCGTTCAACACCACGGACAAGGACTTCAACGTCTACTGGACCGACGTGAACAAGAAGGGCGGGGTCTACGGCCGCCAGGTCGACGTGAGCTACAAGAACGACAACTACACCCCGACCGATGCGATCAAGGCAGCGACGGAGTGCAAGTCGGAGAACCCGTTCATGATCATCGGCGGGATCGGCTTCGACCAGGTCCCGGCGGTGCGCAACTGGGCTGAGGACAACAAGCAGCTCTACATGCACCACTCGGCCACGGTGAAGGGCAGCGAGAACAAGCGCTACTCCTACACCGCCCTGCCGACGGTGGAGAAGCTCGGGGAGATGTTCGCCGAGCTGGCCGTGCAGAAGTACAAGGGCAAGAAGATCGCGATCATGCACCGCGACAGCGTCAACTGGGACCCGGGTTACGACGCCTTCCTGCGCCTAGCCAAGGCCAAGGGTCTGAACATCCTCGACAAGGCGGACGTGAAGACCCAGAACGACCACAACCACCTCCAGCGCGTGCTCACGGTGAAGGATGCTGGAGCAGAGGTGGTCTGGCTCTGGGAAAATGCGCTCGTCGCGACCGAGATCATCATCACGGCAGACAAGCAGGACTACAGCCCACAGTGGATGGTCTTCCCGTTCAACCTGACGACGCAGAAGCTCAAGGAAGCGGGCATCAAGGCGGACATGCTGGGAGTCGCAGCCTGGCCCGCCTACAGCTACGGCGACTACACCGGACCGTTTGCGTCCTATGCGGCGGACATCAAGGAGTTCGAGCGGCAGTACGCCGCGCACAAGCCGGACGCGGACCTCAAGGGTCTCGGTGGCGACCTGCTCTTCCTCAACTGGGTGGGCCAGAAAGCGCTTCATGAGCTCTTCCTGGCCTGTGGCAAGGACTGCACCCGCAACAAGTTCGCCAGCCTCTTCCACAACGGCATCAAGGTGACTGCCCAGGGCTGCTCGATCGACTTCAGCCGCAGCCCGTTCCGCGGCAGCTACCAGGTCAACGTCTTCGACACGTACGACTCGCCGAGCGGATTCCGCAACTGGCGACCGCTGAGCACCTGCCGCGAACACCTCTAGGCCGCGGCAGTGGCACGTGTCCTTGTCATCGGTCTGATCAACGGCGGCATTTACGGCCTCCTCGCGCTGGGGATCGTGCTGGTCTATCGCGGCTCGCGGGTGCTCAACTTCGCGCAAGGCGAGCTGGGCACCGTGGGGCTGTACCTCGCGTTCTGGCTCTCGGTGAAGCACTCCCTCCCGTACTGGGTGGGCGCGCTCGGCGCCATCGCCCTCGCTGTCGCCCTCGGGGTGCTCTTCGAGTGGTTGGTAGTCCGTCGGATGATCGAGGGCTCCCGGTTGACTGTGGCCGTCGGCACGGTGGGCCTGCTGCTCTTCCTCTTCTCCCTCGAGCTGCAGCTGTTCAGCGGCTCTCCGCGGCTTGCTCCCGACCCGTTCTCCGGCAGAGGCGTGTCTCTCGCCGGCGTCAACGTCAGTCGCACGCAGATCTTCTCGCTGGTGCTCGTCGTCATCGTCGCGCTCGCGCTGGCCGCGCTGCTGCGCCGCACGGACTTCGGCCTGGGTGTGTTGGCTGCAGCCGATGACCCTGTCGCCGTGCGCCTCGTCGGGGTGAGGCTCTGGCAGGTGTCGGCCTTCACCTGGGGGCTGGGCGCCGCCCTGTCGGCGTTGGCCGCGCTCATGATCGCGCCCACCGTCGGCGTCTTCACGCCTGGCTTCGCGAGTGAGATGTTCGTCAAAGCTCTCGCAGCCGCCTTGATCGGCGGACTGGTCAGCCTGCCGGGAGCCTTCGTCGGCGGCATCGCGGTGGGCATGATCGAGGCGTCGTCGCTGAAGTTCTTCAGCGACAGCGCGCTGCCCGGCATCGAGATCCTCGCCGTGTTCATCACGATCGTCGCGGTCCTCGTCCTGCGGCCGCAGGGGCTACTCGGCTCGCGGGCAGCCGCATGATCGCCGTGCGGAGCTTGCCCGGTCCGTTGGCCGCGCGTCGGCTCGTCATCGTGCTGCTGTGCGCGGCCTTGCCACCCTTGCTCTCGCGCGTCGGCGTGCCCGGCCTCGCTGATGTCGGGGCCCTGACCATCGGCATCGGCGCGTGCTATGCGGCCGCGGCCCTCTCGCTCAACCTGGTCATGGGCTACGCGGGTCAGATCTCACTCGGACACTTCGCACTGCTCGGTGTCGGCGCCTTCACAAGCGGCCTGCTCACCAACCCGACCAAGGCTGGCCTGCCCTTCATCGTGGCGCTGCTCATCGCGACCCTGGCCGGTGCCTTGGTTGCGCTGGTCATCGGCGTCCCTGCGTTGCGGCTGCGCGGTCTCTACCTCGCGATCGCCACGATCGGCTTCTCGTACGCGATGGAGCGCTCGGTTTTCCGCGCCAAGGCTTTCACCGGCGGGACGGCGGGACTGGAGCTGCCCCGGCCCCTCTTCGGTGACTTCCTGTTCTCGCGCAATGCCGACTACCTGGCCATCGTCCTCGTGCTGCTCGCGCTGGTCTGCTTCGTCGACAGCAACGTCACCCGCACCCGGCTGGGCCGCGCGTTCCAGGCAGTCCGCGCCGACGAGGCCGTTGCGGCGTCGTACGGCATCGACGTCAAGCGGCACAAGCTCATCGCTTTCGTCGTCAGCGGCGGCATGGCTGGCGTGGCCGGAGCGATGTACGGCCACCTCTTCACTTTCGTCAACAACGAGAGCTTCGGCTACCAGTACTCCCTGCTGCTGGTGGTGATCGTGGTCGTCGGGGGGCTGGGCAGTCGCACTGGCGTCGTGATCTCGGCCTTCGCCTACGCGCTGCTGCCGCGGATCGTCGAAGGCGTTCTGGGCACTACGAACATCGGCTGGGCGCCGGTGATCGGCGCGTCCCTGCTCATGATCACCGTGGCCATCAACCCTGGCGGGATCGCGCAGGCGCTCAAGGAGAGCGGTGAGCGCAAGGAGATTAAGCGGCGCCGGGCCGAGACCGACACCACTGGCGACGAGCCGGAGCTGCCTCGTCTCCCCGACCTTCCCCGTCCTAGTGGTCTCGCCGAACGGGCCGCCGAGGCGACGGGCGCTTCGCTGCTCGAGGTGCGTGGTGTCTCGGTGCGCTTCGGCGGACTGCAGGCGGTGGACGGCGCGTCGCTCGATGTGCCTCGAGGTCGCATTGTCGGGCTCATTGGACCCAACGGAGCGGGTAAGACGACGGTGTTCAACGTCGTCAGCGGACACATCCGCCCACAGGAAGGCACGGTGCGCCTTCTTGGGCGTGACGTGAGCGGGCTGCCGGCGCACGCCCGCGCTGCAGCGGGACTCGGCCGCACGTTCCAGCAGATCGGTCTCGCCAAGGATCTCTCGGTGACAGAGAACCTGCTGCTGGCCCAACACAGCGTGGCTCACTATTCAGCCCCCGAGGCGCTGCTCCACGTCGGCAGGACAGGACCGGCGGAGCGTGAGCTGCGGGAGCGGGCCCGCGAGGCCGTCCACGCGCTGGGCTTCGACAAGGACGCGGACACGCCGGTGCGGCTGCTCTCCCACGGGCAGCAGCGCATCGTCGAAATCGGCTGTGTTCTCGTCACCGCCCCTGAGCTCGTGATGCTCGACGAGCCGTCGGCCGGGATGTCACCCGGTGCCGCCGAGAACCTCGCCGTCCGGCTGCGGGACATCCGCGACCAGCTCGGGCGCACCGTCCTGATCATCGAGCACAACATCCCGCTCGTCCTCGATGTGTGCGACGACCTCTATGTCTTGGCCATGGGCAAGGTCATCGCGTCCGGCCCGGCTGCCGAGGTGGCCGGCCTTCCGGAAGTCGTCAGCGCGTACTTCGGCGAAGCGATCGCGGTGCCAGCATGAGCGCGCTGCTGACCATTGAGGATGTCACCGCCGGGTTTGGCCCGACGACGGTGCTGCACGGACTGTCCTACTCGGTGGAGGCCGGCGAGATCGCCGGCATCTTCGGCCTCAACGGCGCGGGCAAGAGCGTCTCGATGAAGGTGCTTGCCGGCATCGTGCCCGCCTGGTCAGGTCGCGTCACGCTGGCGGGCGAGGACATCACCGCCCTGTCCGCGGAGGATCGAGTCCGCCGGGGCCTCGGCCATGTGCCGCAGGGTCGGCAGGTGTTCTCCGCCTTGTCCGTCGAGCAGAATCTCCGGCTCGGCGCCTATACGTTGCGTCGCCGCGATCGCGGACGCTATCCCGGCGTGCTAGACGGGGTCTACGACCGGTTCCCCATTCTGCGCGAGCGGCGGAACCAGATCGCCGGCACGATGTCCGGCGGGCAGCAGGCTTCGCTCGCCGTGGCTCGCTCACTCATGAGCGAGCCCACGGTGGTCTGCGTCGACGAGCCCTCGGCGGGCCTGGCGCCGCTCGCCGTCGGGGAGCTGCTCGAAACGTTGCGGGGTGTCGCGGCGAGCGGCGTGACGATGATCCTCGTCGAGCAGAACGTCAGCTTCGGGCTGCGCCTTGCGGACCGGGCGCACATCCTGCAGACCGGCCGCATCGTCCACTCGGCGCCGGTCGCCGAGATCAGCTCAGACACCCTCGCGCGGTATCTCGGTGTGGGCCGGCTGCTGTCCGGTGGAGCGAGCTCCGCGGTGGGGTCGCGAGCACCTCGCAAGGCGGCTTCTCCGCGCAAGACGTCTCCGCGCAATGTCGCCCCTCGGAAGGCCGCCCCTCGGAAGGCTGCGTCGCGGAAGGCGGCCGGCGATGGCTGAGCGCCGGCTCCGGGCCATCCCCTCAAGCGGGGGGGTGGCGGATGTGGGCGAGCGAGTTCTCACCGGTCTCGACCACCTCGTCTCGGTGATCGGCACCGCGTTCCAGGCCGAGATAGCCGAGTACGCCGCGATGTCGACCGCCACCATGACCGAGGACGTTCTCCCAGTCACTCGTACCGTGGTCAAGACATTCTTCGACGGACTGATGTCCGGAGGTGCCCTCGACCCCAGGGCGGTGCGAACCTTCGAGCAGTCCGGGCGGCAGCGGCTGGAGATGGGTGTCCCTCTGGAGTCCATGCTCCACGCGTACCGCATCGCCGGGCGGGTCACCTGGACCGCTGTTGTTGAGGCGATCCGGCCCGGTGAAGAACGACTGCTTGGTGAGCTGGCCGCCGAGTGGATCGGCTACATCGACATCGCGTCCTCGGCCGTGGCCCGGGCGTACATGGATGCCTCGGCTGACCGGCTGCGCACCATCGACGCCCGTCGCCGCGAGCTGGTCGAGGCGTTGCTCACCGCCACCGACCCAGCAGAGGTGGCGGCAGTCTCACTGCGTTTCTCGACAGTCCTGTCGTCAACCTTCGTCCCGGTGCTCGTCGACGGAGCTGATGTCGCTCCGCGCATCGACGCCCTTCTGCACGCTGCCCCGGCCGGGACGCTTGGCGGACACCGAGGTGATCGCGTCCTGCTGTTGGTGCCAGACCATCTCGACGACGTGTCGGCCCTGCGGGCGGCCGCCGGCGGGGTCCTCGTCACGTGGGGCCGCCCCGCATCCGCCGGGCCGGCGCTGCTCGATGAGGTGCGCCACGTGGAGCAGCTCACCGAGGCAGCAGTGTCTCAGGGTTACCGGGCCGCCGCATTCGGGCCAGAGGACTTGCTCGTCGAGCAGTTGCTGCTGGGCAATGATCGAGTGGCCGAAGCGCTACGCCACCGAGTTCTCGACCGGTTGTGCGCGCGCGATCTGGGCGGGGTCGTCGTCTCGACGCTGCGGACGTACCTGGCCTGTGGGTCGGTGCCGGCGACCGCCCGACGCGAGGTCGTGCACGCCAACACCGTCTCTTACCGGCTTCAGCGGGTGCGTGACCTGACCGGGCTCGATCCGCGGGTGCCCACAGATGCGGCCTTGCTCGTCCTCGGTCTCGGCATGGGTGGAGGTCGACTGTGACGTTCACGGGACTGATGGGACGGCAGCCGCTGACCGTGCACACCATCTTCGAGCGCATGCGCGCAGTGCACGGTGACGGTGAAGTCGTCGACGCTAGTGGTCGGACGACGTACGCCGAGCTGGCGGGTCGGGTCCTCCGCACTCTCACGGCGCTGCGGGAGCTTGGCGTGCAGCCGGGCGATCGCGTGGCCACCTTCGCCAACAACAGTGCTGACCACTTGCTGCTCTACTACGCCGTCCCGCTTGCTGGCGCGGTGCTGCATATGGTGAACATCAGGCTGTACGACGACCAGGTGCGGTACGTCGTCGAGCACGCGGGCGACATGCTGCTCATCGCCGACGACGACCTGCTCGCGCAGGTCGGTCAGCTTGGACTGCCGTGTCCGACGATCTCCATGTCGGACCTCGCCACGCGAGCTGCGGGGTCGGCACACGGGATCCCCAGTGAGGTCGATGAGGACGACGCGTGCGGCATCTGCTACACCTCCGGCACAACCGGAATGCCGAAGGGGGTCGTGTACTCGCACCGCGCGACCTACTTGCACGCGATGGCCGCGTGCATGGTCGACCACCTTGCGCTGTCGCAGCACGAGCGCATCATGCCGGTGGTCCCGCTCTTCCACGCCTGCGGGTGGGGCTTGCCGTACGCCGCGCCTTTCACCGGGGCCGAGCTGATCTTCGCCGGTGCAGACACCTCTCCGACCAACCTCGCTCGGATCATCGAGACCGAGCGGGTCACGTGGGCGGCCGGCGTGCCCACGATTTGGACTCAACTCTTGCCGCTTGTCGAAAGCGGCGAGCACGACTTCTCCTCCCTGCGCACGATCGGCGTCGGCGGGGCCGCCACGCCGAGGCCGCTGATGGAGGCCTACGACCGCGCTGGGATCGAGATCCTGCAGATCTGGGGCATGACCGAGACGACCCCGCTGGCCTGCACCTCCCGCCCCCGGCGTCGTCACGACGGGCTCGACGTCGAAGGGCTGCGTGAGGTGCGGCTGCGAACGGGCACCATCTTCGCTGGCCTCGAAGCCCGCATCACCGCGGAGGACGGCACGGCGCTTCCGTGGGACGGCGTCACCGTCGGCGAGCTGGAGTGCCGCGGTCCGTGGGTCGCGACGGCGTACTACGACGATCCGGCGCTTGACGAGAGGTTTCGCGACGACTGGCTGCGCACCGGCGACATGGCAGTGATGGAGCACGACGGCTACTTCCGGATCGTCGATCGCAGCAAGGACCTGGTGAAGAGCGGCGGCGAGTGGATTTCCTCGCTGGAGCTGGAGGCCGCGATCATGGCCCACCCGGATATCCGCGAAGCCGCCGTCGTCGGGGTGCGCAGCAAGAGATGGGACGAGCGGCCGGTGGCCGTCGTCGTACCCGTCAACGGCCACACTCCGTCGCTCGTGCAGCTGCGCGACTTCCTTGCCGGCCGCGTCGCGAAGTGGTGGATGCCTGACGACATCGTCGTGGTGGACGAGGTGCCCCGGACGAGCGTCGGCAAGTTCGACAAGAAGGCCATCCGAGATCAGCTGAGCCATCTGGAGCTGCCATGACTGACATCGAGGTCCACGGTGAGGTTGCTCCTGGCTTCGAGCCGCTTCGGGAGGTGTTCTCGCAGGTCGCCCCGGAGTTCAATCAGGGCGGCGGCGCCTACGCCGCGTATCACCAGGGCCGCAAAGTCGCCGACCTCTGGGCAGGGGAGTGGGCGGAGGACACCATTGCGCCGTTCATGTCGGTGACCAAGGCGACGACCGCGCTGTGCGTGCAGATGCTGCATGACAGCGGGAAGCTCGACGTATTCGCTCCGATCGCGACGTACTGGCCGGAGTTCGCTGCGGAGGGCAAGTCAGGCATCTCCGTGGCTGACGTCCTGACCCACCGCAGTGGCGTGATCGGCGACGCTGCCTTGACGGCCCTCATCAGCCTCGATGACGGCACCGGCCTGGATCAGCTCGACGTCATCTGTGCATCGATCGCGGCGAGCATTCCGTTCTGGGAGCCCGGCACTCAGGTCGGCTACCACACTACGACGTACGGCTGGATCCTCGGTGAGGTCATCCGCCGCGTCGACGGCCGCGACCTCGGCACGTTCTTCCACGAAGAGGTCGCCAAGCCGCTCGGCGTGGAGATCGGCATCGGTGCGCCGCTGGCCGAGCACGGTCGGCTCGCCCCCCTGCTGCCCCTGTGGTGGCCGACGTTCCCCCCCGAGATCCAGAACTACCTCGACACGTTCTACGCCTCCTGCCGCGACGATGCGACGGCCGCGGGGGTGAGCTGCCAGGCCCGCGACGGGGTCGGCTCCCTCGACCGTCTCCCCGAGCTCTTCAACAACCTCCCCGGGCGCGTCACACCCATGGGCGGCTCCAACCTGACCGGCACTGCCCGAGATGCTGCGCGCGTGTTCGCTGCGATGGCGGAGCCCGAAGGGCTCGACGGTGTGGTGCTCGCATCGGCGGAGTCATTCCGGATGTTCACGGACGTACACGAGGCGCGACCGGACATCATCTTGCTGCTGCCGATCACCCGGGGCTTGGGCTATGTGCGCAACGTGCCGCCGCCCGGCCGACCGGCCAGCATGGGGCCCAACCCTGAGGCGTTCGGCCACGGCGGGGTGGGTGGTCAGTTCGGGTTCAGCGACCCTGTTGCCCGGGTCGGCGTCGCCGGCGTGCGCAACCACTACGCGTCGTTCAGCCTCGCGCCGTTGTACCTCAATGCTGCGTTGTACGGCTGCATCGCCGCTTCGTGAGGCGCGCCGGCCCGCTGGCGGCACTGCTGGCACTGCTGACCGTCACCGCATCGCCCGCACGGGCAGAGCCTGCCCACGCGCCTCCCCAGGGTCCGGCGAAGCTGCGCTTCGCGACGGACTTCCCCGCCTTGACCGACGCGGAGTGGAACTTCCCCATCGGCGGCTTCGGCGGGATCCGTCGGGGCGCCCCCCGGCGGCACGTGCCGGTGCTCTTCGTGCACGGCAACAATGTGGACCACGCTGACTGGTACCCCGTGCGTGACGACTTCCGGGCTGCGGGGTGGACCGACCAGGAGATGTGGGCACTGTCGTACAACGGACTCGGCGCGAACAACGGCACGGCGCTCACCCGCACCAACCCTGAACGGGACGCCGAGCACACCGAGATGGGCTGGGACGGCCAGGTTCGGGTCACCAACAACGACGTCAACGTGCCTGACCTCGTCGCGTTCATCCGTGCTGTGCAGACCTACACCGCGTCCGACAAGTTCATGATCGTCGGCCACTCGCTCGGCGTGACCTTGATCCGAAAGACCCTCAAGGTCCACCCGTCCCTGCGCAGCGATCTCGTCGCTTTCGTCGGCATCGCCGGAGCCAACGACGGCACCACGTTCTGTCCGCCCGGTTCCGAGGACAACGTGGTGTCCTGCAACGAGATCGCTGCCGGCACCCCGTGGCTGGCCGACCTCAATGGTCCGGGCGGGGCGGACGAGACCTACGCGCCGGCGCGATGGCTCACTGTGTACGACGGCAGCGGTGCTGGGGACCCGGCGTTCGTCGGTCCGACGTACGCGGAGTCGCCGATGCTCGAGGGGGCTGACAACAGGGCATTTGCGGGGACCTACCACAACGACCTGCGGATCGATCCTGGGATCGTCGTGGAGTACCGCACATTCCTCGAGGAGGCCTCCGCTGCCGCGCTCGCTGCGGCTCAGGTGGCACCACCACAGCCGGTTGCACCTCCAGCACCTCCCCGGGCCGATCCGGCGCGCGTCGGCCGGCCGCTGCCCGCGACCGGCGGCGGGTCGTCTTCCCTCGGCCTGCTGGTCGGTGTGCTCGCCATCGTCGGCCTGGCGAGACGGCGGGTACACCGGGCCTAGAGCATCGACTGACGGTTGACTCCGAGATCTCGGGGGGACCATAGGGAGATGAAGAAGTCGGGGACCCTGCTGGCGAGTCGCCTCGCTCTGGTCCTCGCGGTGACCGTGGCGATGGGCATTTTGCTCGCCGGGGTGGCGTTCCCCATCGTCGGATCGGTCGGTGTGGCTGTCGGCACCGGTGCGCGTTCCTTCAGCGAGTTGCCGCAGGAGCTGCTCGAACCGCCGCTGCCCCAGCGATCCCGGATCCTCGCCGCGGACGGCTCGGTGCTGGCCGCTGTCTACTTCAACGAAGATCGGGTCATGGTGCCGCTGGAGCGGATTCCCACGCATCTCCGCGCTGCGGTCGTCTCGGTCGAGGATGAGCGGTTCCTTGAGCACGGCGGGGTGGACCTTCGTGGCCTGACACGTGCTTTTGTCAGCAACCAGCAGGCGAACAGTGTGCAGCAGGGCGGATCGACGATCACCCAGCAGTACGTCAAGAACGTGCTGCTGTCGGCCGCCCGCGACGCGGATGCGCGGCGCCGAGCGACCGAGCGGTCGGCGGCTCGCAAGATCAGAGAGGCCCGCTTTGCTATCGCGCTCGAGGATCGCTACACCAAGGACGAGATCCTCGAGCGCTACCTCAACATCGCCTACTTCGGCCAGGGTGTGTACGGCGTCGCGACCGCAGCGCAACGCTACTTCAGCAAGCCGGTGGACAAACTCAACGTGTTGGAAGGTGCCCTGCTGGCCGGTCTGGTCCAAGCACCCGAGCGATACGACCCAGTCGTCTCGCCCAAGGCAGCCCGGGTCCGCCGCGACATCGTTCTCCGAAGCATGGAGCGCACCGGGGCGCTGACGCCGCGTGATGCGGCGTGGGCGCGCCGGCAACCGCTGCGGCTCAAGCCGTCGAAGGTCTCCGGCCTCGAAGACAGCCCCCTCGCCGGACCCTTCCTCGACCTCGTCCGGACCGCCGTCCTCGACGGTGCGGACCCGCAGGTACGCGAGATCTTCGGCGAGACGGTGTCCGCCAGGGAGCAGGCGTTGTTCCAGGGTGGGCTGACGGTGCGCACGACCCTCGACCCGCGGGTGCAGCGCTCCGCTCTGCAGACCCTGCGCGAGACGCTCGGTGATGCCGATGACCCGGCGTCGGCCGTGGTCGTCGTCGAGCCGGGCACCGGGCACGTCAAGGCGATGGCGGCCTTGAACCACGAGGGAACGACGCAGAAGGTGAACTTGCCGATCGGCGGCACGAGCGGATTTCAGGCCGGGTCGACCTTCAAGGCCTTTGTGCTCGCCGCTGCCATCGAGCAGGGCATCTCGACGCGGTCGACCTTCTACGCGCCCGCCCGCTACCGCTCGAAGGTCTACACCAACACCGTCGACGGGGTGACGAAGCCCTACGAAATCGGCAACGCAGGGGACAGTGAGGCCGGCACCTTCAACCTGATCACCGGGACCGCGCACTCGGTCAACACGTTCTATCTGCAGCTGCAGGAGAAGACCGGATTCGAGCGGCCGGCGCAGATCGCGCGCGCGGCCGGTCTCCGTCGGTTTCCGCTCAAGGAGGTTCCGTCGTTCACCCTGGGCGCGACCGAGGTCAGCCCGCTCGACCTGGCCAACTCGTATGCCACCTTCGCGGCGCACGGAGTGGCCTGCGAACCGATGGTGATCACATCGGTGCAGCGCGCCGACGGCACTTCGGCCGGCACGGTCACTCCGCGGTGCGAACGGGTCATCGATGCTGCGGTCGCCGACACGGTGACGTCCGTGCTGGAGCAGGTCGTGGAGAACGGCACCGGTCGATCGGCGGATATCGGTCGGCCGCTCGCTGGCAAGACCGGCACGACTAACGGGCCGAGCGCCGCGTGGTTCGTCGGCTACACGCCGCAGCTCGCCTCGGCGGTGTGGGTGGGCCACCCGACCGACCCGATCGAGCGGGTGTTGCGCAATGTCCACGGCGTGCGGATCGTCTACGGCGGCACATTCCCGGCGCGCATCTTCCGGGCCGTGATGTCCAGCGCGCACGAGCTGCTCCCGATCGCCGAGTTCGACCTCGAGGAGCCGCCGCCCGCCCGCTATGTCGGCCTCACGCCGCGACGACCCCGGCGGGCCCGGGTGCCCACTACCGTGCCGACGTCGAGCGAGCTCATTCCACCGGACCCCAAGCCCGCGCCACCCGCCTCGTCTCCGCCCGCATGCAGTGGCAAGAAGTGCTGACTGGCAGCCTGGGCTTTCAGCGCGGCTACAGGCGACCGGCGGCTTTCAACGCGAGGTAGGCATCAGCGACCGCCGGTGGGAAGGTTTCTGGTGGGGCGTCCACCACCTCGACACCACGACGTCGAAGGAGCGCGGTGAGCCTGTGCCGCTCGTCGAGAGCGCGCTCGGCCGCGGCCGCTTCGTAGACCGCGGTGGCGTCACCGCGGCCACCCGCCATAGCGACAACGCGCGGATCGGCTACGGCGGCGAGGACGACGGTATGACGAGAGGTCAGCGCCGACAGGGCGGGCAGCATGCCCTCCTCGATCACCGCGCTGTTGAGGTCGGTGAAGAGCACGACGAGGGCCCGCCGACGCTGCCGGCGCAGGACGGCGCTCACCATGGCGCGGTGGTCTGCTTCCACCAAGGCTGCTTCGAGGGGCGCCATCGCGTTGACCAGAGTCGGCAGGACGTCCGAGCGCGAGCCCGCACCCACTGACGCCCGGAGCACCTGGTCGTGAGCCAGCAGGTCGACCTGGTCACCGGCCTTCGACGCGAGCGCACCGAGGAGCAGTGCAGCATCGAGGGAGTGGTCAAGCCGGGGGGTGTCGCCGACGCGACCGGCGGAGGTCCGGCTGGTGTCGATCACCAGGATCACCCGGCGGTCCCGCTCCGGACGCCAGGTGCGTACGACGACTGACTCACGCCGGGCGGTGGCGCGCCAGTCGATCGATCGCACGTCGTCGCCGTCGACGTACTCACGCAACGAGTCGAACTCCGTGCCCTGTCCGCGACCACGAATGAGCACCGCCCCGTCGAGCTGACGCAGTCGCTCGAGCCGCTCGGGGAGGAACTTTCGCGACGTGAACGGCGGCAGTACACGCAGGGACCATGGCGCTCCGTGGCGGCCCTGGCGGCCGGCCAGGCCGAGCGGGCCGATCGAGCGCACTGTGATTCGGGTCGGGCGGCGGTCACCTCGCCGGGTGGGTAGCAGGGCCGACTCGACTCGTCGTCGCTCTCCGGCTGGGATGCCGATGCGGTGGGTCCGCGGAGTGATTCCGGCGGACGGCGGCCAGGCGTCGCGTACGACGGCGCGCGCTGTGCGAGAGCCGGAATTGACGATAGTGAGCATCGTCGTCGACGAGTCACCGAGGCGCACCGACGTCGGGCCGGACCGGCTGACTTCGAGGGCTCGCACCGATCCGGCGAGGGCAATGTCGAGCAGCACCGCCGCCAGCAGCATGAGGTTGATGGCGACGAGGGTCAGCGGACGACCGGGCAGGGCGAGCACAAGTGCCGCAGCCAGCGCTGCGACCATACCGGCCCGTCCGGTGAGTGCCACGAGCTAGCGAGGAACCGGTACGGCGGCGAGCACCGTGTCGAGCACTCCGTCCGCGGTGACTCCTTCGAGCTCGGCCTCAGGCCGCACTGCGATGCGATGCCGCAGCGTTGGGCGGGCGAGCGCCTTGACGTCGTCGGGGGTCGCGAAGTCCCGTCCGGACAGCCACGCCCACGCCTTGGCCGTGTTGAGCAGCGCAGTCGCGCCACGAGGCGAGACGCCGAGTGACAGTGACGCGGAGGTACGGGTGGCTCGGGCCACATCGACGATGTAACCCATGACCGCCGGCGAGACGGTCACCGCCGAGGCCGCTTGGCGGCCGGCCTCGAGGTCGGCCGCACCGGCCACAGCGCGCACCCCTGCAGCCGCGAGGTCACGTGGGTCGAAGCCACTGTGGTGCCGGGCCAGCACTGCCATCTCGTCCTCGCGGCCGGGCAGCGGCATGGTGAGCTTCAGGAGGAACCGGTCGAGCTGGGCCTCGGGCAGCGGGTAGGTGCCCTCGTACTCCACCGGGTTCTGCGTAGCGGCGACGATGAACGGGCTCGGCAGCGACCGTGGGGTGCCGTCGACCGTGACCTGTCGCTCTTCCATCGCCTCCAAGAGGGACGCCTGGGTCTTGGGTGGCGTGCGGTTGATCTCGTCGGCCAGCAGCAGATTGGTGAAAACGGGCCCCTCGCGGAAGGAGAACGCCGACGTTCGGGCGTCGTAGACCAGAGATCCGGTGACATCGCCCGGCATGAGATCCGGAGTGAACTGCACCCGCTTCGTGTCCAGGTCGAGGGCTGTCGCGACCGCGCGGACGAGGAGGGTTTTTGCCACGCCGGGTACGCCCTCGAGTAGCACATGGCCGCGGCAGAGCAGTGCGACCACGAGTCCGGTCACCGCTGCGTCCTGCCCGATCACCGCCTTGGCTACCTCGGCCCGCAACGCGACGAGCGCCTCTCGGGGGCCTTCGGCCGTAGCGCGTCGGGTACGTGCCGACGGCCTTGCCTTCGAGGCCGGCGTACGCCGTCGAACAGGGGCCTTCGGGGTCGGGTCACTCACCGGGCACGCACCTCATCGCTCAGAATGTCCAGGTCATGGGCCAGCCGCACGAGTGCGGCGTCGTCGGGGATCGGCTGACCGTACAAGAGCATCTCGACGGCGGCAGCGTCGCGGGTGGTTCGAGCTGCTACCGCGGCGACCACAGCGCTCTGGTCGGGGTTGACGCCCAGCCCCAGCGCCACGGCCAATCGGCGTCGTTGGGCAGCCTGCAGCGCCTGTGCCGCGTGCTCTCTCGCCCGTCCGGCGCGATAGAGACCAGCGCGGCCTTCGACGCTCTCCGCAGCACGTACGACGACCGGCAGCGGTTCCACGACGACCGGCCCGAGGCGTCGCGAGCGCCAGACGCCTACCCACACGGCGGCCAGCAACAGCTGTATGGCGGCCAGCACCACGACGTCAGGAAGGAGGTCCACGAGCGCGCGTGGCTCGCCCTCGAGCCCGGGTCGCTCGCTGGCCCGGGGATAGACCCACTCGACGCGCGGCCGCGAGGAGAGGAGTCCCAGAGCTAGTGCAGCGTTGCCCTCCTCGTCGAGACGGGCATTGCTGAAGAGATCAGCTGCCCCGATCAGACGCAGCCGCCCCCCGTTCCGAGTGACCTCGACCACGCTGGCCCGTCCCCGCGACGCGTAGCAGCCGATCCCGTCCGGGGCCCGGTACACGACGCCGCCGGTGCGCGCGACGCCCGCGGTCCTGGCCTGGGCAAGTGCACAGGAGGGTCGCCGCTCGTCGACGTCGACGTCGCCGACAGCACGGACGTCAAGGCCCGGGTCGGCGGCCCGCAGCAGCGCGAGCAGATCGTCCTCTGCACCCACGATCACCACGTCGCGCCCCAGTCGTGGAAGCAACAGGTCCGGGTCCACGTCGGCCTCGAGGAGCCCGGGCAGCGGCACGAAAGTCGTCACTTCGCTGGAGTCCAGCGGCGCCGGCACCCGACTGACGTCGATGCCGCGCGACCGGAGGAGCCGGGCGAGGGCCTGTCCGCCAGCGACCCGCGTGGCTTCGGGGTCCAGCAGTCCCCCGCGGGCGCCGCCACTCGCCACAGCGATCAGCGCGGCGACGATGACGATGACCGCGGCGAGAGCGACCGGGAGGCGAGCCGCCCGCCATGCCTGCTGCGCCGTGATGGTCGGCTGCGTCGACTTCGACGTCTCCACTGCCACGACAGCGACGCCGCCGCTGACCTTCTCGGTGACGTTGTCTACCGTCACGACGCGACCGTGAGCCGCTCGCGGATGACGGCCACATCGGCCTGACAGAGCAGGTCGTACTGCTCTGGGGTGGCCGGGGGGTTGCCGTACCACACCGCGTCGAAGATCCGGGCGGCGTCGCCGACCGGGCCGGCGATAGCCGGCACGGCGTCTCCGGCCTCGCGGGCGATCTCACCGGCCGTCCGACCGGCCCGCGAGTCGAGGACACCCCGCTGCTCGAGTTCGCGCACGACAGCCCGGAAACGGGCCCGTACGGCGTTCTTCCAGGCGCCCGTGCCGGCGAGCTCCGCCGCCTCGCGCCGGTAGTCCTCGGCGGTGCGGTTGCCTGCCCCGCGGCGCCGGTCGGTCAGCGCGTTCCGGATCTGCAACGGGCCGAGGCCGAGTCGCAGGACCACCGCGGCCACGATCACGACTATGACGGCGAGGGCCACCCCGCCGAGACCGCCGGGCACGATGCGCACCACGTCGGCGAGAAGTTCGCCGAGCTCTTTCACTACGCGGCTGAGGACCCGGTCGAGGAGGCTGGGCTTGCCGATCTGGTACTCGGGCTTGGCCAGCTCGTCCCGGGCGGCGTCACGCGCGCCGTCGCGCGTGATGGCGTCGGTCGCTTGTGCCAGGAAGTCGAACACGTCACCGTCAGCTGTCGGCGGGAGGGCTGGCGGCTGAGGCGGCCAATGCCACGTCGAGCCCCTCCGCGCGCATGCGACGATCGACGTAGAGCAGAGCGCTGACGCCGGCCGAGAACGGCGCGACCACCGTCCCAGCGACGATCGCCCCGATGGTGGTCAGGATGAGGTAGCCAGTGCCGAGATCCGCTGCCGGATCGGGCGTCGGGTCGAAGAGGGATAGCCCCCCGCCGAGGAGCGAGAACGGGATAGCGAGCGTCGAGCCCACGATGGTCTTGATGAGCCACGCCAGGAGCACCACGCCGAGGCAACGCCAGAACTGCCCTCGAACGAGGGCGACTGACCGCTTGATCGCGCGCCAGACAGTTTGCTTCTCCAGCATGAGCGCCGGGGTGGCCAGGGACAGCGCCGGCCAGACGAAGAAGAAAGGCACCACGAGGAACAGCAGGGCGAGGAGGTCGAAGAGGAGCACCAGGATGGCGCACCCGATGAGGGCCCACAGCCGGGACCGGACTGCCCGCCACGCCTCCTCCAGCGAGATCGGCCGCCCGAGGACCGCCTGGCCCATGATCACCGTGAGCGCCCCGGTGAGCACGACTCCACCGACGAAGCTGAGCCCGAGGCCAAGGAAGAGCCCGGTCGTGCCGGAGATATCGAGGTCGCCTGTGGCGGCGGCGTCGTTGAACGACGTGGTGAAGGAGCGGACGAGAAAGAACTGGAGCACTTGGGTGATGGTGACGACGACAGCCGAAAGGCCCAAGGTCGCCCGCGGGTATCGACGGATCGTCGTGATCGCCCCGTCGAGGATCTCCCCGACTCCGAGCGGCCGCAGCGGGATGACCCCTGGCTTAGCGGCCTGAGCGATGCCTGGCCCGCCGCCCCACGCCGCCGGCTGCTGGCCCCACTGCGGCTGGCCCCACTGGGGCTGGCCCGACTGGGGCTGATTCGACTGGGGCTGGGCCGACTGGGCCTGATCCGACTGGGGCTGGGCCGATCCCCACCTGCCGGGCGGGCTCGCCGACGGCCCATCGGCGAGAGGGGCGGGGGCCGGTTGATCACGGGCGGGCTCGCCTGGGGAGGCCCATCCGGGAAAGTCCGACATGCGATCCCTCCACTGCGCGACTTTTGACGACGCCGAGGATCGTGTCACGGTTCGGGTTCGCGACGGGTGGGCCCCTCTCGGCGGTCCTCGAGAGGCAGACCGACGCGTCGGCGTACACCAGCCCCGTGAAGGGCGCAGAATAGGTCGTGACGGAGGTGTGCCTGTGAAGGGTCGCGTGCTGGTCGTCGACGACGACCCGGCTCTCGCCGAGATGCTGGGAATCGTGCTGCGCAGTGAGGGCTTCGAGCCGTCGTTCGTGGCTGACGGCGAGCGGGCGATGGCCGCCTTCCGCCAGGCCAAGCCCGACGTCGTCCTGCTCGACATCATGCTGCCTGGCAAGGACGGCCTGGAGGTCTGCCGAGCGATCCGTGCGGAGTCGGGCGTGCCCATCGTGATGCTGACGGCGCGCAGCGACACGATCGACGTCGTACTCGGCCTGGAGTCCGGCGCGGACGACTACGTCGTCAAACCGTTCAAGCCGAAGGAGCTCATCGCCCGGGTGCGCGCGCGCATGCGCAGTAACGCCGAAGTCTTGCCGGAGACCTTGCGGATCGGTGACGTCGAGATCGACGTCGCCGGCCACCGGGTGACCCGCGCAGGCACGCAGATCTCCCTCACTCCGCTGGAGTTCGACTTGCTCGTGGCGTTGGCCCGGAAGCCCCGCCAAGTATTTACTCGGGAGGTCCTGCTGGAGCAGGTATGGGGCTACAAGCACGCGGCGGACACCCGGCTCGTCAACGTGCACGTTCAACGGCTTCGGGCCAAGGTCGAATGCGATCCCGAACAGCCCGAGATCGTCCTCACGGTGCGGGGCGTCGGCTACAAGGCAGGACCTCCCTGACGGTGCTGCGCCGTCTCGGCAGCGAGGTCGTCGCCCGGTGGCGGCGCTCGCTCCAGTTGCGCGTGGTGGCCTCGACGCTGGTCATCTCGCTGACTGTGGTGACCCTGCTCGGGCTTTTTCTCCTGTCACGAGTGACGCGGGGTATTCTGGAGTCACAGCAGCGGTCGGCGCTTGCCGAGGCGGAGTCCGGGCTTCGGCTGGCGCAGGCGACGCTCGCTACCCTGCCTGCGACGATCAGCGTCGACGCCTTCAACGAGGAGGTCGCGCGGCTCACCGACCGCCTCGACAACCAGGGTGGGGATGCAGGCACCTTCGACGTGATCGTGCTGTCGTCGACGGATGCGAGTGCCTTCATCTCACCGGTCGACGACCCCAGCCGGACCGTCGACGAGATACCGGTGGCGTTGCGCGAGACCGTCGTAGGCGCGTCTCAGCTCGCTTTTGCGTACGCCGATGTCCGACGCCGCGGCGAGAGCCAGCCCGCGCTGTTCGTCGGCGCGCCGCTCAGCGGCACGCTGCCGACCGGACGGTACGAGCTCTACTACGCGTTCCCCCTCGGCTCCGAGGCCGCCACACTCTCGCTGGTGCGCCGGACGATGCTCGGTGGCGGCGTCGGCTTGGCGCTGCTCGTAGCGTTCGTCGCAGGTCTCGTCGCACGCCAGGTCGTGACGCCGGTGCGGTTGGCTGCGCGCACCGCTGAGCGGTTTGCGGCGGGCCGTCTCGAGACCCGCATGGCGGTGCGGGGAGCGGACGAGATCGCCCGTCTCGGTGAGGCGTTCAATGAGATGGCGGCCAGCTTGCAGCAGAAGATCGGCCAGCTTCAGGACCTGTCGCGGCTGCAGCACCGCTTCGTCTCGGACGTGTCCCACGAGCTGCGTACGCCGTTGACCACAGTGCGCATGGCGGCCGACCTGATGTACGAGGCGCGCGGAGATTTTCCGCCCGAGGTGGCCCGCTCGGCAGAGCTCCTTCAGCACCAGCTCGACCGGTTCGAGTCGCTGCTTGCGGACCTGCTCGAGATCAGCAAACTCGATGCCGGCGCGGTAGTGCTCGAGGCCGAGACCCTCGACTTGGGTGTGCTGATCGATCGAGTGGTCTCTGCGCTCGCGCCGCTGGCTGCCCGACGGGGCAGCGACATCGTGGTGCGCGTCGTGTCAGACGAGCCGGTGATCGTGGAGGCGGACGGGCGTCGGGTCGAGAGAATTGTGCGCAACCTCGTCGGCAACGCCGTGGAGCACGGCGAGGGGCGGCCGATCGAGATCACCGTCGCAAGCGAGGCGAGCTCCGTCGCCGTCGTCGTGCGTGATCACGGCGTCGGTCTGCGTCCCGGGGACGCTGCGCGGGTGTTCAGCCGGTTCTGGCGGGGCGATCCGTCCCGCGCCCGGCACACCGGTGGCACCGGCCTCGGCCTGTCGATCGCGATCGAGGACGCTCGGCTGCATGGCGGCTGGTTGCAGGCGTGGGGAGAGGTCGGCGAGGGCTCAGCCTTCCGGCTGACTCTGCCCCGGCACGCGGGGGCCGAGCTGCGCCACTCGCCGCTGCCACTCGAGCCGACGGCAGTGCGTAGTGCGTAGGCGCCGGAGCCCGGCCGCGTCGCTGGCCGCGGCGCTCGCCTGCGTGCTGGCTGCAGCGGGGTGCAGCGACATCCCCCGGCGTGGTGAGGTCACTGCGGTGCGCCCTGTGGTCGCGCCCGACAACGCCGAGGCCGACCGCGGGCCGCGCAACGGCGCTGTGTCCGTGCGTTTCCCACCGCCGGCGCCGGGAGCCGACCCGGAACGGGTCGTGCGCGGGTTCTTCAACGCGCACGCTGACCTTGAGCCGGAGCTGCAGGTGGCCCGGCAGTACCTCGCCCCGTCCGCCGTGTGGGACGCGCGCGCCGGCGTCACGGTCTACGGCGGTGAGCGCACCGTCGTCGTCATGGCGGGTGGGGACCGCGAGAAGCGGGCGTCCGTGACCTTCGCCCGCACGGCCACCATCTCGCGGCGCGGTGAGTACCAGGCGGTGCTTGACCCGGCGCTGACCGTGGTCAACGTGGTCTTGCGCATGATCGACGGCGAGTGGCGAATCGTCGACGTGCCCGACGGCCTGGTGCTGTCCGAGACCGGACTCGAGCGGGCGGTACGCCGCAGCGTGCTCTTCTTCCCCGACCCGGCCCGCCGCCGACTCGTGCCGGACCCGATCTTCCTGCCGCGCGGTGAGGCCTCCGCGGCGACCACCATCGCGAGGGCGCTCGTCGCGGGCCCCTCGTCCTGGCTCGCGCCGGCAGTGCGGACGGCAGTGCCCGCGAACACGACGGTCACCGGCTCCGTCACGATCCTCGACGGCATTGCGACCCTCTCTCTCTCGCGAGAGGTGCAAGCCGTACCGGCGGAGGCGCGGTCCGCTCTCGTCGCTCAGCTGGTCTGGACGCTGACCGAACCCGACCTGGGGATCAACGGGGTCCGCCTGCTGGTGGACGGCCGGGACTTCGTCCTTGCTGGTGGTGAAACTGGCCAGCCGCAGGGCCGCGCGGATGTGTCGACCTTCGATCCCGACCCGGCCTCTAATGGGCGGCTCTACTTCCTACGCGCCGGAGTGCTGCACTCGCTCGAGGAGGGCGCAGCAGTGCCGGTGCGGGCGGAGCCACGCGAGCTTCGGGCGCTCGCGGTGAGCCGGTCGGCAGCGTTGGTCGCCCTGGTGCGGCGTAACCGCGACGGCAGCGACTCACTCCTGGTTGGCGCGCTGAGCGGCGACCTGCCTACCCGGCTGGTCGCTGCCCGGATCTACTCCCCGACCTGGGAGTCCACGGAGGACCGCACGTGGGTTCTGCGCGACACCGGCCGTGGGCCCGAGCTGCTGAGCGTGCCGATCACCCAGGTGCCAGGTGTTCTCCGGGTGCAGCTCGACGCCGGTGCCGCGGTGCCGGAAGCGGTGGCGCTAGCTCCCGACGGCGCCCGGATCGCGGTGGTCCTGCGCGGCGGTTCCACCCGCGTGCTGTGGGTGGGCCGGGTCGAGCGCGATCGCGGCGGCGTGCGAGTGACCGGCCTCCGTCGCGTGCGGCCTGGCTTGGAAGGGGTCAATGCGGTCTCGTGGGAAACGTCGACCCGGCTGTTGGTGGCTGCGGACACCGGCATATCTAGGGTCGAGGTCGACGGCTTCGGTCCGACCGCAGTGTCAGCTGACGGCTTGCCGGCCCGTCCGGTGCAGCGGGTGGTCGGCGGGCCGTCGGTGGATCTCGTTGCCGAAGTGGATGGACGGGTGTGGCGCCGCAGCGCAGGCTGGCGGCTGCTCGGCCCAGGCACCGGTCCGGCCTACGCCGGCTGACCGGCTCCCCGTCTCGGCCCCGCCCTTCGTCCCCAGATTGCTCGACTGCCGCACCGGGCATGGGTCGCACGCCGGAGGCTGAGTTGTGCTCATCGCGTTGCTCGACCTCCTCTGCCCGCGCCGATGCGTCAGCTGTGGCGCGCTGGGGGAGCCGTTGTGCGCTCCGTGCGCCGGACCCCTTCAGGGTCCGGCCCGCGAGCGTCGCCCGACTCCATGCCCACCGGGACTGCCACGGGTGCTTGCGGTGGCCGAGCACGAGGGGGCGGTCCGGGCGGCACTCGTCGCCCACAAGGACCGGGGGCGGACCGATCTCACCCCTCTGCTCGCCGCAGCGCTGGCTCGGGGTGTCGCCACGCTGACCAACGGGCCGGTCACGCTGGTGCCGATCCCGTCCTCACGAGGCGCGACCCGCAACCGTGGCTACGACCACGCGCTGCGACTGGCTCGAGGTGCCGCACTGCTGCTCCCGTCGGGCACCGAGGTGGCACCGGTGCTCACCCGTGTCCGTCGTACGTCGGACCAGGTTGGCCTGAGCGCGCTGGCCCGCGCGGCCAACACCGCAGGGGCGTTCGCGGTGACGACCGGTCGCGGCCGCGGGCTCGAACAGGCGCTGGTGCTTGTCGACGACCTGATGACGACGGGTTCTACTCTGGCCGAGGCGGCCCGAGCCCTAGGCGAGGCCGGGATGGTGCCGTGGGGGGCTGCTGTCATAGCGAGTCGGCGGAAACACTCCCGCGGGTGAGCGCGGAGGGATAGCGTGGCACTCCGGACGTCCGTCCGGGTCCGTGGTTGCGCCGATCCGCGAGGGGAGGCAAGCCGATGCCAGCCGCAGGCAAAACGGCCCACGTAAGGCGACTCTTCGTCGTCCGATCATGGTGCGGCTTAGGAGTAAGCCCTGCCCCGCCGGTGGTCCCGATGGCCGCCGATCCGGGAGAAGGTCAGTAGTGACGCATCGCGTTGCGGGAGCCTCAGCAGGCGGATGTGGGGTCAAAGACCAGGTCGGCCGGGCGGACGTCCCCGGGCTGACCGACAAAGAGTAAAGGAGTGCGCATGGACATTGTGGTCAAGGGTCGCCAGGCCGAGGTCAGCAGGAAGTTCAAGGAACACGCCACCGAGAAGCTGCTCAAGGTCGAGCGTCTGGACCACCGCATCATCCGACTCGAGGTCGAGGTCTCCGAAGAGCGCAATCCCCGCCAATCGCATCAGCGTGAGCGGGTCGAAGTCACCTGCGTGTCGAAGGGTCCCATCGTGCGCGCAGAGGCCGCCGCTGCGGACCCCTTCGCTGCTCTCGATCTCGTCATCGACAAGCTGGAGGCCCGGCTGCGCAAGGCAGCCGACAAGCGTCGTGTACACCACGGGACGCGGACGCCTGAATCGCTACACTCCACCCTGGCAGCAGCCAATGGCAACGCGTTGCCGGCAGCCGAAGCCGAGGATGCAGATGAGGTGGACGACCAGCGGGTCGGTGTCGTAGTCAGGGAGAAGAAGGTCGAGACCGGGTCGATGACGCTCGACGAGGCGCTCTTCCAGATGGAACTCGTCGGGCACGACTTCTTCCTCTTCCCGGACGCGGACACTGGCCTGGCCAGCGTCGTCTACCGTAGGCAGGGCTATGACTACGGTGTGATCAGGCTGGCCCCTGGGTCAGGAGTGGGCACGGGCACCGCGGCAACCGCGACGAGGGAGACCGAGTGACGCAGGACGGCGACGCAGCCGAGATCACGCCCCCCCGCGCGAGCAGTGAGGACCCCATCCGGGTCCTGGTCGTCGATGACCACGCGCTGTTCCGCCGCGGCCTGCAGATGGTCCTCGAGCAGGAGGACGACATCGACGTGGTCGGGGAGGCCGGTGACGGCGCCGAGGCGGTCGAGAAGTCGGCCGACACGATGCCCGACATCGTGCTCATGGACGTGCGCATGCCTAAGCGCGGGGGGATCGACGCGTGCACCGCGATCAAGGACGCGGTGCCGTCGGCGAAGATCATCATGTTGACCATCAGCGACGAGGAAGCCGACCTCTACGACGCGATCAAGGCGGGCGCGTCCGGCTACCTGCTCAAGGAGATATCCATCGAAGAGGTGGCCGCTGCCATCCGCGCCGTCCACGAGGGGCAGTCGCTGATCTCACCGTCGATGGCCTCGAAGCTGCTCACCGAGTTCGCGACGATGATCAAGAAGACGGACGAGCGCCAGCAGGTGCCTACCCCGCGGCTGACCGACCGCGAGATGGAAGTGCTGCGTCTGGTCGCCAAGGGGCTGAACAACCGGGACATCGCCAAGCAGCTCTTCATCAGCGAGAACACGGTGAAGAACCACATCCGCAACATCTTGGAGAAGCTGCAGCTGCACTCCCGGATGGAGGCCGTGGTCTACGCCGTGCGCGAGAAGCTCCTGGAGATCACCTAACCAGGCGCTGGGTCGTACCGGTTGCCCCGTCTGGTCCGGGTGTGCACCGGCGAGTCCATGTGCGCACGACGACGTCCGATGAGCGACGTCCCCTACGATGGTCGGCGTATGCCGGCCGAGCCGGTGTGCCGCCGCGTGCTCTCCACGCGTGCGCCGTACCTGCCTGGAGACGCCACGTGTCTTTTCTCGACAAAGTCCTGCGCGCCGGCGAGGGTCGCGCGATCAAGCGACTGCAGTCCATCGCCAACCAGGTCAACGTCATCGAGGACGACTTCGTCGCGATGAGCGACGCCGAGCTGCGTGAGGAGACCGACCGGTTCCGGGCGCGCCTGGGCGACGGCGAAACGCTCGACGACCTCCTGCCGGAGGCGTTCGCAGCCGTGCGCGAAGCGAGTAAGCGGACGCTGCACAAGCGGCACTTCGACGTGCAGATCATGGGCGGCGCGGCGCTGCACCTCGGCAACATCTCCGAGATGAAGACCGGCGAGGGCAAGACCCTGGTCTCGACGCTGCCGGCGTACCTCAACGCCCTCACCGGCGAAGGCGTCCACGTGGTCACGGTCAACGACTACCTCGCGCGTCGCGACGCCGAGCAGATGGGCCGCGTGCACCATTTCCTCGGCTTGTCCGTTGGCGTGATCCTGGCCCAGATGCGGCCCGACCAGCGACGCCCGGCGTACGCCTGCGACATCACCTACGGCACCAACAACGAGTTCGGCTTCGACTACCTGCGCGACAACATGGCCTGGTCGATCGAGGAGTGTGTCCACCGCGGGTACCACTTCGCGATCGTCGACGAGGTCGACTCGATTCTCATCGACGAGGCGCGCACGCCGCTCATCATCAGTGGCCCGGCCGATCAGGCGACGAAGTGGTACGCCGAGTTCGCCCGGGTGGTGAAGCGGCTGCACCGCGACGAGGACTATGAGGTCGAGGAAGGCAAGCGCACCATCGCCATCGGCGAGACCGGCGTCGCGACCGTTGAGGACCACCTCGGCATCGAGAACCTCTACGAGTCCATCAACACCCCGCTCGTCGGCTACCTCAACAACGCGCTCAAGG
>JBKJUS010000091.1:0-21955 GCA_046590575.1 Mycobacteriales bacterium | reverse complement strand
GCTGTCTCCCACCGACGCGCCCGGCATGGCGGCCTGGTCGCCGTACCAGAACGTGCAGGAAGGCGTCGTGTACCCGCCGACGCTGGTGGTGGCCGGGGAGAACGATCCCCGATGTCCGGCCTGGCACGCCCGCAAGCACGTCGCCAGGCTGCAAGAGGTCGGGGCGCCTGCCTTGCTTCGGGTGTGGGCCGACAGCGGCCACCTCGGCATCGACGCGGATGTGCAGATTGCGAAGCACGCGGAGTGGCTCGGGTTCGTCCTTGGTCACCTCGGGCTTGGGCAGCCGAGTGGTGTTTCCCCCGCCGCTTTCACCGGGTAGATCCCCTCCGTGCCTCCTGACGCTTGGCTCGCCGACGCCCACTTTCCGGTCACCCGGTCCACCGCAGGGGACCTGCTGCGCCGGGCGCTCGCGTGCGGTGCCCTCGATCTCCCGCTGCCCGGCTCCGGGCGCACCTTCGATCGGTGGCTGGCCCTCGCGGAGATCTCTGCCGTCGACCTGGTGCTGGGCCGTCTTGCCGAGGCCCATGCCGATGCGGTCGCCATCCTCGCCGAGCTCGGTGGGTCAGAGCCGCAGGGTTTATGGGGAGTGTGGGCCGCGGAGTCGGCGGGGCCGCCGCTCGACGCGAAGCGGGACGGCGAGGAATGGGTGCTCAACGGATCGAAGGGCTGGTGCTCTGGGGCAACCTTTCTCGACTTCGCCTTGGTGACTGCGCACGCCGATGATGGACGTCGGCTGTTCGCCGTCGAGGTGCCCCACGTCGTTCCGCAGCCCGCGACCTGGCGGGCAGTCGGGATGGCGGCGAGCGACTCGGTCGCGGTGACCATGACCGGCGTACGCGGCGTCACCGTGGGTGACCCGGGTGCGTACCTTGAGCGGCCCGGCTTCTGGCACGGCGGCGCGGGGGTGGCCGCCTGCTGGTACGGCGGCGCGCTCGGCGCGGCTCGTACGCTGCTCGGCGCTGCCCGCGAGCGGCCGCGAGACCCTCACACGCTGGCCCACGTTGGTGCAGTCGACGCGATCGTCTGCGGGTTGCGAGCTCACCTCGCCGTCGCCGCGCAGGAGATCGACGCCGACCCCACAGGTCCAGGCGCCCAGCGCCGGGCCGTCCAGGTCCGCGCCCGGGTCGAGGCCGGAGCTGCCGAGGTGCTCGATCGGGTGGGGCGAGCCTTAGGGGCAGCTCCGCTGTGTCTCGACTCGGTGCACGCCCAGCGCGCCGCGGACCTGCCGGTGTTTCTGCGGCAGTCTCATGCCGAGCGTGACCTCGCGGGGCTCGGCGAGCTGGCCGTCGAGGAAGCATCGTGGTGACTTCGATCGTGGGTTCGGGCACTGCCGAGACAAGCTGGCGGCCGTTTCTGGACGAGCTGCGCATGCCCTTGTTGGACATCGCTTCGACCCCGCCTCACGTCGTCGTCGTTGCGCCGCACCCTGACGACGAGGTGCTCGGTGCCGGTGGGCTGATGGCACTGTGCTCGGCCGGTGGCGCCCGGGTCGACGTCGTGGCCGTCACTGACGGCGAAGCCAGTCACCCCGGCGGTTCGGTCATCCCACGTGACCTGGCCCAGCGACGGGTGGCGGAGACCGATGAGGCCCTCACTGCACTCGGCGTACCTGCCGTCGTACGACGGCTTCGGCTGCCTGACGGCGGCAGCGACCTCCTGGAGGAGCCAGTGGTGGCAGCGCTGCATGTGGAGCCGGGGTCGTGGCTGATCGGGCCCTGGGCCGGCGACGGACACCCGGATCACGAGGCGGTCGGCCGCGCCTGTCGCCGGGTGGCCCAACGCGATGGCGCGCGGTTACTCAGCTATCCAGTGTGGGCGTGGCACTGGGCTGAGCTCGGGGACCCGAGGCTGCCGTGGGAGCGAGCCCGGCGGGTAGAGCTCTCGTCTGACCTGAGGGTCGCGAAGGCACGTGCGGTTGACGCCTTCGCTACTCAGATCCGGCCGCTCGGTCCGTCGGATGCCGACGCTCCGGTGCTCACACCGTCAGTGCTCGATCGTTTCGCCCGTGGCTTCGAGGTCGTGTTCGTGTGACGTTGCCTGCCGACTACTTCGACCAGATCTACGCCGAGAACGCAGACCCGTGGGGCTTTGCAAGCCGGTGGTACGAGCAGCGCAAGTACGCCATGACGTTGGCGTCGCTGCCGGCTGCGCGTTATCGGAGCGGGCTCGAGGTCGGCTGCTCGATCGGTGTCCTGACGGCACAACTCGCTCCTCGCTGCTCCTCCCTGGTCGCGATTGATCCCAGCGCCACCGCTCTTGCTGCGGCGCAGACACGGGTGCCTCCGTCCGTCCGGCTGATTCGGGGCGCCGTGCCAGATGACTGGCCGCAGGGCGCCTACGACCTCGTCGTATTGTCCGAGGTCTGCTATTACCTGGATCTCGTCGACCTGGACCGGCTGCTGCTCTCCGTCGAGCGAGACCTTACCCCCGGACGGGGTGGTCGTCGCCTGTCACTGGCGTCACCCCGTGACCGACTACCCGTTGACCGGTGATCAGGTGCACGCCGCGCTCGGCCGCTGGCCGAGCGTGAGCCGGGTGGTGGAGGAGGACTTCCTCATCGATGTCTTGGCCCCGAGCGGCGCCGTGAGCGTGGCGCGTCGGGAGGGCCTGCTGTGATCCGTGTCGTCGGAGTGGTCGTCCCCGCCCACGACGAACAGGAGCTGCTTCCCGCCAGTCTGGCGTCGCTGCGCCGCGCCGCCCGTCATCCCGATCTGGCCCATCTAGCGGTGCACATCGTGCCGGTTCTTGACTCGTGCGACGACGACAGCGGAGAGATGGCACCGCATGCGCTCGAGGTTGATGCGCGCAACGTGGGCGTGGCCCGGGCTGCCGGCTTCTCCGCGGTGCTCGCTCGGGAGTCGGGGCGTCCGCCGTCGCAGGTGTGGCTTGCCACCACCGATGCCGACTCGACGGTGCCGCCCAACTGGCTCGCTGAGCAGCTGCGGCTGGCATCGTGGGGAGCCGAGGTCGTGGCCGGGACTGTGCAGGTCGACGACTGGTCGCAGCAGCCGGCGGGCGCGCGGGCGGCATTCGCAACGTCGTACGGCGTACCGGGTCGGGGGCACCCGCACGTCCACGGTGCGAACTTGGGCCTGCTCGCGTCGGCCTACGTCGATGCGGGCGGCGTGCCCCCGCTCGCTTTAGCCGAGGACCGGACACTCGTCGACGCTTTGCGGCGGCGTGCTCGTCGCCTGGTCGCCACCGGCCGGATACCGGTCACGACGAGCGGACGGCGGGAGAGTCGCACCAGTGGAGGTTTCGCTGACCATCTCCGGGGGCTCAGCGGCTGAGCCACCGCAGCCGCGCGGCGGCGTCGGCGCGGATCACGGCGTACATCGCTTCCAGCTCGCGGCGCAGCCCGCCACCGCCCAGCTCGATGGGGGGCTGGCCCCGCTCGTCCAGCGCGTCGACCGCGACCTCGTCGGTGGGCTCGCCCGCGTCGTGACCGCTGAGGTCCAGCGGGGTGATCGACCCCCAGAACTGCTCAGGGTCCGTCGGCAGGTCGTGGTCGGTCATGCGTCGCTCACCGCGTCGGCGGAAAGGGTGAGCAGCTCGCGCAGGTCACGGGTCGACATCTCGGTGAGCCAGCTCTCGTCGGCGCCGACGATGGTCTCCGCGAGTGCGCTCTTGCGCTCCAGCAACGCGTCGATGCGCTCCTCCAAGGTGCCTGTGCAGATCAGCGTCCGGACCTGCACGACGCGGGTCTGGCCGATCCGGTGCGTACGGTCGGTGGCCTGCTGCTCGACGGCTGGGTTCCACCAGCGATCGAGGTGTACGACGTGGTTGGCGGCGGTGAGGTTGATGCCGACACCTCCGGCGCGCAGCGACGCGAGCAGCACGGGCGGTCCGGCCGGTGCATCGAAGCGGGCTCTCAGCGCGTCGCGTGCCGTGCGGGAAAGTCCACCATGGAAAACCGCCACTTCGGCGCCCAGGCGCTGTGTGAGGTACGGCGCGAGCAGGTGCGCCAGCTGGGCGTACTGCGTGAAGACGACGGCCTTCTCATCGATGGCGAGCGCTTCCTCAAGAACCTCCTCCAGGACGGCGAGCTTCCCGGACCGGCCGGCCAGCGGCGAGCCGTCGGCGAGAAGCTGGGCAGGGTGGTTGCACACCTGCTTGAGCCGAGTCAGCGTCGCGAGCACCAAGCCGCGACGGGCCATTCCCACTGTGCCGTCGACCCCGGACAGCAGCCGGTCGACGAGCGTGCGATAGAGCGCCGCCTGCTCGCGGGTGAGGTTGCAGTAGATCTTCATCTCCTGCTTAGCCGGCAGCTCGTCGAGGATGCCGGGGTCGGTCTTGCGTCGCCGAAGGACGAAGGGCTGGGTCAGCGACCTCAGTGCGGCGCGCGCCTCGTCGTCACCGGACCGCTCGATCGGTACGGCGAATCGGCGTTGGAAGGACGCTGCTGTGCCGAGCAGTCCCGGGTTGAGGTACCGCATGATCGAGTGCAGCTCGGCCAGGCGGTTCTCGATGGGCGTGCCGGTCAGCGCGACTCGGCGGGGCGCCCGCAGCCGGCGTACCGCTTGGGCCTGCGCCGTAGTCGGGTTCTTGACTGCCTGGGCTTCGTCGAGCACGACCCGCCACCAGTCGGTGGCAGCCAGGCCGTCGACATCGCGGGCCAACACGCCGTACGACGTCACGACGAGGTCGACGTCGTCGCGTCCGGCCAGCTCGTCGGCGTCTGCCCGGTTAGGGCCGTGGTGCAGGTAGACCCGCAGGTCCGGGGTGAACCGACGGCTCTCGTGCTGCCAGTTTCCCACCACCGACATCGGGCAGACGAGGAGCGTCGGACTGGGCTTGTCATCGAGTTCGCGCTCAGCCGCGAGAAGGGCGAGCAGCTGAATCGTCTTGCCCAGTCCCATGTCGTCCGCGAGGCAGGCGCCGAGCGAGAGGCGTTCGAGGAAGACCAGCCAGGACAGCCCGCGCAGCTGGTAGGGCCGCAGGACCCCATGAAAACCGGACGGCGGTGCCACCGCTTCGAGTGAGAGGTCGAGGTCACCATCGAGCAGAGCGGCCACCCAGCCGGTCGCCGTCATGCCGTCGAAGGGCAGGTCGACCAGCTCGTCGCCGCGGCTGAGCGCCGCGTTCAATGCCTCGACGACCGGTACGCCGCTACCGTCGACGCCCGGTCGTTCGAGCAGAGTCGCGGCGGCCGCGCGATCCCGCTCCGTCAGTGACACCCACTGCCCTCGGACATGAGTGAAGGGCCCGGTCGAGCGCGCCAACAGAGCCATCTCCGCCCGGGTCAGGTCGCCGCCGTCCAGCGTGACTTGCCAGCGGTAGTCGACGAGGGCGCTGGCGCCGAACACGCCCGGCGACCAGGGGGCGCGCTCGGCGCTGGAGATGTGGAGGCGGGCGGCCAGGCGCGCCGGCTGGCGCATCCACTGGGGCGCACTGATCACGACGCCGAGCTGCTCCAGCGCACCACCGTGGCGACGAAGCGCGTCGGCCAGCGCGAGCGCGTCGACTTCCACGCGGTCGCGGGGGTGCGCTCCGTGCAGCACCGCGAGCTCGGCCCACACCCGACTTGCGGCGGCCAAGGTCGTGTCGAGGAGTGCACCCGGCGCTGGCACCGGTCCGCGGCGCGTGCGGACAGTCCCGTGACCGCCGCGGATGGTGGCCGCGGGCCAGAAGATGCCCGGATCTACAGCATCGACTAGCCCGGCTTCCACACTCCACCGGCCGACGTCCTCGGGGGAGCCCTCTGGGGAGTCCTCCGGTAACGAGCCGTGGTCGATCGGGGCCTCGCCGACGCGCAGGCACAGCTGCGCCCGCTCGAGGCCCGGCGCGCTCGACTGCCACCAGGCCTCGATCCGCCCGGCGACGAGGGCAGTGGTGGGTAGATCGGGCGTCGTACCGCTCGGGTCGCCCAGGGCTTCCAACCAGCGCCAGATGACGGGGGATCCGCCGGGGCGCTCCGGTCGGTGACCGGTGAGCGCGGATCGGGCGATCTCGTCGAGCACCGCGGCGACCAGACTGTCGAGTGCCTCCCGCGCCGTCGCAGGAGCACCGACAGCGCAACGGAAGGCCGGCGGCTGATCGGTGGCGAGCGCCGCGAGGAGCATCTCGTCGGCATCGGTGGGGGCGGGCTCCCAGCGCGCATACGCCGTCGTAGCGCCCAACCGAAGTGCCGGGAGCAGCCGGCCGCGGGCGGCCAGCCCGGCCGCGAGGACGGCAGCTGCGCGGGCGTGGTGCACGGTCGCGCCGACGGTCACGTCGTCATCGTCGAGACCGCGGGTGAGGAACGACAGCGCAGCCGACGGACCGAGGGGCACCGCCGCCACTCGCGTAGGCACCAGCTGCCCGGCGTTCGGCAACAGCAGCTCGAGATCCAGCGGCCGGCGCCGAGCTCGGGTGAGGCGTGCCTCACCTGACACCACTGGCGGCGCGCTCTCGAGAAGAGTGTCGAGATCCGCAGCGGGTGAGGCGGAGTCGCCACCGGCGCGTGCCCACACCCAGAGCACCTCGTTGTGCCACACGACGTGCACGCCCAGCATCCAGCCTCCTTCTCGGCCGACCAGACTCTCACGAACGGCCTGACAAGGTGCGATCAGCGGTCTCGGGCGCTCCAGGCCAGCAGCTCCGCTACCCCGCGGGTGTTGACCACCGAGTCCGCCGGCACGCCGCAGGCGGCTGCGCGTTCGCATCCGTACACCTGCCACTCCAACTGGCCTGGGGCATGCGCGTCGGTGTCGATCGCGATCCGGCACCCCGCCTCGACGGCCAGCCGCAGCAGTCGTTTAGGCGGGTCCAGCCGCTCTGGGCGCGAGTTGATCTCGACGGCGACGCCGAAGCGCTCGCAGGCGGCGAACACGATCTCGGGGTCGAACGTCGACTCCGGCCGCCCGCGGCCGGTGACGAGGCGGCCGGTGCAGTGGCCGAGGATGTCGGTGTGCGGGTTGGCCACGGCCGCCACCATGCGGTGGGTCATCGAGGCCGCGTCCATGCGCAGCTTGCTATGCACGCTCGCGACAACGACATCGAGGCACCCGAGCAACTCGTCGGACTGGTCGAGCGAACCGTCGTCGAGGATGTCGACCTCTATGCCCGTGAGGATCCGAAAGGGAGCGAGCTCGCCGTTGAGCACGGCAACAATGTCGAGCTGCTCACGGAGGCGTTGCGGCGACAGGCCGTTGGCGACCTTCAGCCTCGGACTGTGATCGGTGAGCACGATGTAGTCGTGGCCGAGGGCGCGCGCAGCTTCGGCCATCTCGCGGATGGGGCTGCCACCGTCGGACCAGTCCGAGTGCACGTGACAGTCGCCGCGGAGGGCGGCCAGGAGGTCGGCGCCGCCCTCGGCCACCGGCAGACCTCCGGTTGCCTCCAAGCGCCGCAGGTAGACCGGGACCTCCCCTGCCAGCGCTTCCCGCACTGCCTGCTCGATCACCTCGCCGATACCGGGCAGCTCCCGCAGTCGGGCCTCGGCGGCGCGCACCGCCAGCTCGCCCGGAGGAAGCGCGCCGAGGACGTCGGCCGCCCGTCGGAAGGCACGCACTCGGTACGTCGGCTCGCGCGCCCGCTCGAGCAGGTAGGCGATGCGGCGCAGTGCCTCCACCGCCGGGTCGCCGGTCGTGTCATGGGGCGGATCCGGTGTCGCTGCGGGGGGTTCGGTTAGGACGTCAGCTCGAAGGTGGCTGTCGCGAAGTTGGACGTACCCAGCTCCCGCGCCAGGCTGGTCGCGGTGAGGACGTAGGTCCCGCTCTCGTTGATGAGGTGCTCATTGTTGTCCAGCTGTCCCAGCCATCGCACGCTATAGGTGCGGCACTCGCCGGGGCCGACCTCGTCACGGGTCGGCTGCTCGTCGAAGGCGGCGCGATGCGCCCACTGCCACAGGATTTCTTCGCTGCCCTTCTTCCGGATCACGAAGTCGACCTGCTGCTCGCTTCGGAACGACAGGGCGCGTCGGGCGGTGGCTACCCGCGCGAGGCAGACCGTGATCGACAGCGTCGAGTCGAGGTTCGCCTCGTCTTCCTGGCCCATCACCGTGCGAGCCGCAAGCAGGCACCACTGCTGGCTGACCGAGAGGTTGTTGCAGGTGCCCAGGTCCTGACCGGACTGTTCCTCCGGCGGCTCCAGCCGACGGGTCTGCGCGGCTGCAGCGGATCGGTCCGGCGATCGCGGACGGGCGGCCGTCGCGACGGTGGCGTCGGCGTCGGCGTCGCGCCGACCTAGCCCCGCGCTCCGACCGGCAGCCGCGTCGCCGTCGCTCTGCTCAGCTTGAGCCGGGTCGGCGAGCTCAGCGGGGTTGGCCGCTTCGGCAGCGGCATCTTCGGCGGAGACCTGCGGGTCGGGCGGTCGGGTGAACTCCAGCCGCGCATCCGTGTCCGGACTGGAGCCGGTCAGGCTGATGGCGAGGAGCACCGCGCTGATCGAGGCGACGGCGCTGGTGCCGGCCGTACGCCGTCGGCGGCGTCGCCCGCGGGCGATGGCCTCCTCGAAGCCACCGGGCTCGGGGGGAAGTTCTACGTAGCGGCGACGAGGCATCGCCTCGCGCTCAGACATCGCAGGCCTCGACTGCGGCGTGCAGAAGCGCGCGCGCCTCGTGCAGCCAGCGCTTGATGGTGCCGACCGGTCGCTTGGTGAGTTCGGCGATCTCGGTGAGCGGAAGGTCTGCGTAGTAGTGGAGGAGGACGACCTCGCGAAACTTGTCGGGCAGCCGCTCGACGAGGTCGCGCAGCCATGGGTCGTGCTCCGCCGGTGCCTGCGGTCGGGCGTGGATCTCGGCGTAGATCTCGCGTTCTCGCTTACCCCGTCGCCAGTGTCGGCGAGCGAGGTTGGTCGCCACGTAGTAGACGTAGGCCTTCGGCTCGCGTACGCCGATCCAGCGGGCGAAGAGGCGGGCGAAGGCCTCCTGCGTGATGTCCCGCGCGAGGTGGACGTCGCCGACCAGCGCTGTGCAGTAGCCGGCCAGGCCGGAGAACTCCGCCTGGTAGAGGAGCCGAAAGCCTTCTTCTCGGGTCAGCGTCGTCGTGAGCACGACCGAGCCATCGGAGTCGGCGCTTCGCCGGTCCCCGAGATCGCCGGCGCTGAGAGCGCGCGGCATGCTCATCGTCGTCACGTCCGTCCTCGCAGCGGGCAGTCGGGTGGGCAGGTCACACGTTGAGAGCCCGGGCCCGGCATGGAGGTTCGGCTTGGCCGCCTCAGGTCTCAGGTTACAGATTCCCTTGTTCTTGGCTAGTCATTGGTCGCTTGGTCGTCCAGCAGCCGGTAGCGAGTGACCGCCTCGCCGATCACCTCCGGCTTGATCTCGCCGGCAGCAGCCAGGCGCGCGAGGGTCGCGACCACGATGCTCTCGGCGTCGATGTGGAAATGGCGGCGCAAGGCGGCGCGGGTGTCGCTGCGCCCGAAGCCGTCGGTGCCGAGCGACGTCCAGTCGCCGGGCACCCACCGTGAGATCTGGTCCGGCACCGCGGCCATCCAGTCGCTGACTGCCACGACCGGTCCGACCGCTCCGGCCAACGCTGTCGTGACGAGTGGCACCTGCGGTGGCTCGTCCGGATGCAGGAGATTGTGCTCGTCGACGGCGAGCGCGTCACGGCGCAGCTCGGTCCAGCTGGTCACGCTCCACACGTCGGCGCCCACGCCCCAGTCTGCGGCCAGCATCTCCTGTGCCTGAACGGCGAGACGCACGGCGATGCCCGAGGCAAGCAGCTGAGCCCGGATCGTCGGGGCCTCCGGTGCGGCGGCATAGCGGTAGATGCCCCGGAGGATGCCCTCCTCCACGCCCTCGGGCATCGGCGGCTGGACGTAGGGCTCGTTGTAGAGGGTCAGGTAGTAGAAGACGTTCTCGGGGTTCTCGCCGTACATCCGGCGGATGCCGTCCCGGAAGATCACGGCGACTTCGAAGGCCCAGGCCGGGTCGTAGCTGATGCAGGCCGGGTTGGTGGACGCAAGCAGCAGCGAGTGACCGTCCTGGTGCTGCAGCCCCTCGCCGTTCAGTGTCGTGCGACCGGCCGTCGCGCCGAGCAGGAAGCCGCGGCCGAGCGCGTCGGCGAACGCCCAGATCGAGTCGGCGATCCGCTGGAAGCCGAACATCGAGTAGAAAATGTAGAGCGGGATCGTCGGCTCGCCGTGAGTCGCGTACGCCGTGCCGGCCGCGTGCATCGACGCCATCGAGCCGGCCTCGCTGATCCCCTCATGGAGGATTTGGCCCTGCTGCGACTCCTTGTAGGAGAGCAGGAGGTCGCGGTCGACGGCGTCGTAGCGTTGGCCGTGCGGGCTGTAGATCTTCAAGCTGGGGAAGAGCGAGTCCATCCCGAAGGTGCGGGCCTCGTCCGGGATGATCGGCACGATGCGCCGGCCGAACTCTTTGGTCTTGAGGATGTCCTTGAGCATCCGGACGAAGGCCATCGTCGTCGCAACCGCTTGCTTGCCCGAGCCGACCAGCATGTCGGCGTACGCCGCGTCAGCGGGCAGCGGCAGTGCCTTGGTGCGTACGACGCGGCGCGGCATGTACCCGCCGAGCGCAGCTCTGCGTTCCTGCAGGTACTGCACCTCTTCCGACTTCTCACCCGGGTGGAAGTACGGCGGGAGGTCGCCTTCGAGCTGACTGTCGGTGATGTCGAGGTGGAGCCGATCGCGGAAGGTCTTCAGCGCCTCGACCGTGAGCTTCTTCATCTGGTGCGTCGCGTTGCGCGCTTCGAAGTCGGGACCGAGTGTCCAGCCTTTAATGGTGTGCGCGAGGATGACCGTCGGCTGGCCCTGGTGCTCGGTGGCTGCTTGGAACGCGGAGTAGACCTTGCGGTAGTCGTGGCCCCCACGCGGCAGACTGCGCAGCTGGTCGTCGCTGAGGTGCTCGACCATCTTGCGCAAGCGCGGGTCGCGGCCGAAGAAGTGCTCACGGATGTAGGCGCCGGTCTCGACCGAGTAGGTTTGGAACTGGCCGTCGGGAGTGGTGTTCATCGCGTTGACGAGGACGCCGTCGGAGTCGCGCGCGAGCAGCGGGTCCCACTCGCGTCCCCACACCACCTTGATGACATTCCACCCGGCGCCCCGGAAGGTGGACTCGAGCTCCTGGATGATCTTGCCGTTTCCGCGCACCGGCCCGTCGAGGCGCTGCAGGTTGCAGTTGACGACGAAGGTGAGGTTGTCGAGCTCCTCGCGGGCCGCGACGCCGATCGCGCCGAGAGATTCCGGCTCGTCCATCTCGCCGTCGCCGAGGAAGCACCAGACTCGCGACTTCGACGTGTCCTTGATCTGCCGCGCGTGCAGGTAGCGGTTGAAGCGTGCCTGGTAGATCGCGGTGATCGCGCCCAGACCCATAGAGACGGTCGGGAACTCCCAGAAGTCCGGCATCAGCCGCGGGTGGGGGTAAGAGGACAAGCCGCCGGGCTTGCTCTCCTGCCGAAATGCGTCGAGCTGCGCTTCCGTCAGCCGACCCTCAAGGAACGCACGGGCGTACACACCCGGGGAGCCGTGCCCCTGGATGAAGATCTGGTCGCCGCTCTCGCCGTGGTCGTGGCCGCGGAAGAAGTGGTTGAAGCCGATCTCGTAGAGGCTCGCGCTCGAGGCGTAGGTCGCGATGTGTCCGCCGACCCCGAGGCCCGGGCGATTGGCCCGGCTGACCATGACGGCAGCGTTCCACCGGATGTAGGCCCGGATCCGGCGCTCGAGGTGCTCGTCGCCGGGGAACCACGGCTCGCGCTCTGGCGTGATGGTGTTGATGTAGTCGGTGCTGGTCAGCGCCGGCACGCCGACCTGCTGCGCCCGCGCCCGCTCGAGCAGCTTGAGCATCAGAAACCGGGCACGGCCGCGACCCTGCTCCGCGACGACACCGTCCAGGGAATCGAGCCACTCGGCCGTCTCGCTCGGATCGACATCTGGCAGCTGGCTGGGCAGTCCGTCGGTGATGACCGGGTTGGTGCGATCGGTGCTCACGCGGTGCTCCTCACTGGGCACGGTGGTGCTCACGGTCCATTCTGCCCTCAGCGGGAGGCTGTCGGCGACGCGTCGTACACCGGATCGGCCGGGCAGATCGGCGAGGCCACTTGCACATCACCCGTCTGCGCGTGTGGACTACCCCCAGGATCGCCCGATGCACGACGACACGATGAGGAGGCCGACGGTGACGTCCACCGCGGGAGACGCGGCGGGTCAGCGCACAGCGGCTGACCGGTTGGGCATCACGGCCGGCATGGTCGTGCTGGAAGTCGGGCGGGACGACGACGTCGATCCGGTGCTGCGCGACGCCGTCATCGAGCGAATCGGCGGTGCGCTGACCGACGACGACTCCGACGACGTCGTCGATGCTGTGCTGCTGTGGTTCCGTGAGGAGGACGGCGACCTCGTCGACTTGCTCATGGATGCCCGCACCAGGCTCGACGCCGCCGGCTCCATCTGGGTGCTCACGCCGAAAGCTGGTCGCGACGGTCATGTCGAGCCCAGCGACATCATCGACGCGGCGCCGACCGCAGGGCTGGCGCAGACGTCCACGGTGCAGGCCGGCCGGGACTGGACGGCGTCCCGCCTCGTCGTACCGAAGGGTCAACGCGCCGCCCGTCGCTAGTGCGCTCTCACCGACCGCGCAGGCCGGGCACCCCAGGGATCTTGCGAAGCGCGCCGCGTACTCCGGTGATGGTCGCGGCGGCCCGGCTCAACAGGGCCGCGCCCGGGATGCCCGGCACCTGCTCCACGAGCGGGGCCAGCCGCAGGAACTGCGGAAGATCTTGGACGACGATGCGCCGCTGCAACAGCAGCCCAGGAACACCGATTCGGCCGGCTGACGCGTCGAGCACGTCGCGCGCGGTGCCCAGGATCGCCGGACCGATGACGGGGCCTGGGGTGCTCGGTGTCGTCGTCCAGCCGTCGGAGTCGATCTCGGCGCGCCACCCGCCGTCAGGTGTCTGGGCGGTCACCGCGATGGTGATCCCGTGGCGAGCGGCGAGGGCGCCGGTCACGTCGATGAGAGCGCTGAGCCCGGAGTCGAGCAGGGCTGGATCCGGAGCGGCCGCCCCGGCCGCGTGCAGGTCGAGGGCGTGCACCGCGAGCTCGTAGCACCCGGCATTGACCAGCCCGGCGAGAGGGAGCGGCCCCAGCATGCTCATCGCCGGCGCGGTGGCCAGCCTGGCGAGCTCACGTCGGTTGATCGCGGCGATGCCGTCACGGCTGCGGCGCAGGGCGTCGAGCGTTTCTTCGTCGCTCGCGTCGCGATGCTCGGCAAGGAGGCTGGCGTTGGCTGCGTCGGGGTCGAGCGGCTCGCCGGCGCCGCCGGCGCGGGCCGAGCGGATCGCCTCGACGAGCGGCCCGCGGTCGTCCCAGGTGCCAAGGTGCGCGACCACGTCCCGGGCTCGCCAGCCTGGAAGGCGGGTCGGCGCCGCGAGGTCGGCGGTCTCGGCGACCTCGACGAACATCTGCCACGACTGCGCCACCCGGTCGAGCAGCGCAGCCAACGACTCGGAGGAGAGTCCGCGGCCAGGCGTCGGTACCATCGTCTTAATCTAAGCGGCGTCGCCCCGACCCCGCACGACCGCACCGTCCAGGAGGACGCACCATGTCTGTCGATGTCGGCCAGCCGGCCCCGGAGTTCACGCTCAAGGATCAGAACAACGAGGTCGTCTCCCTCGCCGACTTCAAGGGCGAGAAGAACGTCGTGGTGATCTTTCACCCGCTTGTCTTCACCGGAATCTGCGAGGGGGAGCTCTGCGCCGTACGCGACGAGCTGCCCAGCTTCGAGAACGACGACGTGCAGGTGCTGAGCATCTCCGTGGCGCCGTCGCCGACCAACAAGATGTGGGCGAACCAGCAGGGCTTCACCTTCCCGATGCTCAGCGACTTCTGGCCGCATGGGGCAGTCGCTCAGGCGTACGGCTGCTTCGACGACACCAAGGGCGTCGCGGTGCGCGCGACGTACATCGTCGACAAGGAGGGCGTCGTGCGCTGGAAGACGATGAACGGGATCCCTGACAAGCGTGACCATGCTGAGTACCTCAAGGCGCTCGCCGACCTCTAACCGCCGAGTCCGCGACACCAGACGCCGTACGCCGATGCCCTGCTACCGATGCGACCGCCGCCAGACCGATCCTGGCCGGGGTGCCTCGCCGTGGAAGCGAGGTGTGGTGGGTGGCTCCCAGGTGCTGGTCTGCCCGATCTGTCAGAAGGAGCACGACTGGGTCGCTGATCTCGACCGGTGCGCTGCATGCGCCTCGACCAAGCTGGTCCGCTCCCTCGGCGACACGCGGTGTCTGGATTGTGGCGCAACCAGCGACACGGCAAGCGACTCCCCGGACGGCTCCCCGCAGAGCGGCACTCAGGGGAGCGGCTCCCCGCGGGGCGGCTCTCAGGGGGGCGGGCTGGAGCGGCCGGCGCCCGGACCGCTGGCCGCCGATGTGTCCGCAGCCCTGCGCAAGGTCTTCGGCCCGCCAAGCCCCTGACCGCACTCCCCCCCCGCCCCCCCGCGACTTCACCCAGTAAAACCACCCGAAAAGGGCCCTTCAAGGCCCGAATCGGGTGGTTTTACTGGGTGAAGTCGGGGGGTGCGGGAGTGGGACGGCGGTGGCGTTGCCGTCGCGGTGCGGCGCTGGTAGGCCGGGTCGGTAGCCTGTGCGGACTCCGGGGCGAGTAGCTCAGCGGTAGAGCGCCGCGCTTACAACGCGGATGCCGGGGGTTCGACACCCTCCTCGCCCACATGACGACGATGCTGCGCGACTGGGTGGCCGCGCTCGGGCGCCTGTACGACCCGTCGTGGGCAGCGTCCTGGGATCGCGTCGGGCTCGTCGCCGGCCATCTCGACCAGCCGGTCACCCACGCGCACCTTGCCGTGGACCCGACGCACGAGGTGGTCGACGAAGCGGTGGCTGCGGGCGCGCAGCTCCTGATCGTCCACCACCCGCTGCTGCTCCAAGGAGTGCACGCGGTCGACGAGGGCACCGCGAAGGGCGCACTGCTCGGCCGGCTCGTCCGGGAGAAGATCGCGCTTTTCACCGCGCACACCAACGCCGACGTCGCGGCGCCCGGAGTGAGTGACACGCTCGGCACGGTGCTGGGGCTGCGAGACCTCGTGCCGCTGGAGGCGAGTGCACCCGATCCGGCGTACAAGCTGGTCGCCTATGTCCCGGCGGAGGCACGCGAGCTCGTCGTCGACGCGCTGGCCGCGGTCGGTGCTGGCGGTCTCGGCGCCTACACCCGCTGCTACTGGTCCGTGGCGGGCACCGGCAGCTTCGTGCCGATGGCGGGGGCGCACCCGACCGTGGGTGAGGTGGGGGTGGCCTCGACCGTGGCCGAGCACCGGGTGGAGATGCTGCTGCCGGCCGGGCGTACGGCGGACGTCGTACGTGCCCTGCGGGCTGCGCACCCCTACGAGGAGCCGGCCTTCGACATCGTGCCGGTCGTCGTCCCGCACGGGCGCGGACTCGGCCGGGTAGGCGACCTGCCGGCGACGACCTCGGCAGGGGATTTCTTGGCAACGACCGCGGCAACATTGCCGCGCACGGCGGCGGGGGTGCGCTTGGCCGGCGACCCGGCTCGTCCGGTGCGGCGGGTGGCGGTCTGCGGGGGAGCTGGTGATGACCTCGTCGACGCTGCCCTCGCCGCCGGTGCGGATCTGCTGGTGACCGCTGACCTGCGTCACCACGTCACGCTGGAGGCGCTCGAGCGCGGTCTGCTGATGATCGACGCGGGCCACTGGGCGAGCGAGTGGCCGTGGCTCGGTGACTGCGCCGACCGGGTGATGCGCGCGCTGGCCGAGCGAGGCCATACGGTGGGCACGACGGTCTCGAGTCTGGTCACTGATCCGTGGACGCGGACCGACCGCCCCGAGAGCCGTTGCGGGGAGGATGCCGGTCGCTCCCGCGACCGCGACCTTCCCCACAATGGGTCAGAACGCGACTGAGAGGAGCTGCCCGCACGTGGAAGCGCCGCCCGACGTACAGCTGCGCCTGCTCGACCTCCAGGAAGTGGACAGCACCCTTGCCCGGTTGGCCCACCGCCGCCGCACGCTGCCCGAACTGGTCGAGATCGAGCGGCTGGACGTCCGTCTCGCTGAGCTCCGTGATGACGTCGTCCGGGTGCAGACCGAGATCAGCGACATCGAGCGCGAACAGCGCAAGATCGAGAACGACGTCGACGTCGTACGGTCCCGCATCGAGCGCGACCAGCAGCGTCTCGACACCGGAGCGGTCGGCTCAGCGAAGGAGCTGGAGTCGCTCCAGCACGAGCTGGGTTCTCTCGCGAAGCGTCGAGGTGATCTTGAGGATCTGGTGCTCGAGCAGATGGAGCGCAAGGAGGACGCTGATCGGCGGCTCCGGGCGATGACCGAGGAACTCGATGCGCTGCTGGCCGCCCGAGGCGCGGCCGACGTGACCCGCGAGCGCAACCTTGCCGAGATCGACCAGGACACAGCTGACCACCAGGTCAGCCGCGGCCGGCTGGCCGAATCGCTGGCCGGACCACTGCTCGACCTCTACGAGAAGATCCGCTCCGGTGAGGGCGGTGTGGGGGCAGCCGCGCTTCATCGCGGTCGCTGCGAGGGCTGCCATCTGACGCTGCCACCCAGTGACCTCAGTCGGATCAAGATGGCGCCGGCCGATGAGGTGCTGCGCTGCGAGGAGTGCCGGCGGATCCTCGTCCGCCGGCCCGACAGCGGGCTCACCACCTAGTGGGTCGACGTCTTCGGGTCGAGGCCGACGGGGGCTCACGCGGCAACCCCGGCCCGGCCGGTTACGGCGCGCTGGTCCGCGACGCCGACACTGGCGAGTTGCTCGCCGAAGTCGCGGCCGGCATCGGTGTGGCCACCAACAACGTCGCCGAGTACTCCGGCCTCATCGCCGGGTTGACCGCCGCGGCCGACCTGGACCCGGAGTCGGTCGAGGTGCGGATGGACTCGCTCCTCGTGGTGCAGCAGATGGCCGGCCGGTGGAAGGTCAAGCATCCAGCGATGGCTGCGTTGAAAGCGGAGGCGGACCTCGTCGTACGCCGGCTGCCGCGGGTGCGCTTCACCCACATCGCGCGTGAACTCAACGGACACGCGGACCGTCTCGCCAACGAGGCGATGGACGCGGCGGGGCGCGGTGAGGTCTGGGCGCGAGGTGCCGCAGGTGCCTCCGTGAACGCGCCGGTCCTGGTTGCGAGTCGGAGGGTGCCGGCGCCGAACCGGCTCAGCGGCTGGATGGCGTCTGCTGCGCCGCCGTGTACGACGCTGCTGCTGCGCCACGGGCAGACGGCGTACTCCGCGGAGAAGCGGTTCAGCGGGTCCGGGGCCGACCCGGAGCTCACGGCGTACGGCGTCGAGCAGGCCGCCGCCGCTGCTCGCCGGGTCTCCGCCGAGGCCGAAGCCGACCCCATCGCGGCGATCTGGACGTCTCCGTCCCGACGAGCCGCGGCCACCGCCCAGCACGCCGCCAAAGCCCTGAAGATCCCCGTACGGGTCGACGATCGGCTTCAGGAGACCGACTTCGGCGAGTGGGACGGCTACACGTTCGCCGAGATCCAGGCCGAGTGGCCCAGCGACCTGCAGGCGTGGCTCGACGACCCGTCGATGCCGCCCCCGGGTGGCGAGTCGTTCGTGGCGACGATGGCCCGATTAGGTGAGGTGCGGGCCGAGATCACGGAGGCGCACCCCGGCGAGCGAGTGCTCGTCGTCAGCCACGTGACTCCGATCAAGAGTCTGCTCCGTGAGGCTCTCGAGGCGCCGCCCGGCATCCTCTACCGGCTGCACCTCGACCTCGCCTGCCTCACCGAGATCGACTGGTACGCCGACGGTCCGGCCGTCGTACGCCGGCTGAACGACACCTGCCACCTGCGTGGTCTCGATCCGGCGTCCACCCTCTTCTGACCACGGCGACCAGCCACTCACACAACTCGTGGCGGCAGCGCGCGACTCCGTGTTCAGCAGCCCACTCGACCCGGGGTCAGGTCGGGAGTTGTGTGGGCTTCTGGTCGCGCCGTTGAGAGTAGAGCGGCGTACGACGAAGGCCCCGCCCCCCAAGTAAAGGGAGACGGGGCCTTCGACGGTGAAGCTAGCGCGTGCTAGATCTCGCCCCGGCGGCGGCGGAGCAGGACGCCCGCCGCAGTCGCCATGAGCACTGCCGGCAGGAGCGGAGTCGCCCATCCGGTGGCCGGCAGGGGAGCCGGAGCCGGCCGAGGAGCGGGCGCGGGAGCGGGAGCCGGCCGAGGAGCGGGCGCCGGCGCTGGCGCCGGCAGCGGGGTGCCGCCGCCGGCCGACTGGGTCGAGAAGACCTGGAGCTCGGCCGCCCGGACCCGGAAGCCCTGGCCGTTGCGGATGGTCACGGTGTCGGGGTTGTTCGGATCCGCCCCGGTCAGCGCTGCGGCGGTGAAGCCAGTGACGCAGTCCGGGTCGCTCAGCGGCTCGTCGACCGGGTTCTCTGCACCCGAGTAGATCGGGTTGCCGGTGCACTGGTTGGACACGACGCGCATCCGGACGTGCGTCGCCATGGTGTCCGGTACGTCGAAGGTCTTGATGCCCAGGTTGGGCGCGAGCGGCCGCGGCCGGCCGGTCGGGAAGGCGTCGGTCGGGCTGGTGTAGATGACCTTGAAGTCCTCTTCTGCCTCGCACGCCGAGCCGGTCGTGGTGTCACACGTGAGGATCTCGAACGCTCGCAGTGCGGCGAAGCGGTTGTTCGGCAGCGAGTCGTAGGCGTCGCCGGTCTCCTGCGGCCGGTTGGCCGCGCTGACCTGCACCTCGGCCACGTTCTGCCGGGTGCCGGCGAGGTCGACCGTCACCGACTTGCCCTCGACCGTGTCGGTCGTTGCGCCGATGTAGGCCCAGTTGGTCGCCTCGGTGTCGTCGATGAGCGAGTCGAAGTTCCCTCCGTCGCCGGAGGCCTCAGCACCGTTGGTGATGGAGGCGAGGTTCTTGCGCATCGGAACCGGGATGGTGACCGTCTCGCCTGGCTTGAGGGTGCGGGTGAAGCGATAGGCCCCGTAGCCGTCGCCCGAGGCGATGAACTCGTAGGTGCCCGGCACGAACTGCACGGCCGCGCTGGGCTTGCCCGATGTGGACACTGCGGACTCGGTCACCCGAGCCTCGTACCGACCCACGAAGACCTTGGTCTCCGCCGGCACACCGCCGCCAGCGACCGGGGTCGCCTGGAAGATGACCTTGGCCTCGTCGGTCTGCCGCGGGGAGTCGTAGGCCGGGGTGCCTGGCGCGGAGGCCGACTTGCCCATGCCGCGCTTGGCGAAAGCACCCCACATCTCGGTCTGGTTGGCCCCGCCGAAGCGCATCATGTCCGACGCGAGCTGGGCGTCCCGGGCGTCGAGCATGCTCGGAGCGGCCGGCTGCAGCAGGAAGCCGTCGTACATCATCTGGAGCCAGCGACGGTTGCCCGCGCACTGGTCAGCCGGCTTCTCGCCGTTAGCGCAGGCGCGGCGGAGGGTGGTGTTGCTGTAGGGGAATTTCGCGTTGTACTTCTGGATGAGCGCCTCGCGCACGTCGTAGTTGGTCGCGCTCCAGATCTCGCCGTCGGCGTGCGGCGAGGTGGCGCCGTTGCCGTCGTAGCCGAGGTTGCCGTAGTTGAGCGGGCTCATGCTCATGTTGTAGTTGCGGATGCCGGTGATCGGCGCGCCAGTCGCGTAGGGCGCCATCGAGAAGGGGTGCGAGCCTTCCGGGTTCTTGTAGTCGTGACCGTTGACGAACTCCACGGCCGCCAGGTCCGACCAGCTCTCACCCATGCTGCCCCCCTCGGAGCCGCCGATGCCGGCAACCGGACCACCGGTCATCCGGTTGCTGGTGGCGTGGGTGACCTCGTGCACGATGATCGGCATGTCGTAGGCCCCGTCAGTGCACGCGGCGTAGAAGCCGGCCTGAAGCGGGTGCCAGAGGTACTGGTTGGTGATACCAGGCACGCCGTCGGCCTGCGTGACCTGGTTGGCGTTGTCGCGACCGGTGAAGGCCACGGAGCCGGCAAGACCGCCGGCTTGCGCCTGACCCTTCTCCGGGTCGCCGGCCTTGGCGTCGGCGGAGTTGGGGTCGTCCTCGCCGAAGTTGACGTACTGCATGTTCCAGGCCGACTCGGTCCAGCCGAGGAGGTAGGACCAGTCGTGCACCCGGTTGTGCATGAGGAACAGGTTGGTGATCGACGCGTCGATGTCATTGCGCGCGACGGAGGCCTGGTTGGCCGTGAACTGGCAGTTGCTGGTGTGCCACTGGTCGGTGAACGGGAAGGTGTAGGCCCTCGTCGGTGACACCGGGCTGTACGGCGAGTCGGGGGTCAGGTGGCTGATGTACGACGACGTCGTGTCGGCGTTGTTGCCGCGGGTGGTGAACGTCGGGGCGGCGGTGAGTCCGTTGGGAGCAGGCAACTCGTCGTAGGGGAAGCGGCTCGGGCTGATCGGGCCGAGAACGCGCGTGCAGTCGGTGGTCTCGGTCCAGCAGTAGAGGGCTCGAGTGTCCGGGGTGGCCGCGCCGGGCTGCGGCAGGTCGGGGGAGTGGTCGAAGCCGCGCCACTGCGGGCCGGGACCCACCTGCGGTCGGACCTGCGGGCCGGCTCCGTCGAGGTAGTCGACGTCGTTCTGACGGAGCAGGACCTTGCCGGTCACGGCGTCGACGTAGCTGGTGAAGGCTTCGGGAAACTCTTCCGGGGCGGTGGCGTCCTGCATGAGCACCGCCCAGGCGGAGCGGACGCCGTCGTGGGGGGTGGGCAGCGCAACCTTGCGGACCCGCTGGAGGTCGACGTTGTTCTTCATCGCGTACGTCGTGAAGCCGGCGTGGTCGGTTTGGTCGACCAGCGTCAGGTCGGTGACCTTCACCGTGCGGCCGACGTCCTTGAGCGCGGCCACCCAGGCAGCGGTGCCGTCGATGACGAACCCGCCGCTGAGCGCGCTGTCTGCGGTCGTGGTCGCCGAGATGATCGCGATACGACCGTCTTTGTCCACGCCAAGGTTGAGGAGGCCGTCCTGGGCGGCGCTGACCCCGTCGAAGCGCTGCGCGAAGAGGACGGCGTGCGCGACGTCGCTGTTCAGCGGCTTGAGCCCGGCGAGCTTCCGCCGCTGGTCAGGAGCGCTGTAGAACGGGTTGTCGCCGATGAGCTCGAGGTGCTCCGGTGTCGTGCGGTCCGGGGTCAGGCCGAAGAGCGCGGCGTTGTCACGGACGAAGGCTCGCGCGACGTCAACCGCCTTCCCCTCGCGCGGCGCGGAGAGGAATCCGCCGTGCTTGATGAGCAGCTTCGGGCTGCCGAACGGGCTCCACACGGTCCGGGTGGACCCCATGGCGGCGGCGATCCGCTTTTGCTCCGCGGTCGGCAGCACGGTGCCGAGACGGCGGTCGGCGTCCTGGAGTACCGCAGTGCCCTCACCTTGGAAGCCGTAGTCGTAGTCGGCGGCGAAAACGTCGGCCGGCGCGGCGCTCGATGGGCCACCGAGGGCGGCGCCAGCGACAGCGGATGCGAGGAGCGTGCCCAAAGCGAGCATGCGCTTGCTCATGCGGTTCCTTCCAGCGGGCGGGGTCAATCGCCCGGTCGAGGCGGGGGTCGCAGGTAAGGGAGCATCGATCGTGACATGTGTACGGCGCTCGTGCTCGAATGGTTCGTCGTACGCCCGAATTGTCCTGCTCCGCGACGTGCCCGTAGTCGACCCGTCACGCAGTGGAGGATACGCTCGCGAGTGGAGGACGAGTCGGCCGGACGGTCGCGGCGGGGGTGACCTCGGCGAGGAAAGTCCGGGCTCCACAGGGCAGGGTGGTCGGTAACACCGACCCGGGGTGACCCGCGGGAAAGTGCCACAGAGAACAGACCGCCAGCGCGTCGTCCCCGCAAGGGGGCGCTGGTAAGGGTGAAACGGTGGAGTAAGAGCCCACCAGCGCCCGGGGTGACCCGGGCGGCTCGGCAAACCCCACCCGGAGCAAGGTCAAGAGGGAGCCCTTCGGGGGTCCTGCGCAGGCGGGCTGCCCGTCCGATGCCTGCGGGTAGACCGCACGAGGCCACCGGCAACGGGGGTCCTAGATGGATGACCGTCGGCACCGCTTCGGCGGTGACCACAGAACCCGGCTTATAGGTTGACTCGTCCC
>JBKJUS010000039.1:0-11480 GCA_046590575.1 Mycobacteriales bacterium | reverse complement strand
AGGACGTCGTTGAACTCGGCGCTCTGCTGGGCGTCCTCAATCTGGCCGATGCGCTGCCGCTGCGAGGCGTCGGAGATGTACTCGGTCTTCTTCTTGCGGATGTCGCGAGCAGCCTGGTCGGTCCGCAGCGGCGTGTAGAGCAACGTGAAGGTCCGGCGTACGCCTGACGAGAGCAGGACCGGGGCCAGAAACCCGGGGTAGACGAGGGATCGGGGCCACTCGCTGATCCAGAGCACGCAATGGTGGGCGGAGTCGCTTCGAACGCTCGACCAGCTCTCGCTGACCGCAACTGGCCCTGCTGTCGCGAGATCACGGCCGAGTTCTCCGTGGCGTTCAAGGGCGCCCGCCACAATGGGGTCGTACGCCGAGCGCAGGATCACCGCGAGGTCGCCGGGCTCCAGCCAGGTCGAGGGGGACAGGTCTGCCGCCCGCAGCGCGGCGGTGATCGTTGCCATCTCCTGCCGCAGAACAGAGGCGGAGCCTCGGTTGCCGCCTCCGGCGGCTCTGATGGCGCGAGCCGCCGCCTTCAAATCGAGCGAGATCGAGACGGTGCTGGCGTGACGTTCGCCCGCTGGGCCGGCACGTTCAATCAGTTCGCCGTACGTCGTCGAGGTGAACGTGTCGTCGTGCGCTCCGTGCTGAGACCACCACTCTGCGAGCCCCCTTCCCGAGTCAGGGAGGGTTCGCTCCATCACCTGTACCGACGCCATGCGACCCGAACGGCAGGCAGTTGCCAAGACCCGTCCCCAACTGGTGACCCGACGCTGCTGCTCGATCGGGTCGAGCAGGATGAAAGCGGGATGCGTGACGCCGACGATCGCTGTCAGCGTCGAGCGATGGGGGTCGTGGACCATGACTGCTCCACTCTCGGGGTCGTGCCACTGGCGCAATCTCGCCGCGTCGCCGGGTAGCGCGAGGGTTCCGGCCGGTCGTGGCTTGACGACCTGGCGCCGGAACAGCAGTTGGCCGCCGGTGGACCGCCAGGCCCATCGAGCCACGATAGGGAACCAGTCGATGAGCTTCCTGCCTCCGACGCCAATCCACGTCAGCGCGGCCGATGCGGCCATGATCGGGACCGCGTATGCGAGAGCCGCGCCGCCTCCGGAGTAGAGGGCAAGTACGAACACCGCGGCACTGAACCCGACGACGAGGAGCTGGGCCCCCGAGAGCCCAAGGAGGACGCCACGGCGCGTGAGTCGGGAGAACTTCACTGGCGCGAGCTCGTAGTCATGGAGGCGTGAGGAGGGATTGGCCATCAGAGTCAGCTCTTCCCCGACGCGACCGGGTCCGCCGCGTGCGCCGGCATCGGGGCGGCCGGCGGTGTGGACTGGCTGGCGGCGTCGGACTGCTGCGCCGCTTGTCCACCGACCGAGTGACCCGCTTGCGAACCCGCGTTGGCCGTCTCACGAGCCACCATGACCCCGCCGACGACGGCTCCGCCAGCGGCGGCTGCTCCACCTGACGCAGCGCCACCGCCGGACCCACCGGCTGCTGGTCCACCACCACTACCGCCACCGCCAGCGGCGGCTGGGGTGGGCGCCGCTGGTGTTCCAGACCCACCTCCGCCGCCACTGAGCACGCGTGGCGGCTCGGACATGGGGCGCCCGCTCATCGGGATCGGGAGCGGCCTGTTGAGCGCCGACTTCGCTTCCTGCTCGGCCGACATGGCGTGGTACATGTCGAAGCCCATAAAGCTGATCGCCTTGTACGTCATGTACGGCGCGAACCCAGCGATAAGCATCAGCACGACGCCGGAGATCGGTTCGCTGATCGATTTGAGATCCGTGTCGATCGGTGCCGACACCTGGGCTGTGGCGAGCAGGAAGACCACGACGAGAACGACCTTCGAAAGGATTAGGGCAATCACGAACTGCGCCCACTTCCCGGCCCAGCCGCGGGTCTGATCCCAACTCGAGCCCGCGAGAGCGATCGGAGCGAAGACGATCGCGATAAGCAAAAGCGCCTTGCGGACGAGGAGGCTGATCCACACGATCACGGCCGCACCCAATGCGAGTCCTGAAAGGAAGATCGTGAGGATGGCACCGGCACCGGGAGCGGCGACATTGATCCCAACCAGACCTGTGGTGAGCAAGGCGATGCGATCACCCATCTCGGTCATGTTGGTGCCGGCCGCGGCGACGATCCCGAGGCAGAGTTGGTCTGTGATTTCCAACGCGATAGCGAGGAGTGCGAGCGCGACAAACGAGCCGAGGATCGACTTGGCTAAACCCAGGGCAGCGCGCGTAAGAGCGGCTGGTTCGCGGCGGACCATGCCCCCGATCACCTGCAGCATGAAGAACCCGAGCATGACGAAGACGGCCACTCCGAAAAGGATGTTGTAGACCTTCGTGTACTGGCTGCTGGTGACGTCGACCATCGTGGTTGAGTCGAAGACCTTCCAGACGGATTCGAACATCCACGCGGCGGCGTTACCCATCGCCTGAGCGAGCCAGTCGAACGGCGCTGATACAAGCGCGCCAGCGGCATCTCCGGCCACGTCGCAGACACTCGAGATGACCGGCACATCACATACGTCGGCCATCACGGCCCCCTTCATTGGCAGTTGACGGTCAGACGGCCTGGCCGACGTTCCAGAAGAAGTTCACGAGCGCGACGGACGCGCCGGTGATCACTGCGGCACCAACGCCAACCAGCACGCCGAGCTTGCCGCGACCCGCGAGGTGTGGGTTGGACGAGTTCGCGCCCATTGCCCAGACGACGGCCGAGACGACCAGGGCGAGCACCGCGAGGATCAGGCCAACGGTCATCGACGCACCGACGACGCTGCGCAACTGGCCGATCCCGGGCAAGCCGTTCGAGTTGGGGTTGATGTCGACGTCCATCGGGATGAGCGACACGAGCGAGTGCAGACCGATCTGAATCACGATTCCTCCGATTGTGAGTTGGGCTTCTGACGGTCAGGTGGCGCATCTGGTCCGCGGCTCAGTGACCGCTATAGCGTCGCGCCGATATCGAGCAGCCAGTTGGCCCAGGCGAGTGCACCGCCGGTGAGTACAGCGCCACCGAGGGCGACGAACAGGCCCGCTTTGGCCTTGCTCGCCGACTGCCAACTACCGCTCGACGAGGAGATCGCCCAGGTTGCACTGCAGGTGATCACCATCAAGACGGCGATGATCAGTCCGTAGGTCATCAGGGCGCCGACGATGGCGCGGAGTTGGCTGGAACCGCCGACAGCGCTGAAGTCGGGGCCGACGAGTGGGAGCAAAAAGTAGATCTTCATGCCTATGAGGTGTGTACGTCTGGCAGGCGAATCTGTCGGATGGCTCTGCAACGATCGATCTCATGAGCGATCGAGATCCGGGAAGCAGCGGCTATTGGATCGACGGTCCTCAAGGGTGTCCGATCGGTGGGCCCTTCGACCTCTGGCGAGGAAACTACTTTTACGTTAACGGGACACCGCCCGAGGACACGGAGAAGATGTACCCGTCGCTGAGCCCGCAAACCGTCACCGATGTCGCCGTGGCGACCGCCGCGAATGGCGCGACACTCGACGAGGTACTGATCGCGTTCGGCGATCGTGGGCCGGAAGCGGAGCTTGTGGTGGCGCACCGATATTTCAGCCAGTGGCGTAAGCGGGTTCCGTTCATGCCGGACTCGATGCAGGAACTGCCCTTGATGCCGGCGAGAACTTCACCCGAGCCGCTCGAGCAGTTCCTAAAGGAATGACGGCCGCTTCTTCGACGCGAACGGGAGGTCGAGTGACGAGCCGGGGCTGATGCTGGGCACTCAGTCGCTTACCGGCGACGTCGGATGATCGAACTGACGGAATGGCGCCGCGTGGGCGTCGGGGATTGAGGTTTGCGACTGAGGAATCGCCCGGTGCTGGCAACCGATCATTACGCTTGAGCGTCACATGAGCATGGCAAGACTCGTCCTCCTTGTTGCCGGCAGTCTGCTGGCGCTCTCGGCCTGCACTTCCCAGGACAGGGGCTCAGGAGGTCCGAGTACCCCGCGGCCCACCGTGACCGAGCGCTCGCCGAGTGATGACGGGTGGGCCAATCTGCCCGCAGGGCGCCCTCCGACCGTGCCCTATGTGCGCGGATCCCGCTACGTCGCCCCCGACGACGGAGGGGAACCGCTCCCGCGTGGGCCTCGGGGTGTCAGCGGTGTCGTTGTGTTCTCGGGTGGCCTGTTGGTGTCGAACGCTGCCTATTTCGAAGGCACGAATGGTGTGGCGCTGGTCAGGCATGGAAAGCCAGTCGAGTCCTGGCCATCCTTCGACCATTGTTCCAGTGGAACGCCGGTCGCATCCGCCGACGGCGGATTCGTCGCCTGGGTCACCGTGCGTTGTCCGGAGAGCGACGACCGGTCGGTGGGTGCCGTCCATCGAGCTGCGATGGATGGCAGGCAGGAACTGATGCAACAGATCGGTCCCGGCTTGGCTCAGGTGGTGGGCTTCCTCGGTCGAGAGCTCGTCTACAACCTCGGCTTCCAGGACGGGGCTTGGATCACCAACTTCCTCGACGCCCCCAGGAGCGTTCCAGGTGTCGATCGTGTCGTAAGCCTCAGCGAGCACAACGGGTTGATGATCGGCCAGCGCGGCGACCGAGCACGACTCGTCGTGGATGCCCACGGCTCTGTTCGTTGGAGGGCGACTGCCGGTTCCTTGGTCGCCTTCAGCCCGGACGGGTCGAAGGTACTGGCTGTGACGGAAGAACGACTCTCCGCTCTGCGCAGCTCGGATGGCTCAACTGCCAGCGGATTCGAAGCGCCCCCCGGCGTCGAGGCGTGGACAGCCGTGTGGGAGACGAACCGAACCCTGCTCGCGCTGATGGAGCGAGCAGGTCGGGTCGCTATCGTCCGCATGGATCTCGACGGGCACGTCGAGCGCGTCACACCGGCAGTTTCCGTGAGGGATGGCCGGACGCCGTTCGTCCTGTTGACGCCACCGCCGACGGGAGTGCGAGTGACCGTTCCGTCCCACTGTGGAGTCCTCAGCCACGGTTGACGGCCGCTTGTGGCTCGCCGACCCACCCCTGGGAGATCACAACCCGCCACCCGGCTGGGACGAGAACCAGACCGCTGGCCGGTGGGTTGTCATCGGACCTGGACGCGCAGAGTTCCACGGGGATCAGGGACAGCGCGCCTCCTTCCGGAAGGCTGCCCCGGGCGCGACGGATCCCAACGCTGGGTGCGAGTAGCCAGGGCGGCGCACGAGTCGACGCGAGGGTTCCACCCGCGATGTCCACCTGGGGGCCTCGCGATGATCGTTCAGCGCAGCACCCCGCCCTGACTCAAGGCTTTAACCGGAGGGCGGCATAGCTCGCCCAGTTGCTGCCGGCGTACTCGGCCCACTTCGTGGCGGTGCTGACGTTGATGCCGATGAGGCTAGCGAACACGGCGGGCGGGACGGTCGCCGCGAGGTGGAGTAGCGCCGTGTTGCGACTTGCTCGGGTGGTGATGCCCAGCTTGTTGAGCCTGCCCATCAGGGAGGTCGGGTGCTGGTGGTGGCCGGCCCATTTGCCGGGGAACAGCCAGCGTTCGTCGGCGAGGGTGCTGGCCGCGCCGAAGGACTTGGGGATCGGCAGCGAGGTGATGAGTGCGTCGAGGGGCGGCAACAGTTGGAGGGGCTCGGGGCCGAGCCGGAGGTAGGTGCCGTCTTCGCCGACGATCAGGTCGTTGGTAGTGCGGGCGACGATCTTGCTGACGGGCTGGGCGTAGAGGAGCACGAGGCAGCCTGCCGCGCGGTCCTCGACGCTTGCCACGGCCGAGTCGTGGAGCATGCGGCGGACGAGTGCCCAGTGTTCGTCGTGGTCGACCTGGCCGCGTGGTCCGGCAGCCGGGACTGCATCAGGCAGGACGATGCCGGTCAGGTGGCCGTTGTCGAGGAGCCAGCGCGGGAACCGGATCTGCCTGCCGCGGCTCTTGGCGAGCCAGGCGTCGAGGTCGGCCTGAGCGCAGTCATCGACGGTCCGACCACGCCCTTCGAGGTGGTCGAGGAACCGTTGTGCGGCGCGGATCTCTTGTCGGCAGCGGTCGGCGACGGCCGGGCTGAGTTGGCCGTGACGGTCGGGTTTCGCGCGGGCGACGACGTGCCAGCGGGCGTAGCGGCTGAGCACCTGACCGTGCCGCGGCTGGGCGACTTCGTCGATGACTCGGGCGGCGAAGCGTCGCAACCGGCTGGCGTATTCGTCGCGTTCGGGCAGCGCACCGGTGGCGACGAGGAGGGCGCGCAGGTATCCGACGGAGAACCGGTCACCTTCGGCATCGAGGAGCTCGTGGGTGAGCTGCTCGTGCTGGCGGGCCAGCTTGGCGAGCAGGCTGAGGCTCTCGACGTTGTTCCAGTTGCTGAGGATCGACCGTGGCCGGCCGGTGCCGACCAGGACGTCACGGACGCTCTTGATCCCGGTGGGGATGGTCCCGTCGGGTCCGGTGAGGAGCCGGTCGATGCGGTCGGTGGCCTGGCAGGCGAAGCACCAAGCCCTGCCGTTCCGGGTGGTCCGTCGGCCGAGCGCGTGTTGCCCGCAGACCGTGCAGTCGATCATCGGCGCCTGGTAGCAGGTCGGGCAGATGTCGGGGCTGGTGGCGGTGGCCTTGAGTGCAACCCGTCTGCTCCTTCCACAGATGCCGCACTCGCGTTTGGGGTGTCGGTAGCAACTGACGCACAGGTCCTTTTCGACCTCGGTGCGTCCATCGGCGCGGGCGTTGAGCGGGCCGACGGTGCCGCACTCGTCGCAGACATCCGTGCTGGTTCGGCTCTTGGCGTAGCAGGTGGTGCAGATCGCGTCGCCGTCTGGGGTGCGGGCGTTGACCCGGCGGTCCTGGCCGCAGACCGAGCAGGGCTCGGTCGGAGCCCGCCGTGCGCGGCAGGAGCGGCAGTAGCCCAGACCGTCCATGTCCGAGCGTTTCAGGCCCCGCAGCTGGCCGCATCCGGCGCAGACTTCGAGCTGCTGAGCCTGGTCGTGACAGCGCGGGCAGACGGGCTGGCCGTCGGGGGTGTGGGAGCGGATGCGATGCCCGTCCCGGCCGCAGCGCGCGCAGGTCGCGGTGCGGAGTCGGGCGTAGCAGGTGGTGCAGATCCGCTCGTCGTCGCCGTGGGTGTGGAACAGCGTTCGCGGACGGCCGCAGAGCGCGCAGCCCGGCGAGACCAGCCCGTTGATGCCGACGGCGATGGCTGCGTAGATGAACTCGGCGACGACCTTGGGCAACCGTGACCCACCCGTGGTCAACGCCCCGGGATGTGCGGCGAGGTGCCGGGCGAGCGCAACGCGGGCGCCGGCCGCGGGAGCGACCTGAGTAATCAGGTCCTCGACAGGCCCCTGAGTCACGGTCGAATCGAGGGCGACGAGCAGCCCGGTCACGGCGGCGAGCTGGTCGGCTCGCTTGGCGGCGAGTTGCTCAGCTGCTCGGCGCCTCTCGTGGCAGCTGCAGATCAGCACTCCCGGCGCGCGGCCGCTGCGTGCCCGGCCGCAGTCCAGACATGGCCGTGCCGAAGGCGCTGGCACCGACGCGCTGCTCAGCTGTCGTCTGTGCTGGCGATGGTGGCCCGACGGGGTCGGTTCTTGCTCGCCGGGTCGCGGTGTCCCGCAGGCGCGGCAGCGGCCGCGCTCTTCCGTCCGCGGCCGGACGTCGCCACGACGTAGGGCTCGATGAGGTCGTTGGGGGTGCACCCGAAGATGTCGCACAGCGCGGCAAGGAGCCGCATGTTGAGGCGTTCGGGTTCGCCGGTGACGATCCGGTAGACCTGCGTGGAGGTCATCACCACGCCGCGGTCGGCGAGCAGCGGCACGAGGGCGGTGGTGTTGTGCAGGCCGTGCTCGCTCATCACGTTCCGCAGGTGCCAGCGGTAGGCGACGTTCTTCGTAGTCGGGGTGGTCATGGCTGCTCACTTACCTTCATCACGGGCCGGTGGGGTGAATGCTTCGTCGAGGGCGTGGCGCAGCACGCGGTTGCGGTAGTCGCCCGTCACTCCCGTGTAGAGGGCAGTGGTCGAGCCCCAGCGGTGGCCGACCTGCTGCTGGACGAACAACGGGTCGAAGCCGTCCTCGATCAGATGGGTCACATACGAGTGCCGCAGGCAGTGCGGGTGCAGCACCCGGTCCAGGCCGAGCTGATCGCGCCAGTCCGCGAACCGGTCGTCGATGTGGGCCAGCCGGATGCGCCCCTGGCGTTCGGTCGGCCATAAGACCGCAGCGTCGTCGAGACCGAAGCGGGGCAAGATCTCCTCGACGTACTCCGCCAGCACCGGCCGGGTCCAGTCGAACACCGTCAGCACCGCCCGGCGCCGAGGCTGGGACCCGCGCGTGGATTTGCCCCAGCGGACGTTGCAGACCCCGTAGCGGCCGAACTCGAAGGCTTTGGGGTTGCGGGTGAAGTCATGGAGGTCGAGCATCGCCGCCTCACGACGACGCAGCCCGTACGCGTAGACGACCTTGAACCGGGTCGCGTCGCGAAACAGCGTCAGCCAACCCTTGCGCTTGGACGAGCGCGCGAAGTCGACGTGATCATCGGCGTGGTCGAACAGTGCCTGGACCTCGCCGCGGGTCAGCGGCCGGACCGCCGGTCGAGCTTCGTGGTCGGCGACGTGAATCGCAGTGTTCCACTCATGACAGACCTGGACCGGGTGGGTGCCGAACAGTTCCAGGCATTGGTCGACCCAGCCGTAGCGAGCATCGGTGAGGTAGGAGCAGAACAGCGCCAGCGCGTTCTGATAGCTGCGGATCGTCGAGGGTGTTACCGGCCGCGGCCCCGACAGCAGGTCCGTCGTCCACTCCTCAACGTCGGACGCCGCCCACTCCCACGGCGACGTCGCGCAGAAGTCCGCGAACCTCCGGATCTGCCGTTCCCGAGTCCGAATGGTCGTCGACGACAACAGGCGCGAGGACTGTTGCCCCGACCACCCGGCCAGCATGTCGTCGAAGAGCTGCTCGGCCGGGCGCAGCACCGACACGTTGCCCGGCCGCAGCGCGACCACCGAGCCAGGCGCGTTTCCGTCCCCGAACACCATGGCAGTGACCTTACATCAGATGTACGATTCCTGCATCCGATGTAACCGAACCTACGAAACCGCAGGTCAGGATCCCGCACGGCTCGAACAACCGAAGGTCGCAGTCCAGCGCGATGCGCCGAATTACGCTTACATCTAACGCAGGAATCCTACGTCAGAAGTAACTTCCGACAATTAGGGGCCGCCGTCCAGTGAAGGTGGTCGTAGTGGCCGCCCGTGACGGAGCTTGGGTCGTGCATCCCGCCTCCGTCGTACGCCCGCCAACCCTCGGCGGCGCGCGCCACTGACCAGATCCGACCTTGCCAGATGACGTACTCGACCCCGAGGTTCTGCGCGTTGTCCTTCAGCCAATTGGTGACCTGCCAGCCGAAGTCCAGGGCAAGGCCTGTCGCTGGCGTGCCGATCGAGTTCCCGAAGGTTCCGTCGCAGGCTCGGCCGAGCGAGTGCTCGGACGGATCACCGGGTCGGGGCGACCAGCAGGCCCACGAGCTCTCGGGGAAGTTCGCGCGGACCTGGCCGAGGATGTGCGCGGTTCGTTCGGTGATCTGGCCATCGGTCGTCGGATCGTCGACCATGTGGCTTGGGTTGTCACCGGCGTACGACGACGCAGGTCCAGCGGCGGCGTCTGCGCAGCCAGCCGATGCCGGGTCCGCACCGCCGGCGATGTCGAGGGCACCTTGCGCCGCGAGCCAAGGTTCGGGATCGATGGGGCTCCCGTCGGCGCCGCCTGGCCTGACCTCGAAATGCAGGTGAGGACCGGTTGAGTACCCCGACGTGCCAACGTCGGCGATGTACTGCCCGGCGGCCACGCTCTGCTCTACTCGAACGTGGATTCCGTCGGAGTACATGTGCGCATAGCCGGTGACAAACGTCCGTCCGGCAACCGTGTGCTGGATCAGGATCAGGTTCCCGTAGCCGGTGGCGGGGCCGGCGAATACGACCCGACCGTCTGCGGCGGCAAGGATGTGCGTCCCACTCGGTGCAGCGAGATCGACACCCGTGTGGAGTTTCTGCTCGCCGGTGATCGGATGGACTCGAATGCCGAAGCCGCTGGTCTTGACCCACGTACCCGTGGGCAGTGGGAAGACGACACGGGCAGTCTCGGGGACCGGCAAGCCGGTGTCGGCGACGTTGGCGAACGAACCGCTGGTGGTAGGCAGGCACGATGCCTGAGCAGCTGGATTGAGCAGTACGCCGAGCGCCAGCATGCATGCAGCGGGCCCGAGGAGCACCGCCAGGATTCCGATGATGGCGACCTTGCGCATGCGCGATCAGTCCAACGGCTCGTCGAGTCGAGAGAGCCGCAGCAGATGACATTCCGGGTAGGCCGGAGCACACACGACGAAGACAGTGAAGGCGACGTCGTGCTGGGTCGCGACGTCCTCGCCTTCCCAGACACCCGCTCGATGCCGGACGCCGCGGATCGTGAATGCGACGGTGCCGGGAAGAAGCTGGTCCCCAGCTTGGGCCTCGGCGGTCGCCCACAGATCAGGTACTTCCGTCGAGGTCACCTCAAGCCACTGCCGGGTCTCGTAGGTCCGCAGCTCGATCCAGACAGGATCGGTTGGTAGGTAGTTCGCGATGTCAGCCACGAGGCCGGCGGAGGACTCACCGGTGGGGTCAGCGAGCGCGGCCAACAGTTCGACGACAACAGAGGAGGTGGCAAGCGCACGCGTGTCCCAGGTGAACAGCACCTCGGCAACCTGCTCTGCGAACCTCTCCGGATCGAAGGTCCTTAGGCGTCGTTCGACCTCCCCGTCTGCGGCAGCACTGGCTGGAGGGGCAACTGGAACTGACGGCAGGTCCGAGGTGTCGACCGCCTCCTGGTGCCGGGTCGCGAAAAGCGAGTACGTCACGACCACGATGAGCAGTACCAGGACGCCAGCAGAGGCCACGATGAGTCGTCGCCACTTCGTCCCGTCATTCCTTGCCGTCGAGCCCCACATGCTTCAGACCTCCGTCAGTTGGACTTCAGTGGTGACCGACGTCCGCGCCAACTCCACGGACTCGGCGAACGTCTTGGTCTCGTCGAGCACCCGGAGAAACATGCCCCAGTCGTGGCTGCCAAGGTCCCGGGCGATCGAGGCGGCGTCGTAGTGCTTCGACCAGCCCTCCATCTCGCCCCAAACCAGCGCGAACGAGCGGACGGAGCGTCTGGCTGTGGCTGCGGTACTGGCCCGCTTCGCCCGGTTCTCTTGGATCCGACGAGCTTTGTCGGCCTTGGCCATGGCCAACGTTTCGGCCATTCGTGCGTCGAAGTCCGGATCCTCATCTGGCGGCTCAGCATCCGATGCCGCAATCACGGCACGCACACGCTGATATCCCGGGTCGACGGCGCCGCCGTTGCGGATCCGGTCCAACTCGTCGGCCGCGACCTTGCGGACAGCTGGACGTTGAGAGGCATCGGCGGACACCCGCTCCATCTCAACGATCTGCGAAAGCCGCGTGTACGACGCGGTGCCGGTGATGAGCTCAGCTGCACGGCGGCGGGCGTCACCCAAGGGTTCCGTCT
>JBKJUS010000210.1:0-4199 GCA_046590575.1 Mycobacteriales bacterium | reverse complement strand
TCAAGGCCTTTGCCGTGCACCCGCTGGTCGACTCGGTCACAACGGCCAAAGAACTGCTCGAGGGCTATCGCAAGGCCTTCCCCGACCTCGACAACCTCATCAGCTGACCCGTGGTGGAGGCCGCAGCGCCGTCGGATGCGAGATCGAAGATGGTCGTCGTGCTGGCAGCTTGAAGTGCTACCAACTCGAGCTGGTGATCTATCGGGCTCTGCTCATAATCGCCCATGACGGCGTGGTGCAGTATCGCCCCGACCGGGAAGTCGGCGTCCACCTGGTCGGCGATCTTCGCGGCAAGCTGGGCGCGGGTGAGCGGTGTCGGACGTTATCGCGCTGACGACCTGCACCCATGTGCTCCCGCGTGGACGCAGATGGTCGACCAAGATCGAGTTAGGAACCCGCCGCCCATCATCCACAGCACGGCGTTGCCTGGGCGTCTCCGTGATCCTCGAGGCCGATAGCTCGCGGATGCTGGGGACTCCTGCGGGGTCGGTGAGACTTCTGTGGAGCTATCGCTGCCGTTTGCCTGATGTTCGTCGGTCGGTGTCTGGATCGGGGAGGATCGAGTAGACGATCTCGACATCCTGGGCGTCCGGGGGTCGCTTGGAAATCGAGCGTCGCGGGCGGTACGCCGTGAGTAGCGACTGGATGTCCGCCTGCAGTGCACTTGCTTCCTCGGCCGTGAGCCACACTCGCGCGCGCGACAGAGCCGCCGCGCTTTCCCATTGCGCAGGCCGAGAGGCGCTGACCCACGCGGTCCAGCGATCTCGCAGGCCGGCGAGTATGAGATCGAGCATGGCGGACTCGGCGGTGGCTGTGCCGATCCCCCGACTCTCGACTCCGAGGTTGCGGGCGACGGCACGCCACCGCCTCGGGCGACCATCACCTGTGGGCGCCCCTCGGGTCAGGATCCCGAATCGTTCCAAGGCGCGCAGGTGGTAGCTCATCGCGCTCGGGGTGATCCCCGTCAGGGTCGCCAGTTCGGTCGCGGTCCGTTCGACGTCCTGGCTGAACAACTCATCGACCACGGCGAGCCGGACGGGATGTGCCACCGCCCTGATGGCACGTGCATCCCGCAGAACGACCCGGTCGCCCTCGACCTTGGCCGCGGGATGCTTCCGCTGCGTCTGACCCTTCGGCATGGGAAGGAGTCTAGGCATTGACTGGCGGAGGGTGAAGCATATGCTTCAGCCCATGTTGAAGCATATGTTTCAGCGCGACCCGTGGCGCAGCCGGGATCTTCGCTATGCCGCGCTCGGGCGGACCGTGTCCACGCTCGGGGATGAGGTCGCGCTGGTGGCGCTGCTGCTGGCCGCCTATGGGACCGGCGGCGGTCCCCCGGCCATCGCTGCCCTGCTGTTGGCGGGCGCGCTGCCAACAGTGCTGCTGGCTCCGTGGGCAGGGCGCCTCGTGGACCGGACCGATTCCCGGCGCCTGCTGGTCGGCACTGGTGCCGTCCAGACCGCCCTGAGCGTCGGGTTGGCGGTCGCCGGCCCGTTTGCCGTCGTCCTGGTGCTGGTTGCAGCGCTGTCCGCGACCCAGGTCGCCGCAGGCCCGGCCTGGCAGGCGCTGATCCCGCGCATCGTCGGTGAATCCCACGTCGGTCGGGTGCTCGGCGTCTTCCAGTCCGCGGCCTTGCTCGCCGGCCTTACCGGGGCAGCGGTCGGGGGTCTGATCGTCTCGGTCGCCGGAACCAGATGGGCGCTGCTGCTGGACGCGGTGACCTTCGCCGCGCTCACCGCCACCGCGGTCGCAATCCGCACCCGGCGCACCCCTCCCACCAGCATCCCCGACGCCGCCCCGGCTCGGCTCCTCGACGGGTGGCGCCACCTACGCACCGATCCCCTCGTCGCGCCGCTGTTCATGGGGCTTCTCGCCTTCGTCGTCGCCGGGGAGATCACCAATGTCGTCGAGGTGCTGCTGGTCACCGACGTGCTAGGAGGCGGCGCGGTCGCCTTCGGCATGCTGGGAGCCGTCTTCGGCCTCGCCGCTGCTGGAGGCGCCGCGCTGGGCTCACGCTGCACCTCCGACACCGCGCGGGCCCGCACCGCGGTCTACGCCGCCACTGTCCTGGCCGCCATGCTGATCACCGTCGGTCTGGCGCCCAACCTCCTCGCCCTCGCGGCGACCTGGACAGTCGCCGGCCTCGCCCTCGGAGCGCTCAACATCGCCACCTCCACCCTGCTGGTCACCCGCACCCCCGACGAACGACGCGGACAAGTCCTCGCCACCGCTCAGGGACTCTCCAGAGGGTGCTCCCTCGGCGCCACGGCTCTCGGCGGCCTGCTCGGTGCCGCCCTCGGGCCGCGGCCCACCTTCGTCTGGGCCGGAGCCGCCGCCCTACTGGTCGCCCTTATCCTCGGCCTCCGGGTGCGAAAATCGCTGCATTCCACTCGCACCTCCGTGCCATCGGCTTAGACTCCCTCGACCAAGGGGGCTCCGGGGCAGGGGACGTGACCACGACGGTGTCGGTGACGAGTCAGGGGCTGATGCCGTACGTTCCGAGACTGCTCCTGACCTGGTCACCCACCGACGGCGACGGCCGGCACATGCGGGTCGACGGAAGCCTGGCGTTCGTCGACATCTCCGGCTTCACCCAGCTCACCGAGCGGCTCGCGCGCAAGGGCAAGGTCGGCGCCGAGGAGATGAGCGACATCCTCAGCGCCACGTTCGCGGGGCTGCTCACCGAGGCCGATGCCGACGGCGCGGATCTGGTGAAGTGGGGCGGCGACGCCATGCTGCTGCTTTTCCAGGGTCGCGACCACGCACTGCGCGCGGCCCGGTCCGCGTACCGGATGCGGCAGACCCTGCGCGCCATCGGGCGGCTCTCGACCACCTCCGGCTCGGTGACCCTCCGGATGTCGGTGGGCGTGCACAGCGGGGAGTTCGACTTCTTCCTGGTCGGTGACCCAGCCATCCACCGCGAGCTGCTGATCAGCGGGCCTGGCGCCAGCATGACGGCGGAGATGGAGGGCGCCGCGGCCGCTGGCCAGATCGGCCTCACCGACGCCGCCGCGGCCCTCGTACCGCCTCGGCTGCTCGGCCTCCCGCTCGAGGGCGGGCGGCTGTTGCGCTCCCAGCCCGTTCTCGACGATGTGATCCAGCTGCCCCGGCAGGGGGCCGCGATCCCGCCTGACGACGTGCTCCCGCCCCCGATCCGCGCCCACCTGCTCTCCGGCGCGGTCGAGCCGGAGCACCGGCCGATCACCGTCGCGTTCGTCCAGTTCTCCGGCACCGACGACCTGCTACGTTCCGAGGGCGCGCAGTCGCTCGCCGAGGCACTGGACCAGTGCGTGCGCAACGTGCAGCACGCCTGTGCCGACAACGCGGTCACTTTCTTCGAGACCGACATCAACGGGGACGGCGGCAAGATCATGCTGACCGCCGGGGCACCGCGCAGCGCGGGCAACGACGAGGAGCGCATGCTGCGCGTCGCGCGCCAGGTGATGGACCGCGCCGGCCGGCTCCCGATCCGGATCGGTGTCAACCGCGGGCACGTGTTCACCGGTGACTTCGGGCCCACCTTCCGCCGTACCTATTCGGTCAAGGGCGACGCGGTGAACCTCGCCGCCCGGGTGATGGGCAGGGCCGTGCCGGGCCAGGTGCTGGCCACCCTCGAGGTGGTCCGCCGCTCGCGGACGGAGTTCCGCACCGTCGATCTGCCGCCCTTCACGGTGAAGGGCAAGTCGATGCCGATCCTGGCCGCAGACATCGGCCCGGTGCTCGGTGCGCGCAGGCAGGAGCGGATGGATGTGCCCCTGATCGGGCGCGCGGCGGAGATGGCGGTGCTGCAGGCAGCCCTTGACGCCGTGCGACTCCGCGGGGGCGGCCTGGTCGAGGTCGTCGGCGAGGCCGGCATCGGCAAGTCCCGCCTCCTCGAGGAGCTGCTGGCTGGTGAGGCGGAGGCGACGGTCGTCGCCGTCGCGTGCCAGGAGTACGAGTCGTCCACGGCGTACTTCCCGTTCCGGCTGCTGCTGCAGGAGGTGCTCGGCATCCCCAGCACCGCCGACACCACCGAGGTGGCACAGCGACTGGCCGACCGGGTGTCGGTCAACGCGCCGCACCTCGTGCCCTGGTTGCCGCTGCTCGGTGTCCCGATGGACCTGCGGCTGCCGCCGACCCAGGAGACCGAGGAGCTCGAGGAGCAGTTCCGCAAGGGGCGCCTGGAGGAGGTCGTCTGCGAGTTCCTCACCTGTGTGCTG
>JBKJUS010000124.1:0-2736 GCA_046590575.1 Mycobacteriales bacterium | reverse complement strand
CGCGCAGCGCGGTCCGCGTGCGCTGGTCCTGCACCGACTGCCAGGCCAGCACGTCGGGGCTGTCTTCCTCGAAGTGCGCCCACCGGTCCGTCCACCTGACACCGCCGGTCTCGCGCTCCACCGGCTTTGCCGAGGTCGCCGCGGCATCGGGCGTGGTCATGCCCCAGGTGTCACGCGGTGGGCCCCATGGTGACGTACTTCCAGCATGCGCAGCCGGCGTCGAACTTCAGGATGCGGGTGATCGTCGCCCCGTCATGTCGGCCCCTGGCGATGGTCGTGCGGTAGGTGAGTGTCGATGTATACGCGGACCCGAGCGCGTTCGCGGCGACCTCCAGGGCTTCGGAGGCCGGCGTGCTGGCCCGGTCGAAGAGCGCCTTGAAGAAGAACAACTGGTCACACGTGATCAGGGCCGAGCCTTTCGCCGCTCTTGCGGCGAGGTCGACGCCGGCCTCGGCCATGATCCGGAGGCAGAGAGCGCGGGAGCTGGGCAATGCCGGTGGCGTGGCCTCCGTCTCCTCGGGGCCGACGTCACCCGACCACCACGACACCGCGGTCGCCTTCTTGAGCTGCTCGGCCGGGGCCAGCTGGCGTAGCGCACTCGGCGCGTTGTTGGTGGTCAGCCCGTAGAACGGGCGGTAGCCCTGCGGCTCCGCGTTCGTCATGAACGTGTAGGCGATGCCGCCGGAGTTGTCCAGGAAGTGGACGTGCGTGACGCCGTCTGCGGCCATGCGCAACACGGCCGCGCTGACGTCCCGCGTCGCGGATGAGGTGTCGGCCGCGCTGACGGTGAAGGTGGTCTTGATCTTCAGACCCTTGCGGGCGAGGGCCGCAGTCAGGCTGCGCTCCGCGCGCTCGTAGACGCCTGTGTCGTAGCGCACGAGGCCGATCACAGCGCCCTTGAACCAGCCTTGCTCGTGCAAGCCCTGAACCCCGACCTCCGCACCGCGGTCCTGCGACATGGACCCGGGCGCGTAGTAGTGACGGGCATAGCGATCGTGCACCTGGCGATCCATCGAGTAGCCGTCTGCCACCGTGATGAGGTCGCGCTTGGCGAGGCAGTCGATGAGGGTCTCGTCCGGCACGTATACAGCCACCCCGAAGACCTTCTCGTCTTCGGTGAAGTAGGTGCAGATCCGGTTGTACTCGTTCTGCGGGTTGCTGACATACCCGCTGTACGGCGCGCCGTATGGCACGGTTTCGAGCTGCCGGCCGCCCATGCCGCCGTTCTTGTTGATCCAGGCGGTGACCGCCCTGGCCTGCGCTTCGGGGTCGCCCACGCTGACGTCCTCGCCGAGGACCGAGCCGGTGCCGCTGCCGGTGTCGACGTACTGGAAGCCGAGGCGGACCTTGGTGGCCGAGACGCCGGGACCCAGCCGGCCGACGGCGGGCTGGGTGGTGCCAGCACCGCGGCTCGTCCCGCGGCCGGTCATCGAAGCGGTCGTGCCGGACCCGCTACCGGTGGACGTGCCCGATGACCCGGTTGCAGAAGTCCTGGCGGGCTCGCCTCCAGGTGAGCCGAGCTCGGCGTTGACCTCGCCGGAAGGTGTTGGCTCCGCCGGAGCGATCGAGGACTGGTCGCCGCCTGCAACGCCAGCTGACTCGGCGCCCGACCGCTCCGGCCCGCCGGCGAGGCCGCGCTGCTGGACCGTCGACCCGCAGCCGACCAGCATGGCCAGCGCAACAGTGGAGGGCAAGATCCGGGACTTCATCGCTGACTCTCCGTCCATCTTGTGATGTGCCCGTCGAGGACGCTGAACGGCAACGCCCCCGGACCGAGCACCTGCTCATGGTAGGCACGCACGTCGAACCGCGACCCAAGTGATTGTTCTGCTCCAGCCCGGATTCGCTGCAGCTCGAGAAACCCGAGCCGGTAAGCCAGTGCCTGCGCGGGAAGGTCGGTCGCGTAGCGCAATGTCTCGGTACCGACCTGGACGTCGCTGTCGGTCGTGTTGGCGCTCATGTAGGTGCGGGCCTGATCCAGCGTCCAGCCGAGCAAATTGAGCCCGGTGTCGACGACCAACCGCTGCGCGGTGAAGCGCTCGTGCACCAGCCGCCCGTAACGGTCCAGCGGGTCGTCGTACAGACCGACCTCCCAGCCCAAGCCCGCCGCGTACTCGGCCCAACCTTCGTTGAAGGCGCCGATGTCCATCGCCTCGCGGCGCACATCCGGAAGTGATGTGTCCTCGGACTGCCGGGCCATGTGGAAGTGGTGGCCGGGGGCGAGCTCGTGCAGGATCAGCGCGGCTGCATTAAGCAGCGACCTCCTGTGCAGGTCGCTGCTGTTGTACATGTAGCGGCCTACGGGCTCGGCGGGTGTCGGCACCTGGTAGTAGCCGAAGGTCATGCCGGCTTCCATCTCGGGCGCCAGCCGCTCAACGCCGTAGGGCGCCTTGGGCAGCCGGGCGAACAGCGTGGGCAGGTGCGGCTCGAGAGCGGCCATGTGCCGCAAGTAGACAGCCTCGACCTGCTCGGGGGTCGTCGCGTACATGCTCGGGTCGGCGGCGAGCTGGGCGTGAAAGTCCGACTCGGTGCCGGAAAAGCCCAGGTCGGCGCGGGCCTTTGCCATGTCGTCGGCGAGCGCCTGCACCTGTTCCAATCCGACCTGGTGGATCTGCTCCGGCGTCCGGCCGCTTGCGGTGTGCAGCCGCACCGCGTGGCGGTAGGCGTCCTCGCCGCCAGGCAGGTGCGCCAAGCCGACGGCGCCACCGGCCGCTGCCTCGTAGTCGGCGTCGGGCG
>JBKJUS010000035.1:0-44479 GCA_046590575.1 Mycobacteriales bacterium | reverse complement strand
GCTGAAGGAGTCGCTCGCGGCCCTGCGCAAGCTGCCCGGCACGGCCCGCTACCTCGGCTCCTTCCTGCTGTTCAACGACGCGATTCAGGCGGTCGTCGCGCTGTCCGCGGTGGTGCTCACCCAGGAGCTGTTCGTCGCCAAGGGGCAGGAGCCCGAGGACGCCACCGGCTTCCTGCTGTCCCTCGTCCTGCTCATCCAGGTCGTCGCCGTCGCCGGTGCGCTGGTCAGCGCCCGGCTGGCGGCCCGGGTCGGCGCCAAGGCCGTCCTGCTCGGCACGCTGGTCATCTGGTCGGGGGTCGTGCTCTTCGCGGTCACCGTCCTCGACAGCACCGCGGCGGCGTACGGCCTGGGGGTGGTCATCGCGCTGGTGCTCGGCGGCTCCCAGTCGCTGGCTCGATCGCTGTTCTCCTCGATGGTGCCCGACGGCCGGCAGGCTAGCTTCTTCGGGTTCTACGAACTCGCCGAGCGCGGCACGGCCTGGGTCGGTTCGCTGGTCTTCGCCGTCGTCCTCGACGTCACTGGGTCCTATCGATCGGCTCTGCTGTCCCTGCTGGTGCTCTTCGTCGCGGGCGGTCTCCTGCTGGCGAGCACCGACACCGATGCAGCCATCGAGGCAGCCCAGCGTGACCCGTCGATGGGGTGAACCGGGACGAGGTCAGTAACGGGCGCCGGCGGGTGCGGGAAGCGCATCGAGGTCGGCGAGGTCCGCGGCGGTGAGCGTGAGGTCGGCGGCCGCGCAGTTCTGCTCGAGGTAGGGCAGCTTCTTGGTGCCGGGGATAGGCACGATGTGCTCGCCCTGAGTGAGGGTCCAGGCGAGCGCGACCTGCGCGTTCGTCGCACCGTGGCGAGCGGCCACCTTGGCCACCGCCTCCACGATCCGTCGGTTAGCCGCCATGGCTTCGTCGGTGAAACGCGGGTTGCGGGCGCGGAAGTCCACGGCATCGAAGCCGCCGGTGACGGCCCCGGTCAGGAAGCCGCGACCGAGCGGGCTGAAGGGGAGGAAACCCGCGCCGTGCGCCACGCACCACGGCAGCACTTCCGGCACCGGATCGCGGGTCCACAACGACAACTCCGACTGGACGGTCGACACCGGGTGCACCGCGTGCGCCACCGCCAACTGGGCGACGCTGACCTCGCTCATGCCGAGCCACCGGGCCTTGCCGGCGGCCACGACCTCGGCCATCGCGCCCCAGGTCTCCTCCACCGGGACGGCCGGGGCGACGCGGTGCAGTTGATAGAGGTCGACATGGTCGACGCCGAGTCGCTGCAGGGAGGCGTCGATCCCCTCACGCACGTGCTCCGGACGCCCGTCAGGTCGAAGCGTGCCGTCGACGTTGACCAGCCCGACCTTCGTGGCGAGCACGGCCTCGTCGCGTCGGCCCGCGAGCGCCCGGCCGACGAGCTGCTCGTTGTGGAAGGGGCCGTAGACATCGGCGGTGTCGATGAGCGTCGCACCCAGGTCGAGCGCCCGGCGGATCACCGCGATGGAAGCCTCGTCGTCCCGCTCGGCCGCGCCGTAGGCCCACGACATGCCCATGCAGCCCAGGCCGATCATGCCGACCTCTGGGCCATCGCGGCCCAGGCGGCGAGTGGGAATCGGCACAGCTAGCCGAGAGTCGAAGCGGTCTTCTTCGACGCGGGCTTCTTCGCCGCGGTCTTCTTCGCGGCGGTCTTCTTCGCGGCGGTCTTCTTCGCGGCGGTCTTCGTCGCCGCTGCGATCACGGCCGTGTCGTCGACGAGCGCAGCCGTCGCAGCAATCTTGCGGACACTCGCCACGCCGGCCAGCACCGCGCGCTTGGTCTCGTAGGACTCGGACGTCGCGACTACCTGGCCGTTGGTGGCCACCAGGTTGAAGCGGAACTTGCCTGTCGTGCCCTTCTTGATGACGAACTTCGCTGCCATGACTTCTCCCGACCTCGACGACGTGCCTGCCGGCAGCAATCTATCGAGCGCGGGGCGTACGACGTCGGGCGCCAGGTCCGGCGCGACGCCGCTCGGCTCACGACTTCGCCGCCGCATAGCGATCGAGGGCGACCCGACGCTCCGCACCGTGGTCGACGATCGGTGCCGGGTAGCCGTCGGGCGCGACAAGTCCGAGCGTCCACGGCTGGTGGATCGCATCCTTGGGTACGTCAGCGAGCTCCGGCACCCACCGACGCACATACGCCCCCGTCGGATCGAACTTCTCACCCTGCAGCACCGGGTTGAAGACGCGGTGGTACGGCGCCGCGTCGGTGCCGGTGCCTGCCACCCACTGCCAGCCGTGGGCGTTGCTGGCCAGGTCGCCGTCAACGAGGTGCGCCATGAAGTGCCGCGCGCCACGACGCCAATCCAGGTGCAGGTCCTTGATGAGGAAGCTCGCCACGACCATCCGCACCCGGTTGGGCAGCCACGCCTCGGCCAGCAGCTGGCGCATCGCGGCATCGACGATCGGAAAGCCGGTCTGCCCCAGAGCCCACGCGGCGAACCGCCGGTCCGCCTCGGAGCCGGTGTCGACCGCGATCGCGCCGGTGCCGGCGACCAGCGGCTCGCGCACCGACTCCGGGTGGTGCCACAGCACATCGGCGTAGAACTCCCGCCAGGCGATCTCCTTGCGAAACTTCTCCTCGCCGCCGTGCCGTGATGCGAGCGCGGCGAGCACCTGGCGCGGATGCAGAGCGCCGTATTTCAGGTACGGCGACAGCTTGGAGGTCCCGTCAGCACCTGGGACGTTGCGGGTGCGGGCGTATCCGGCCACCGACTCCTCGACGAAAACGCCGAGCCGCGCCAACGCGGCAGCTTCACCCGCCGCGGGCAGCGTCGACTGGACTGGCGGATCGGCCGGCACGCTGTCACCTGACACGTCGTCACCCGACGCCCAGTCGAGCAGGTCGAGGTGCTCCGGTGCCGGCACGGGGGCCGCCCAGCCGAGGTCCGACCAGGCGCGGTAGAACGGCGTGAAGACGCGGTAGGGCGAGCCGTCCGGCTTGACCGTCCGGCCCGGCTCGACGGCGTACGGAGAGCCGGTCAACACCAGCTCGGCACCCACGTCGGCGAGCGCCGCCGCCGCCGCTTCATCTCGGGCATGCCCGTAGGGCCCGTAGTCAGCCGCCGCGTGCACCGAGGTCGCCCCGACCTCGTGGGCCAGCGTCGCGAGCACCTGCGCCGGGCGGCCGGTGCGGATGACCAGCCGTCCACCGAGCGAGGCATCGAGCTCGCGCAGGCAGCGGTAGAGGAAGGCCAGCCGCGGGGCACCCGAAGGTGCGCGGAGCGTGTCGTCGAGGACGAAGACCGGCACCACAGGTCCATCGACCGCCGCGGCCAGCAGCGCCGGGTTGTCGGCAAGCCGAAGATCGCGTCGAAACCACATCACGCTCGTCATACCGGGTGACGCTAGGGGGGTCGGTCGCGACCGGCCACTCGAGGCAGGACCGGGGCGTCGTACGGCGAAGACCTCTCACGTCCACCCGACCCCGTCGTTTGCCGGACGACGCAGCCGAAGCCGAGGTTGTACGCCGTGATCCACCTGCGCACGCTGGTCGCACTCGCCCTCGCTGCGGTGGCGCTGCCCGCGTCAGTCGCGCTCGGCGGTCCGGCCGCGCCGGCGCCCGCCCCGCCGCCCGGCGAGATCTCGCAGAACGTCACCTTCGTGGCCAACGTGCCCGAGATGGCGGCCGCGATCTCGGTCAACTTCATCGACTCCACGATGTTCGTCTCGACTGCGACCGGCATCTACGCCTACTCGATGTCCGACCCCAAGGAGCCGTCGCTCATCGGCGCGCTGCCGCAGTACATCTGGGAGAACGAGGACGTCTCGGTGGACCCGACTCGGGGGCTGCTCTTCATCAGCCGCGACCCGCGAGGGTTCACCTCGCCGGCCACGCCGGGCGCAGCCTTTCCCTACGGGATGATCCAGGTCATCGACGTGTCCCTGCCGCACGCGATGGTGCAGATCTCGCAGATCGTCATCGGCGCCGGCCACACCACGACGTGCGTCAACGAGTGCCTGTGGGTGTGGGCCGGCGGGCCCTTCGCGAACAAGCAGACCCAGCCGGCCGACTGGGTCAGCCGGCCGATCATCGGCGTGGACATGCGTAACCCGTCCAGCCCCAAGGAGTGCGCGAAGCCCATCGACCTCGGGCGCAACGACGGCGTCACCGACTACGCCCACGACGTCCAGGTCGATCCGCGTGGCATCGCCTGGGTCTCCGGTGCCGGCGGCGTCCGCGGCTACTGGACCGAGGGCCGACACCGCAACCCGGTCAGCGGCAAGGTGGAGACCGCTGACGGCTGCAACCCGATCCCGTTCGCCGGCGGCGGCACTCCCGAGGCGGCTACCCCGAGCCGTTTCATGCACAACGCCTGGCGCAACCCCGGTGCATCGGTCGACGGCCGCAAGGGTGACGTGCTCTACGCCACCGAGGAGAACCTCTCCTCGTCCTGCGAGACTTCGGGCCGATTCGCGACGTACGACCTCCGCGGCACTTACAACGGCGAAGGCTTCCGCAACACGGCAAAGACCAAGCAGCGGATGACCGCGCTCGACACCTGGACTCCCGAGGAGAAGGAAGGCGCTACCGCCTGCGACTCGGCGCACTACTTCGCCGACCGCGGCGACTCGCTGCTGGCCTACGCCTTCTACGGCCAGGGCACCCGTTTCCTCGACGTACGCAACCCGCGCGACATCCGCCAGGTCGGCTACTTCCGCCCGGACGACGCCAACACCTTCGCGGCGTACTGGTACAAGGGCTATGTCGTCATCGCGGACTTCACCCGCGGCATCGACATCGTGACCTTCGCGTCGAAGACGAAGAAGGGCGGCCGGTCGGTGCTGCCGACGGTCGTCGCACCGCCGCGCCGCGTGCCGGCGCCGATGGCCTTCCGGATGGCGCCGCAGTGGGCCAACCTCTGCCCCGTCGCCCCGACCTCGATCTAGATAAGGCAAAACTAGCGGCCCACAGTCTGTCGGGAACGCTTGCGCCGCAGCGCATCTTAAGGCATAATCGAACACATGTTCGCATCATCGGTCGTCGCCCTTCGCGCCCCACGGCAGCTGCTGCCGACGAGTGCTCGGCTGGCGCTGCTGCACGCCGCGCCGCCCGGGCCGACGGTGATCGCCGAGCTGACCGCGATCGACGTCACGGCGCTCGGCGGCTATGACCACGTGGTGCTGCTGCAAGTGTGGGAGAAGCAGCGGCACTGGCTCGACGCCGTGACCCAGCCGGTGCTGACCGCGGTCGGCGGCCCCGATCCGGGTGACAAGGACTGGGGCCGCGAAGAGATCGCCGCCGCACTCACCCTGTCGAAGATGACCGCCGGGCGTCGCCTCGACACCGCCCGCCGGCTCACCGCCGTGCTGGCCCGCACCCTCGACGCGCTGCGCGCCGGGCAGCTCAGCTACTACCACGCCGCGCACCTCGCCCAGGAGACCGCCGGGCTGCCCGACGACCTCGCCCGCCGCGTCGAAGCACTCGCACTGCCGTTCGCCGTCGGTACGCCGGGACGGGCTGGGGAAGGCCTCGGCGCGTTCCGCCGCACCGTCGCCCGCGCGGTCCTCACCGTCGACGCCGAACACGCCGAGCGCAACCACAAGAACATCATCGGCGAACGGACCGTGCGCAGCTACGACACCAGCGCCGGCACCGCCACCGCGGAGAACCTGCCCGCCGACAAAGCCGCCCTCGTCATGGCCGTGCTGCGCGCCCGCGCCGGCAAGACCAGCGCCGACGACCAACGCAGCCGCGACCAGCGCCTCGCCGACGCGTTCATTGCGATCTTCGAAGACGCCCACGATCGCCTCGACCTGCCGCTGGCGCACGGCAGGCGGCCCGTCACCAGCCTCGTCTTCGACCTCGCGTCCTGGGTCGGCCTCGCCGAGCACCCCGGCTACCTCGACGGCTACGGCTACATCCTTGCCTCGATGGCCCGGCGCATCGCCGACGACAGCGACCTGCGCCGGCTCATCACCGACCCGCTCACCGGCCACCTCCTCGACTCCTCACCCCGCACCTACCGACCTAGCCAAGCCCTCACCGACTACACCATCGACCGCTACCGCATCTGCGACGCACCCCACTGCAACCGGCCCGCCCGCAGCTGCGACCTCGACCACCCCGATCGCTTCAGCCAAGGGGGCACCACCACCCGCGACAACCTGCACCCCGCCTGCGGACGCGACCACCCGCTACGCCACGAAGGCGGCTGGCAGCTCAGCCGAGCACCCGACAAGAGCAGCACGATCTGGACCAGCCCCACCGGCCACGCCTACACGACCACCCCCTGGGACTACCGCCCCCTCACCTGAGCCTGGCCCATCCTCGAGAGACGACTCACATCGCCCTCATCAGCAAAAAGGTGGTGCGGTTTGGGCCACGGTGGCCGGTTCGCGCCGATTGTCCGTAAAGGGTCTACGGGTGCGATGCCGAACGATGGAGGTATGTCCACCGAGGAGTTCCGCGCCCGCTGGCGCGAGCTGGGTCGCGAGGAGCGCCGCTTCGTGCGCGCCGTCGCGGCACTGGGCGAGACGGCAGGCAGTGACGCCGGCAACGAACTGGTCGCGGCCTATGCCGCCCGGCGGCTGCAGCACTTCCGACTTACTGCGCAAGCACTGGTGACCGCGGTCTGGACGGCGTACGTCGGTGCGATCCTCACCCTGCTGCGCGGCGCTTCGACGCCGACGCTGACCGCGATCGCGGTGCTGTGTGCGGTGCTCCAGGGCGCCTGGGTGCTCCGCGCCGAGGGCCGGCTGCAGCAGGTCATCGCGGTCAACCGCTCCGTCTGAGGGAGCCCCCCCTTGCCCCTCCGGGTCGGACCGCTACTTACTTCTGCGCGAAGAGCCGCGGCGCGCTCAGCCGACCGACGAGGGGCAGCGTCAGTGACGACGCCCCACCAAGATCGAGGGTGTACGACGCGCACGTCGCGGCGGCGCACGGAGCGTCGTACGCCTTGGGCAGCACCCACTCGTTGGCCTCGGTCGCCACGATGAGTCCGATCCGGTGGCCGGCCCGGAAGATGTAATCCGTCGGCTTGGCCACGACCGTGGTCGCGTGGGGCTTGCCGGCTGGCGCGCGCTTCTGGCTGGTCAGGGATGTGGCGTAGCGGGAGTCGAGGAAGCCTCGGGTGACTGCGACCAGGCCCTTGGTGTCGGTCGCCGTGCCGTCGGCGTTGCGCAGCTCAGGGTCGATGTCCATGACACTCGGCGTCAGGGTCAGCCACTCGCGGCCGGTCGTCGTGGCGAGGCGGATCTGCGGCTCGCCGAACAGCCGGACGTCCTGAGTCAACGGCGCCGTCTCGAAGTAGAGGTAGTTGGCACCTGTCGGCGGCGACGTGTCGCGGGCGGCCGCCGACTCGGTGCCTTGGCCGGTGATCGGCACAGCGACACTCTGCGCAGACTGGCGCGGGCGCGTGGTGGAGAGCAGCCCGCCGGGCTGCGCGAAGAGGGTCACAGCCGTGCTGCGCGGCGCTGCAGATGCGACGAACTCGAGCGGTCCGGCGTTGTCGCTGGTGTGGCTCACGACGGGCTTCAGGCTGCGCTCGATGCCGTTGCGGTCGCCCTTGAGCCAGCGATCCATCCACCGGTCGACGGTCTCGCGGTACTCCCCACCAGGAACACCGTGGTTGTCCCACCGGTGGCCCATGTAGAGGAAGCGGTGCCGGGTGCCGGTGAGCGCGCGCCAGAGGTTGGTGGCCTCCTCCTGCTTGACGTTCCAGTCGCCCCAGTTGTGCGCGATCAGCACCGGGATCGTGATCTTGCCAGCGTCCTTGATGTAGTCGCGCTCGAGCCAGAAGTCGTTGTAGTCCGGGCTGTCGACGTCGTACCCGCCCTGCAGGTGCTTGACCTCGTCGCACGGCGTCATCGCCGACGCGGTCCGCTCGGCCCAGCGCGGGTTCTGCGGGTCGGTCGGCGGGGTGTTGCCGAAGCCGGCATCGAAGCCGACCGGGGTGTCGAAGCCCTGCTCGTCGATCACCAGGCCGTTGGCCGGGCCCTGCCGACCGAGCTTCTCGTTGTTGACGGCGTAGCGCATTCCGCCGGAGTAGGCATAGCTGTACCACCGGCTGATCGCCGCCTCGGGCACGATCGTGGTCAGGTGCGGCGGGCGCATCGTCGCGGTCGCGGTCGCCGTCGTGCCGTCGTACGACCCGCCGATCATCCCGGTCTTGCCGGTCGCCCACGGCTGCTTGGCGATCCACTCGACGAGGTCGAACCCCGACTCCTTCTCGCGCTTGCCGCCGTAGTCGTAGCAGCCGCCGGAGTTGGCTGTGCCAACGACGTCGGCGGTGATGCGGGCGTAACCACGAGGGACCCAGCGCGACGCGTCGCCGTTGCGACCGAAGGCGGCGCTGTACGGCGAGTAGGTGAGGATGCCCGGCGCCCTGACGATCTTGCCGTCGAGCGTCGGGTGGACCACCTCGACGAAGAGGTCGCCGTGGCGGGAGGGCACGATGTACTCCACCGGCGCCGAGAGACCGTACGACGGCTCCTCGGCTTGGGCGCCGACGTGCAGCAGCCCGGCCACCAGGCTCAGGGCGACAACGGGAAGGGTTCTCAGACGCAGCGTCATGGGGGTGGGACCTCGGGGTTAGGTCGGCCTTCGTCAGGAGAGGACTTCTCCCCCGCGGCGACCGCTTCCTGCCGGTGCAGCGGCAGGAAACCGGGTACGCCGTCGCGAAACGCTGATGTGACATCAGTCACACCCCCCAGAAGCGGTGACCCCCATGGCGACGTCACGCGTTCGTGCCGGATCTCACCCCCCCGCGTCCTCCTGCCGTCAGGCGGCGCTCGTGGCTCTCGTCGCGTTCGCCGTGGCCGGCTGTGGGCTCCAGCCCGACGCATTGCGGGCCCTCGACCAAAACGCCGCCCTCAGCCGCAACGGCGACGACGAGCTGGGCGAGCGCGACCTGCCCGTGGCAGGCCCGTCCGCCGCGTCTCTGCGCCCAGGTGACCCAGCCGCGGCCGCCGTGGGATTCGCCGAAACTGCTGTCGGAGTCGGTGGAGAGGATCCGGGCCGCGCGAGAGCGCCTGGCTCGGGCGGCGCCGGCAGCACCGGCGGCAGTGCACCCGGCCCGTCGCGTGCTGCGGGCAGCGGATCCGACGGGGACGCCAAGGGCACCACCATCGGCCTGACCGAGTCGACCATCCGCATTGGTATTCACGCACCGCTGTCCGGTGCGTCGCCCTTGCCGCAGGAGTCCTTCGAGACCGGCAAGGATCTTTACTGGAAGGGCAAGACCGTCTTCGGCCGAAAGATCGTGGTCGAGGTGCTCGACGACACCTATAAGCCGTCCGGCGCGGTCCGTGTCTGCCAGGAAATGGCCCGTCGCGACTTCATCGTCCTGGGCGGGGCGGGCACAGACCAGATCCAGGCCTGCGCCCGCGACCGATCACTGCAGCGCACCAAGACTCCCTATCTCTCGGCCGGCGTCACCGAGAACGGCCTCGGCTCGATTCCGACGTACTTTGCGCTGAGCTTGACCTACCCCGAGCAGGCCGGCCTGGTCATCGAGAACGCCCGCCGGCAGGACTTCCTGCAGAAGAAGAACGCCGGCGGCGAGTCGAAGTGGGCCGTCGTCATCTCCGACACGCCCAACTTCAAGGACGCCCAGCAGGCTATGGAGGCGTCGCTGAACGCGGCCAACCTGCCCTTCAAGACCTTCCTGACCTCCAAGACGCCGTCCAACGCCGACGCCACGTCGCTGGCCAACGAGCTGCGTGCGTACAACGCCCCGGTCGTCTACTTCCTCGGCCAGCCGACGTTCTTCATCAACGTCGTGGCCAACACCTCGAACTCGCTCTACACGCCGATCTGGACCGGGGTCGGACCCTCGATGGCGCTCAACGCCGTCGCCAACGTCGCCTGCCCTGGCTCAGGCAACCGTTACGACGGCCGCTTCCTGCACCCCTACCAAGGTTTCGACAAGGCACCGCCGGACTTCTTGAAGGCGGGCGGATTCGACGACATCCAGCTCAGCCTCTGGCTGTCGGCGGAGATCCTGCACCAGCAGCTGCTGTCGACGAAGGGCGTGCTCACCCGCGAGGCGTTCATGGCCGGGCTCGAGGGATCGACGTACTCCAGCAACGGCCTGCCGTTCGTGAAGATCTCGAAGACCGATCACTTCGGCGGGTTGGCGGCCTACTCCCTCAAGAGCGACTGCAGCAAGCGGCAGTACGTCACGCTCTTCGACGGCAAGCCGCTCTACGCGCGATAGAGATCGACCGAGCGAGATGAGCTAGCCGCGGGCGGTGACGCGGGCCGCGCGCTCTTCTCGCTTGGTGGTGAACTTCGTGGCAAGGGCGTCGACGGCCTCGAGGTACGCCGTGACCTCGATGCGGGCCTGCTCCGCCGTACCGGAAAGCCCCTCGAGCTCGAAGAACTTCCAGTGCCGCAGGAGCGGCCAGACCACCTCGTCGTGGTGGATGCGCAGGTCGTAGATGCCGGCCTTGGCGATCTCGAGCGCCTTGCGCTGGAAGTCGTTGATGCCGGTGCCGGGCATCTGGAAGCCCATCACCTCGCCCGCGACCGCCAGCACCGTGGCGGACGGGTCGAGCTCCAGGGCCGCGGTGACGAGGTTGCGGTAGAAGATCATGTGGAGGTTCTCGTCGGCGGCAATCCGCTTCATCAGCTTGTCGGCGACGGGATCCTGGGTCGCCAGGCCGGTGTTGCGGTGGGCGATCCGGGTCGCGAGCTCTTGGAAGCTGACGTAAGCGAGCACACTCAGCCCGGTCTTGTCCGTCGGGGAGTGGTAGCCCTCCTTCATCTGGGCCATCCGGTCGCGCTCGAGCTGCACCGGGTCGACGCCGCGGGTGACGAGGAGGTAGTCGCGCATCGCGTAACCATGCCGGCCCTCCTCCGCCGTCCACTGACCGGTCCAGAAGCCCCACGCACCATCGCGGCCGAAGGCGGTGTCGATCTCGCGGTGATAGCTCGGCAGGTTGTCCTCAGTCAGCAGGTTGACCTCGAAGGACAGCTGGGTGATCCGGTCGAGCCGACTCTGGTCCGGGCTCCACGGCTCGGCTACGAAGTCCCGGCCGAGCTGCCACGGGATGTACTCGTGCGGCATCCACTCTTTGGCCACCGCGAGGTGCCGATCGATCTCGACAGCGACGACCGGCTCGAGCTCAGTCAACAAGTCCAGCTGGCGGGTGTCCGTGATGGCGGTCATGGCGAGGGCTCCCGGGGGCGGTGGGGGCGGCCGCATTCTTACGGCGCCGTAACTTACTAGAGCGTAGGTTACGCTACCGTAGGTGCCCGGTCAAGGCGAGTCCAAACCCCCGGCTCGCGTGGAACGCGACAACTGCCTAGAGCGCGTCAGCCGGCGGCAACGTCCAGGACGACGGCGTGGCCCCGACTATCCACCTTGATGCGGGCGAGGCCGCCGTCGATCAGGTCGCGCTCGAGTTCCTTGGCCTTGGCCTGCGGCAGGAACAGCGACTCGATCCCGCAGCGCAGCTGGCCGCCGTACCGACAGCGCAAGTAGGGCCCGGACGCCGGACGGTCGTCGCGCAGACCGTCACCACGCCACACGTCACCATCGCGCACGAGGGGCACAAACACGTCGCCCTCGAGACCTTCGATGAAGCTCTCCGGTGCCAGCCCGGGGTACTGCAGGGTCACGTAGGCGCCGCGAAAGGGATCGATCGGGTCGAGCGGCGAGACCCGTACGACGTAGACGTCGCCGAGAACCCGAGCCGAGAGCCGGGGCGCGACAGCGACGACGACCAGAGCGACCTGTACGACGACTGCCGCCACGAGCGCTGCCGTGCGCGAAGGGGCTCTCATTCCGCCACCTCCTCGATCAGCCGGCGACGACCTCGGTCAGCCACTGCGCCCACGGCGATGAGGATCACTCCGAGGAAGAGGAAGAGCGCGGCGCCGGAGAGCAGCGGGGCAAAGACGCCGAAGCTCTGCACCGTCACGAAGGCGACGAGGGCAGCCGTGGCGAGGTTAGTCAGCTGCGGGCGCTCGCGCACCGCACCCACAACCGCGAACCAGATGGAAGTAGCGAGATAGACCGCGGTGCCCACCATGGCGTGCAGCAGCTCGGCGCCACTGAGCTCGTCGAGGGTGTCCTCCGGTGCCCACGCGGCGAGCAGCAGCCCGGCACCGAGCATGGTGACTACGGCCGCGATCTCGCGGCGCGACTGCGTGTCCGAGCGCGTCGCCGCGGCAGCCACCGCGGCCAGCATCGACACGGCAAGTCCGGCGGCGCCGACGGCCGGCAGGTCAAGACCATCGCGGCCGACGTCGGGAAGCGCCGCCCCGAAGAGCGCGATAAGGGCCAGGAGCCCTCCCGCCATAGACCAGGGTTCCCCGAAGCGGCGCAGCGCGCCGCTCTCGTGGACGGCGCCGACTGCAGTCGCGACCACTGCCGCAATCAGCAGTCCCACGATGAACGACGCTCCGTCGCCAGCACGCTCTCCCAGGGCCCAGGCGAACCAGCCGACCAGGGTCGTGATGCCGACGAGCAGCGGCCCGATGCCGCGACTGGCGTAGGCATAGGCGAGCGCTCCGGCCGCCCAGCAGCCGAGCAACCCCGAGCTGTACGCCGGAACCTGCAGGCTCTGCCCCGCCTGGAAGATCGTCGCACCGTAGGCGGCAACCGCGATGAGCCGAGCGCTGCCGACCGCGATCGAGCGGTCGGCGTCGTCGCTCTCGGCATCGTGGTCGGGCAGCTTGCGGCGCAGCGCTTCTGCAGCCACGACCGCAACCAGCCACACCAGCACTATCCCGACAAAGCGCACGGTGGGAGAGAGGTCGTCGAGGTTGGACGCAACGAGGCTGATCAACCCGACGCCGACGAACGCCGCGCCCAGGACCGAGATCAGCCGAACGACCGTCGTACGACGGCTCGCGGTGTAGCGGCCCAGGATCGACGCCGCACCGACCTCGTCGACCAGTCCCTCGCCTTGCCAGACCGCGACCTCGCGGCGCAACCACTCGACCTGGGCCGAGGAGACCTCGTGCGTCTTCGCCATGACTTCCCTTCCCCAGTGAGTAGACCTCATTGGGAGTTCTGGGTTACGCATCGACACGACGGCCAGCCGGCGTAGGACATAGTGTCCGCGTCGTGCGAGTCCTCGTCACCGGCGGCGCCGGATTCATCGGCTCGCATGTCGTGGATGAGCTGCTTGCACTCGGACACGCGGTCCGCGTCCTGGACCTGCTGCACCCAGGTGCGCACGACGGTGCACCGGACTATCTCGATCCGCGCGCGGATCTGGTCCTGGGCGACGTCCGCGATGTGGCGACGGTGGGTCGCAGCCTCGACGACGTCGATGCGGTCTGCCACCAGGCGGCGATGGTCGGCCTCGGCGTCGACTTCCGGGATGTGCGCGACTACGTCAGTCACAACGACGAGGGCACGGCAGCTCTGCTCTTCTCGTTGGACGCCGCGGCCTTTCGCGGCCGCCTGGTGCTCGCGTCGTCGATGGTCGTGTACGGCGAAGGCCGCTACGTCTGCGCGGTGGACGGCGTGATCGCGCCGCTACCGAGGTCGGCCGACGACCTCCATGCGAGGCGTTTCGAGCCGCGGTGTCCGCGCTGTGGCGGCGACCTGGTCCCCTCCGCCGTACCGGAGGACGCACCGGTCGACCCGCGCAACGTCTACGCGGCGACGAAGGTCGCGCAAGAGCACCTCGCCTCCGCCTGGGCGCGGGTCAGCGGCGCGCCTGTCACGGCTTTGCGCTACCACAATGTCTACGGCCCCCGGATGCCTCGGGACACGCCGTACGCCGGCGTCGCGTCGCTCTTCCGGTCGTCGCTGGAGGATGGCGCCGCGCCGCGGGTGTTCGAGGACGGCGGCCAGCTGCGGGACTTCGTGCACGTGCGGGACGTGGCGCACGCCAACGTTCTGGCGCTCACCGCGCCGGTGCCGGTGCCGGGCGTCTTCAACATCTGCAGTGGGACGCCTCGCACGGTGCTCGAGATGGCGACGACGTTGGCGTCGGCGTACGGCTCGGCGCCTGATCCGGTGGTCACCGGTGACTACCGGCTCGGCGACGTACGCCACGTCTTCGCCGCGCCGAAGCGCGCCCACGACGAGCTCGGCTTCACCGCGGCGGTCGACTTCGGTGACGGGATGCGCGAGTTCGCCACGGCACCCCTGCGCCGCCCTGCCGCACTGCGCCCCTGAGCCTCGAGCCCCCGCGCGCCGCTCGGCTACGCGGGGAGCTCGACGAGGAAGCGGCAGCCGGGGCCGTCGTTGCGCACGCTGATCCGACCGTCGTGCGCTTCGACGATGCCCCGGGCGATCGCCAGGCCGAGCCCGCCGCCGCCGTCGCCGTCAGGTGTGCGCGCCGCTTCGCCACGGAAGGCGACCTCGAAGACCCGGTCGATGTCGGACTCGGGGATGCCGCCGCAGCTGTCGGACACGGCGACGTAGACCCGGTCGTCCTCGCCGACTCCCCCCTCGACCGTGATCGTGCCGTCGGCAGGGGTGTGCCGGATGGCGTTGTGCAGCAGGTTACGCAACACCCGCAGCACCTCTGGCGGCGACGCTTGCAGCGCCGGCACCGGCTCGTGGACATGGCCGTGCAGCCGCACTCCTTTGGCCGTCGCCACGGGGTCGGCGCCCGCTAGGGCATCGGCGACGAGGTCGGCAAGCGAGACCCGCTCAAGGTGCAGCTGCAGCGCACCGGCGTGAATGCGCGAGAGCTCAAAAAGATCATCGACCAGACCCGCCAGCCGGTCGGTCTCCTCGCGGATCATCCGGTGGTAGCGCGCGGTCCCGACCTCGTCGGCCACGATGCCGTCTTCTAAAGCCTCGGCCATCGCCCGGATGCCCGCGAGCGGCGTGCGCAGGTCGTGCGACACCCACGCGACGAGTTCGCGGCGGGCTGCTTCCAGGGCCCGCTCCCGCCGCTGCGCCTCGACCAGCTGACGCTCCATCGTGATGAGATCGCCGGCGAGCCGGTCGAGCTCGACGGTCGCCATTCGCGCGGCCCGCTCCGGCGGGCGACCGGCGCCGATCTGGCGCGTCACCTCGCTCAGTGCCCGGCTCGACGCGGCGACGCGGCGGCCGAGCAGCAGAGCACCGGCGACGCCGACCGCGCCGGCGACGGCGAGCACCACCATGAGTACGCCGAGGTCGTGCGAGGACAGGAACATCGCCTGCGCGGTCGCGACTGCACCAGCCATCACCGCCCCCAGGGCGGTCAAAGCGACGACCGTGATCTGCAGCGAAAGGGAGCGCCGGCGTACGGCGCGCAGCAGCAGTGTGCCGCCCGCGAGCACGGCGAGCGATGCGCCGACGGCAAGGGCCAGGACGACTGCGGTGTCGTTACTCATCCACGTGCCCTTCGAAGCGGTAGCCCACGCCCCACACCGTGCTGATGAACGTCGGCTCGGCCGGGTCGGGCTCGATCTTGGTGCGCAGTCGACGCACGTGCACCGTCACGGTGGACGTGTCGCCGAACGTGTATCCCCACACAGTCTCCAGGAGCTGCTCGCGGGTGAAGGCCTGCCTCGGGTGACGCATGAGGTAGGCCAGGAGGTCGAACTCGCGAACGGTCAGCGCGACCGGATCACCGTCCAGCGTGGCCTCACGGGCCCTGGGGTCGAGGGCCAGCGCGCCGGTCGTCATCGGCGCGTCGTCTGCAGTCGCCGGAGCACTCGCGCCCGTGCCGCGGCGTAGCACCGACTTGACGCGCAGCACCAGCTCGCGCGCGGAGAACGGCTTGGCGACATAGTCGTCAGCACCGAGCTCGAGCCCGGCGATGCGGTCCCCTTCGTCACCCTTAGCAGTGAGCATGATCACCGAGACGGGCGAGGCAGCACGCAGCCGCCGGAAGACCTCCAGCCCGTCGAGACCGGGCAGCATCAGGTCGAGGATCACCAGGTCCGGCGACTCGGCGAGCGCTCTCGCCAGCCCGACCGCACCGTCGTCACAGCAGGAGACGTCATAGCCCTCGCGCTCCAGGTAGCGCGCAACCACCTCGCTCACCGTCAGGTCATCGTCCACGACGAGCACCTTGGGGCGCGTCTCGGTCACCACTTCGACACCAAGGCAGTCTGCAGGGCGAGTGCGGTGAGCACCTGCACGCCGAGCCAGCCACGCCGCCGGTCGAGCGCCGCCGCGGCGGCCACCAACCACGGGGTGAACGGCAGCCAGATCCGCTCCACCTCGCCACGGGAGAGGCCGGAGAGATTGGCCACCGTGACAGCCGCGGTAGCACCGAGGACGAGCAGAGCCAGCCCGCGGTGGGCGCGGAGTCGGGTCAGGCCGGTGACGGCCGCCGGGCCGACCGCAGCGGCGAGTGCGGCGAGGTTGGCGACCAGGAAGTAGGCCTGCGGACGGTCTGGTCCGACGCCGAGGGCCCACTGCTCCCGGGTCGCCGCGAGACCCTCCCACCACCGGAAGCCGGCGGCGGCGAAGACCGCCGTGACGGCCGCGACGCCGCCCGCGCCGGCGACGAGTCGAAGCACCCGCCCGTCGCGACGGCGTACCAGCAAGGCGACTGCCAGCAGACCGAGCGGCGCGATGCCGTAGGAGAAGTGCAGGCCCACAGCGAGCAACGCGCCGCCGGCACCGGCGAAGGTCCCCGCGGCGACGCGCCGACGCGCCGACGCAAGGGCGAGGAGGGCAAGGCCCCAGGTCGCGATGCCGAGGTAGAGCGAGTCTGCCGACGTGGCCATCCAGATGGCCGCCGGGGCCAGCGCAAGGAACGGGATAGCGCGCCGGGCAATCTCCTCCGACGACACCACGCGGACCACCACAGCGGCAGCCGCCGTGGCCGACGCGCCGCCGAGCACGCACAACGCGGCGATGGCACCGGCCGAGCCGAGTCCGACCACATCGAGGCTCGAGGCGAGGATGACGAAGCCTGGAGGGTGGCCGCGAGTGTGTACGGCGTAGTCACCGATCCGGTCGGTGAAAGTGCGCACGAACTCACTGACGCCGAGGTCACGCACCCTCGGCAGGTCGGCGAGGTAGTCGAACTCCGTCGTAAGTGGCGCGGTGAGCGCCGACGTGCCGTCCACCAACGCGAGCGATACGGCCCAGGCCGCGGAGACCAGCACGCCGACAAGGAGGAGCGGTCGCCACCGCAGCCCGATGGCGACGCGGGGCAGGACGATGGCACCGGCCCCGCCGACCACGGCCGGTAGCAGCACGCGGGCGCCGCCGCGCAGGTCCCACTCGCCGGCGAACGGCGCGGCGCCGAGGTAGAGCGGCGATCCGTCATCGCCGATCGCGCGTCCAGCAAGTACCGCAGCGACGATGAGCGCGAGCCAGGCCGCAGGCGCCACAGCGGACAGCAGCGGTCGCGAGGGCAACCAGGCCGCGCGGTTCAGGACATGGGACACGCCGTCGAGCGTAAGCCGCGCCGGCCGCACTCCGCGCCGCCCGCCGTAGAGTTCCCGGCTTCGTAAGCGGCCCGAGGGATCCCCCGGCACCGGATCGCCGTTACCGTCGAGACCATGTCGACGACCGCGAGGAGCCCAGGTGCCTGACGTCGTCCTGCCCTGCCTCGACGAAGCCGGCGCACTGCCCTGGGTGCTCGGTCGGCTGCCAGCCGGATATCGGGCAATCGTCGCCGACAACGGCTCCACCGACGGCTCCGCGCGCATCGCCGAAGACCTCGGCGCGCTTGTGGTCGTCGAGACGCGCCGCGGTTTCGGCGCCGCCTGCTGGGCCGGCCTGATGGCGGCGTCCGACGACATCGTCTGCTTCATGGACTGCGACGGCTCACTCGACCCGCACGATCTGCCCCGGGTCGTCGAGCCGGTGCTCTCAGGTACGGCGGACCTCGTGCTGGGCGCTCGGCGGCCGACCACCCGAGCCGCCTGGCCGCTGCACGCACGGGTGGGCAATGCCTACCTCGCGCGCCAGCTGCGCCGTCGTACCAGCTATCCACTGACCGATCTCGGACCCATGCGCGCTATGCGACGTGTACCGCTCGCCAACCTGCGGCTGACCGACCGGCGGTCCGGCTGGCCGCTGGAGATGGTGCTGCGGGCGCACGCGGCAGGGTGGCTGGTGACCGAAGTGCCGGTCGACTACGCCTCGCGCACCGGTCGTTCGAAGGTCACCGGCACAGTGCGGGGGACTGCTCGCGCGGTGCGCGACATGACCGGCGTGTTCCGCGATGTCGACAGCGCGGCGCGCGCATGAGGCGCACGCTCGTGGTGCTCGCCAAAGCCCCGATCGCCGGGCGCAGCAAGACCAGACTCACCCCGCCATGCACGCCGCATCAGGCGGCCGCGCTCGCCGAAGCGGCCCTCGTCGACACGCTGCGAGCCGTGCAGCGGGCCGACATCGAGCGGCGCATCCTCGTCCTCGACGGCATGCCCGGGCCGTGGCGCCTTGATGGCTTCGAAGTGCTCCCGCAGCGCGGCGGCAGTCTCGACGAGCGGCTCGCTGCGGCGTACGACGATGTGCTCGGCGCCACGGCTGCACCCACGCTGCTGATCGGCATGGACACCCCGCAGGTCACGCCGAAGCAGCTCGACTCGGCGATGGACGCGCTGGTCAGCTGCGCCGGCGGAGCGGTGTTGGGGGACGCCGACGACGGCGGCTGGTGGGCGATCGGGCTGCACCGGGCCGACCCCCACGTCTTCGTCGGCGTACCGATGTCTCGCGACGACACAGCGGCCCGGCAGCGGCTGCGGCTCGCTTCGCTCGAGCTCAGCGTCGAAGACCTGCCCACACTGCGCGATGTCGACCGGTGGGACGACGCGATCGCCGTCGCCGCCGACTGCCCCGGAAGCAGGTTTGCGGCGGGGGTCGACGAGGTCGCGGGACATGTGGCGCTGACGGGCGCGACGGGGTCTCGGTGGGTGCGGAAACATGACATCGCTCGCGACCGGGTCGCGTCATGACGCTCGCTGCAGTGGAGCTCTATGGAGCTGCGCTCACCGATCCGCTGGGGCCCTGGGCGCTGCGCGACCAGCACGGCACGTCCCGCCCGCTGTCCATCGCGCGATGGGTCGACCCGACCTGCGCGGCTGACGAGGCGCTGCTCGACCGGGTTAAGGGCCCGGTCCTCGACGTGGGGTGCGGGCCTGGCCGCATGGTGGTCGCCTTGCTCGAGCGGGGAGTCGTCGCGCTCGGCGTCGATGTCGCAGAAACGGCGGTGCGGATGGCCCGGCTGCGCGGCGCGATGGTGCTTCGCCGGTCGATCTTCGACGCCGTACCAGGGCACGGTCGGTGGTCGGCCGCACTGCTCGTCGACGGCAACCTCGGGATCGGCGGCGACCCCGCCGGCCTGCTCCGAAGGCTGGGTGACGTGCTCAAACGTGGCGGCCACATCTTCGCCGAAGTCGAGCCGCCGGGCGCACCGACCCGGGATCTTCAGGTGCGACTGGAAGGCTCGGCTGCGCTCAGTGGGTGGTTCCCCTGGGCGGAGGTCGGAGTAGACGGCGTGCCGGCGCTGGCCGCCGACGCCGGTCTCGACCTCATCGAGATGTGGCAGGACGGTGAGCGATGGTTCGTCCAGCTTCGCAGCGGCTGAAGGACCTCGTCACGACCAACCCCGGCGGCCCGTTCGCCGAGGGAGCGTTCACCAGCCGGCTGCACTCACGGCGTACGGCGGCATGGCTAGGGATGGCGCTCGGCGTCACCTTCGGCATCTGCTTCCTCACCGGGCTGATCTCGCATGCCATCCAGATGCCACCCGCTTGGTTCACCTGGCCCTCGCGACCGGTATCGCTTTTCCGGCTCACCCAAGGGCTGCACATCGCCACCGGCCTGGCGACATTCCCGATCTTGCTGGCCAAGCTCTGGACGGTCTACCCGCACTTCTGGACGTGGCCTGCGGCGCGCGGCGTCGCCCATGCCCTGGAACGCGCGGCGCTTTTCCCACTGGTCGCGGGGTCGGCCTTCCTGCTGTGGTCGGGGCTGTCCAACATCGGCCTCTGGTATCCCTTCGCCTTCTTCTTCCCGACCGCGCACTACTACGCCGCGTGGCTGACGATCGGCGCGATGCTGGTGCACATCGCCGCGAAGGCCCCGGTCATCCGCGAGGCACTGTCGCGCCGGTCCTCCGACCTCGACGAGCCGGCCGGCGACGGCCTGTCACGGCGCGGCTTCCTCGGCACCGTGGCTGCGGCAGCCGGTCTGATCACCCTGGTGACTGCGGGACAGACGGTGTGGCCCTTGCGCCGACTCGCGCTGCTGGCACCGCGGCGGCCGGACATCGGGCCGCAGGGCTTCCCCGTCAACAAGAGCGCCAAGTCTGCCAAGGTGCTCGTCACTGCGACCAGCCCGCTCTACGCCTTGACGATCACGGGCGCGGGCGCAACGCCGGTGACCCTCACCCTCGCCGACCTGCAGTCGATGGAACAGGTCACCGAGACGCTGCCGATCGCCTGCGTCGAGGGCTGGTCGACGGTGCAGACCTGGACAGGAGTCCGGGTGCGTGACCTACTCGACCTAGCCGGTGCGCCGCGTCGAGCGAAGGTGCGCGTCGAGTCGCTGCAGGTCGGCGGTCTCTACCGGACGTCGGTGCTCAACCGCAAGCACGCGCGCGACGCCAAGACGCTGCTGGCGCTGCGCGTCAACGGCGAGCCGTTGCACCTCGAGCACGGCTACCCGCTGCGGCTGATCGGGCCCAACCGGCCCGGCGTACAGCAGACCAAGTGGGTCTCATCGCTGGTGGTGCTCGCGTGACCCGCGTCGGCCCGGCGTACGTCGCACGTGGCGCGCTCACCGCCCTGGGCGTGGCGGCGATGGGGTGGGGGCTACGCGGCATCGTGGTCGAGGCGGACCGGGTGCACCCGCGCAGCTTCGGCACCTGGTTCGTCGGTGCGCTGCTGGTGCATGACGCGGTGATCGCCCCACTCGTCTTCGCTCTCGCCGCCTACGTGCTGCCGCGCGTCCGGCCGCCGTACCGCGCGTGCGTCCAGGCCGGGCTCATAGTCAGTGGCGTGCTGATTCTGATCTCGATCCCGGTTGTCGGCGGCTACGGCCGACGGGATGACAACACCAGCACGTTGCCGCTCGACTACGGCCGCAACCTCGTGCTGCTGCTCGTCATCGTCTGGCTCACCACGTTCGCCGTCGTCGGGTGGCGTCTGCTGCACGTCCACCGCACCACCCCCAAAAGGAAGAGCACATGAGCAAGCCGGTCACCCGGGCCACAGCTCGCCACCTGGCGCTGGTCGCGGCGCTCGATGCGGGGCTGGTCGCCGCGCTCTACGCGCTCGAGCCGTCGATCGTCACCGACACAGTGCGCAGTCCGCGGGCGCTCGGGCTTGTGGCGCTGACCGTCGTCGCCTGCATGGTGCTGGGCCGCTTCGGCCGGCGCTGGGCGGGCTCCTTCGGTGGCGCACTCGGCGCGGCGCTGCCGCTCGCGCTCGTCGGCTGGCTCGTCATCGCGCCCGCGGTGCGCGACGTCACACTGGTCGAGCCGCTGCCCGCTGGCATCGACGCCCTCGCCGTCCAAGACACCCCAAGCGCCACCTCGCCACCTCTGGTCCAGTCCGACGTAGCGACGTCACCGCCGTCGGCCGCGTCGCCCCAAGCCGCCGTGCCGCCACGCACCACCGCTTCCTCGGCGCCCTCGCCGCGAACCTCGGCGCCCTCGGCAACCAAGGCGACCTCAGCGCCGACGTCGCCAGCAGCACCGGCAAGCAGCCGGCCAGCACCGTCGCGTGCGGCGCCGGCACCGCCCCCAAGCGGTCCGGCGAAGGTGAGCAGCGGTCGGGTCGAGGGCATCAACCACACCGCCAGCGGCACGGTCGCGATCTACCGCCTGGGCGACGGCTCGCACATCGTGCGCTTCGAGGACGTCGCGCTCGAAGGCGCGCCCGACCCGGTCCTGTGGCTGGTGCCCGGCCGAGACAAGCGCAGCCGCGACGGCGGATTGGAAGTCGGGCCGCTGAAGGCGACGCACGGCAGCTTCCACCACGTCGTGCCCGCCGGGTTCGACGTCACGCAGGACCTCACGGTCTTCATCTGGTGCGAGCGCTACGCGACACCGATCGCCAACGCCACCCAAAACCGCCTCTAGTCGCCCTCGGCGACGACGCGGGGCAGCATCGAGCGCGGGCTAGCTGCGGAAGCGGAGGCGGGCGTAGCGGGCCAGCCGCCACGCCATCAACCCGGCCGGGCCGAAGCGCTCCCGCTTGGTGGCCGCGTCGAGGATGTAGAGCGCCCGAGCGTTCTCCATGTGCGACCACACCAGCGGCACGTTGCCGAGGGACTCACCCGTCTCGGGGTTGATCTCCTCCGACTGCAGCCGTGGCAGCAGCGCGTCCATCGCGGCGGCTCGGGCGCGCGCCTCGTCGACGCGGCCGAGGCTCGCGAGCGCAGAGATCGCCCACCACGACACAGGGATAAAGGCTCCCTCGCGCCCAGCAAAACCGTCACTCGCATCGGGCTCGTAGCGGTAAAGGAAGGGCCCAGCACCGAGCGCGCCGATGACGTCGTCGACGACCGCGTGAGCACGGGGGTCGTCGCGACCGAGCATGCCGAACACGACCACCATGAGCGCGGCAGCGTCTGCCCGCGGAGCGCCGTCGTAGCACTGCGGCAACCGACCCTGCGGCGTGAGCGAGGCGAGTACCAAGTCGCGCGCCTCATCGCGGGCCCGCTTCCACTTCCGCCGCCTGGTGGTCGGGCGCCAGCCGCGGGCGATCCACACCGCACGGTCCAGCGCCAGCCAGCGACCGACGTCGGCACTGGTCAATTTGCTCTCGGTGCGGAACTCCCAGATGCCTGACGACGGCTCCGCCGGCGCGCAGCACCGGTCGGCAACGCTGCGCACCATGCGCCACGTCTCCTTCTGCAGACGGCCGCCTGTCTGCAGGTAGACCGACACCGCCTCGACCAGCATGCCGAGTGCGTCGTACTGCACCTGGCCGGCCGCATCGTTGCCGACTCTGATCGGTAGCGAGCCGCCCCAGCCGGCGACCCCTGCCACGTCGTGCTCCGCTGGCACGTCCTCGCCACGCACTGTCGCGAGCGGGTGCGCCGGTACGCCGTCGCCCACCGCGAGGCTGTGCAGGAACTCGATGTAGCGCTGCGCGGTGGCCCGCTCGCCGAGCAGCGCGGCGACGGAGACGGCGAGCGCGGCGTCCCGGACCCAGGTGTAGCGGTAGTCGAACTGCCGGTCCGCACCCGGCGCCTCGGGAAGCGACGTCGTCGGCGAGGCGATGACCGCACCGGTCGGGCGGTAGGTACACGAGCGGACCACGGCAAGCGCGTCCGCCGCTCGGGTCGGCAGCACGGCCGGCAGGACTGACTTGGAGCGGAAGTGCTCGGCGTCCTCCTCGAGCGCCGCCAGCCGCGGGGCGAGGGCGCTCGGCTCCAGCGGCGGGGAGCTGCCGAGGACAACGACGACGCCGGTCCACTGCGTGTCCACCGTCACTGTCGATCGCAGCCAGCGGCCGTCGACCTTCGCCCGACCGCCGTAGACAGCCAGCGGCGTATCACCGACCGACGTGACGCCGTCATACCAGGCAGCCTCGGGGAGGTCGAAACCGCCGACCGCGATCTCGTGAGTCACGTCAACAGAACCGACTCGAGTGCGCAGCAGGCGCACCAAGGCAACCGCCGTGCCGAGAGTCGCCAGACCGTCCCAGCACTCCAGGTGGGTGTCGTCGACTCGCAGCACTCCACGCGCCGTCGGACCGGCCGGGCGTTCGTCGTACGACGACATTCGGGTGCCAACCCATCGGGAGGCGGCGCCATCGCCGTCGAGAAGAGACCAGAGCAGAGGCGGCGAGTCGACGTCAGGCGCGCACCACCAGTCGACCTCCCCGCCCGGGCGAACCAGCGCTGTCGACCGACCGTCGGAGATGAGTCGGTGGGCGGCGATCGCCGGGGCGTGCCAAGCGGCGGTGTCGCTCATGACGACCTTCGGCGCAGTACCGCACCGACCGCGACCGCGGAGCCCAGCGCCGTGACGGCGAGGGTCGCCCCGCGGTGCAAGGACAGGGTCGACTGCAGACTGCGCGAGTGCGCCCGGTCGTCGAAAGCGCCGTGCGCGCCGTGGTCGCCGGCGACCGGCTCCCACAGCGTGGTGGGGGCACTAGGGTCCGCCGGTGTCTCGACCTGCTGCGCGTCGTACCCGGTCTTGCCGAGATAGCGGTCAAGCAGGCCCGGGATGAGGCGGCTGCCGAGGATGGTGGCGGCAGCGGGCGCGCCGACCCAGATCTCCCGGCGTCGATGCTCGGCCGCCCAGACGATGGCCCGTGCGGGCACCTCCGGCTGGTAGATCGGCGGCACCGGCTGTGCCAGATGCGGCATCGTGGACTTGAGCCAGCGGAACTGCGGGGTGTTGACGGCCGGCAGGTGCACCTGGGTGATGACGACCTTGCTCGCGTCGTGCAACAGCTCGGTGCGCACCGACTCGGTGAAGCCGCGGACAGCGTGCTTCGCGCCGCAGTACGCCGACTGCAGCGGGATCGCGCGGTAGGCCAAGGCGGAGCCGACCTGCACGATGTGACCGGCATCGCGCGGCTTCATCCGGCGCAGCGCGGCGTAGGTGCCGTGCACATAGCCTAGGTAGGTGACCTCGGTCGCCCGCCGGAACTCCTCCGGCGACATCTCGAGAAACGGTGCGAAGAGCCCGGTCATCGCGACGTTGACCCACACGTCGATGACGCCCCACTGCTCTTCGACGGCGTGCGCCGCCGCCTCCACCTGGTCCATGTGCGCGACGTCGGTCGGCAGGACCAGCGCCTCGCCGCCGCGCGACTCCACGTCGGTCGCAGCGCCCTTGAGGCCGTCCTCGCCCCGAGCCAGCAGCGCGACCCGGTAGCCCTTCTCCGCGAACGCGCGCGCGGTCGCCCGGCCCACTCCCGCGCTCGCGCCGGTGATCACGACGACCCGCCGACTCACCGCCGGCCGCGGAGCGTGCGTACGGCAGCGCGGGCCTCCGGCACGACCTGCGGCACCATCGCGAGCGTCGCAAGCGCCGAGAGCGTGCACCAGGAGCAGAACTTCCGGTGCTTCGTCCCCTGCTCGGCGGTAAGAGTGAGCGCCCCGACCGTGTCCAGCCCGACCTTCGCGGCGAGAAGCAGCGGCAGCCACGGCCGCTTCACGGCACGGTCCCGGGCGCCCATCCCAGCTAGGGCCAGCGTGACGCCGTAGCTGATCAAGCCGACCGAGGCGTCCGGCGTACGCAGGAAGGAGTAGGCCTCGCCCGAGGCGTCCACCCGGTCGGCATCAAGACCTGGCAGGTGCGGTTCCGGGACCTTGCGCAGCAGGCCGTATTGATACAGCGCAACGACGCCCAGCGCGGCCGAGGAAACCAGCGACAAGGCGGCGACCCGCCGGCGCTGCTCGAGGAAGTCGCCCGCGCCGCGGCGGAGGTCGTCGCTGACGGCCTCCGCGGGTAGAGAGCTCGACCGACCCACGCCCTCGTGGTGAGGTCGCACGGTTCGCGCGGCCGGTCCGGACGGGTGGCTGCGAGTCTGCGTCATGCCTACGTCGTGCCCGGTGAACCGGCTGCGCACCCATGACAATCGGGGAAACCACGTGCCGTCGTCGGTCGGTGACTGCAACGGGGGACTCCCGCAGGGGCTAGGCCGTACGGAACCCGGTGGTGGAGGTGGACGACTGGGTCGAGTCGGAGCCTGCCTTTCCGCCCTTCTTGAAGCGGCGGTGGAACTTCGGCTGGTCGCTGTTGACGAACGCGGCGGCTCGCTCCGTGAGTTTCGCCAGCCGAGCATCGGCCTCCGCCTGGGTGAGATCGCCAGCGGTCACCTTCGCGGCCAACCGGGTCTTCGCTTCAGCGACCAATGCGTCGACCACCGACTGGATGGAGACGTTCTTGCTCCGCGCGATGTCGGCGATGCTCTGCCCGGACTCGAGCGCCGTGCGCAACGCCTCCTCGGTGATACCCAGTTTCGCGGCCACCGCCGTGAGAGAGAGGTGGCGCTTGCCGTGACCGCCCGCGCGATTCAGACCGTGCTTCGGACGCGCAGCGTGGAGCGCAGCGATCACCTTGTCGGCCTGAGCCTGGGTGATCGTGCCGTTGGCGACCAGCGGCGCGAGGGTGTCAGCGAGATGCCGGCCAGGCGTTCGCTCGACCTCCTTCTCGGTCGACTGAGATGGCGCGCTGGACTGGCCGATCGCGACTCCGGGCGAGAGGACTAGGCCGCCGGCCAGCCCTCCTAGCAGCGCTGCGGTGAGGCCAACGGTAACGAGACGACTCTTCATGGTGCTCATCCTCCTGCATTCCAACGTGTGGTGCGGACGTTCTCCAGGATCGGGGGCCGTGGTAAGGAGCATCCCCTGCTCGGGTAAGAGCGAGGTGAGAGCTCAGGTGACCGGCAGGGTGAAGCCGAGCACGGCCCCGCCGCCCTCTCGCGGACCCGCGAAAACAGCGCCGCCGTGCGACTCCGCGACCCCGCGGACGATGGACAACCCGAGCCCGGAGCCGGGCAGGCTGCGCGCAACCACCGACCGGAAGAAGCGGTCGAAGACCCGAGGCAGGTCCGTCCCGTCGATGCCTGGGCCGCGATCGAGCACCTCGATGCGCCCCCGGCGTACGACGATCTCAATAGGCCCGGCGTCGGAGAACTTCGCAGCATTCTCGACCAGGTTGCTCATCGCCCGCTCCACGCCGGCGGCGCGAGCCGTGACGACGACATCGTCAGCGTCGACGACGACATCCCGGCCCGTACGACGGCGCGTGCGCTCGGCGACCCGCTCGGCTACCTCCCGAAGGTCGACCGGCCCACACGGCTCGTCCCCGCGCTGGTCTACCGCCAGCTCAACGAGCTCGTCGACCAGATGCGTCAGTTCCTGCGTCTCACCGTCGAGGTCATCGATCAGCCTGGTCTGATCGGCGGCGGGCAGCCGGGCCAGGCTGCGCAGCACAGCGATGTTGGTGCGCAAGCTCGTCAGCGGGGTCCGGAGCTCGTGGCCGGCATCCTGCACCAGCCGCTGCTGGTCCTCCCGCGAGCGGGTCAACGCAGCGAGCATCTCGGTGAAGGCGGTGCCGAGCCGGCCGACCTCATCGGAGCCGACCGGCACGGAGATGTCGAGCCGCCCGGTCGCGGCCACCTGCTGAGCGCTTGCCGTCAGGGCGACCAGGCGCCGCGTCACCTGTCGGGCGATGAGGGCACCGAGAGCAGACGCTGCAGCGACGACGACAAGCACTGTCGTGATGGTTCGGTTGCGCAACGACGTGAGGAGACGATCCGTCTCGGCCAGACTGCGGCCGACCTGGATGGCACCCCCGCCGCGCAGCCGGGCCGTGAGCACCCGGTAGCGCTGACCCTCGACCTCGATCTCGTTGCGCTGGATCGGGTGGGGGTCGACGTCGAACGAGCGCTGGGTGCCCAGGACCTTGGTCGGCAGAGCCACGGCGCCCTCGGCTACCAGGACGGTACCGTCGGGTCGCACGACCTGCACGACGACGAGGTCGAACGGACGGTCGTCCGCGAGACCGCGCTGATTGCGCGGACGCGGGCCGAGACCCAGCGCATCCCGGGGGCGGGCCTGCACCTCGTGCAGAGTCTCATCCAGCGAGCGGTCGATCTCGACGTCGAGGCGGTCGGCTGTCGCGCGGTAGCTGAAGACCCCGACCGAGACGGTCGCGGCCGCGGCGAGCAGAGCCAGCGCGGCGACCAGCGTGGCCCGCAGCGTCACGGTGGGCAGCTTCACGCGCGGACCGTGTAGCCGACGCCACGGACCGTGCGCAACAAAGTCGACTCGCCAGCCTCTTCCACCTTGCGGCGGAGATAGCCGATGTAGACGGCCAGGTTCTTCGAGTCCGGGCCGAAGTCGTAGCCCCAGATCCGATCGTAAATTGTGCCGTGGTCGAGGACCATGCCGGCGTTGCGCACCAGCAGCTCCAGCAGGTCGTACTCGGTCTTGGTGAGCTCCAGCTCTCTTTCGCCGCGCCAGGCCCGACGAGCGGCGGGATCCAGGCGCAGGGTGCCCACCTCGAGCAGCGGCGGCGAGTCGCCGACCGGATCAGCCGGCGGTTGCGCCCGGCGAAGCAGGGCCCGCAGCCGCGCCAGCAGCTCATCCAGGGCGAACGGCTTGGCCAGGTAGTCGTCGGCGCCGGCATCGAGTCCGGCCACGCGGTCACTGGTCTCGGTGCGCGCGGTCAGCATCAGGATGGGCGTCCGGTCCGCTTCGGCGCGGAGCACCCGGCACACAGTGAGCCCGTCGACGCCGGGCATCATCACGTCGAGGACCATCGCGTCAGGTGGGTTGTCCCGAGCCGCGGTCAACACGTCAGCGCCGTTGGGCACCGTGACGACGTCGTACCCCTCCAGTTCGAGCGCGCGCTCGAGCGACTCCCGGATCGCCCGGTCGTCGTCCGCCACCAGCACCCGCGCTCCCACGCTGGTCATGTTCCCGCACAGGGGTGAGAGACGGGTAAGAGCGGTACGCCGCGCCGCCCGCCCGCAGCTCGGTGACGAGGAGGTCGGCGTATCAGCGACGCTTCGGCGGTCCGGCCGGGTCGAGAGAGGACGCCGGCAGTTTGCCTTCGATCACCTCGCGGGCGACATCGGCGAGCCGGAGGTTGTGGTTGCGGGAATGCCGACGTAGGCGGAGGAAGGCGTCCTCCATGTTGAGATTCTCCCGCTCGGCCACCATCCCCTTCGCCTGCTCGATGACGATGCGCGAGTTGAGCGCATGCGTGAGCTGCTCGTTGAGGATCTGCGCCTCCGACGCCGCGCGGTGCTGGAGGATCGCGATCGTCGCGACGTCAGCAAACGCCTGGGCGACGTCGAGGTCGGTCTGGCTCATGTCACCGGGCTTGTCGTCGAACAGGTTGATCGCGCCGATGATCGTGCCGCGCAGCCGCATGGGCAGGGCGTGCGCCGTGCGGAATCCGGCTTCGATCGCGACGGGTGCAAACACCGGCCAGCGACTGTCGATCGACAGGTCCTGGTTGAGGTCCTGGTTGAGGACCGGCTTACCGGAGGCGTAGCAGTCCAGACACGGACCCTCCTCGGACTGGATCTCGAAGAGCTCGACGACGCGCATCGCGTCACTCGACGACGCCATGACCCGCAGTCCGCCTTCTGGGGCGACAAGCATCAGCCCCGCTGCAGCAACATCGAGCACCTCGACGCACCGATCCGCCAACAATGTCAGCAGGTCCACGACGTCGAAGTCCGCGACGAGGGTGTCGGCGAGCTCTACCAGCGTCCGGGCGAGCAGTGCTTCTCTAGCCATCGGTCGTCCCCAGTCGTTCCATCGAATCCATCATGAACTTAATTCCGACCTTTTACGAGCCGAATCTGAATCTTCTCTCCACCACGTCTTGAGCCAAGTCGTTCAGCGGACGCTCGGTGCCGAAGCTGTGGGCGCGGAGCCGGATGAGCGCTTGTCCCACGCCGATATCGAGCTGGGCAGCCACCATGCCGGCTGCCTGGTGCACGACGTACTTGAAGTCGGCGTTCGCCTCCAGGTCTGCCGACAACGTGCCGACCGGTGCCCGGGCCTGCATCACTAAGAGAGCTTGGGCAACGATGCCGGCGGCCGCCAGGGCGTCGGCGTGCTGGTCGTCGGTGAGCGCCCCCGGCGTGTCACGGTAGAAGTTGAGAGCGCCGAGACGGACTGCCCCCACCCGGAGCGGGAAGCCGAAGACCGCCCGCGCGCCCGCGTCGAGGACCGGACCCGTGAAAGCTGGCCAGCGCGGGTGCTGCGGGTTGGCGAGGTCCGGCTCCATCACCGGACGATCCTGCTGGTAGGAGTCGATGCACGGGCCTTCCCCCAGCGCGTACTGCAGCTCTTCGATCAGCGCGCTCGTCGGGTTGGTGCTGCACACCGCACCTCGAGGGACATCGCCCGAAATCAGCATGATTCCGGCGCCGCTCATGCCGATGACTTCGGCGCACACCTCACAGAGTCGCTTCGTCTCCAGCGGGTCGTCCTCGCTGGCGACGAGCTGGTGCAAGATTCGAAGTCTCCGGTTCTCCGTCACGCAGTCACGAGGGAAGCAGTCACCGGGGACTGACGATGCTCGAAGAGGACACGGATTCGCTGACCCCGTGCGGGTCACTCTCCGGGTTCGCCGCGTCGCGTTTCGACGGTGGCACCTCGACCCACGTTCCCAACGCGGCCGCTGGGTCGACCTCCCGCAAGAGCGTCACGGGATCGGGTTCCAGGAAGCTGGAAATGCCGCACAGTCCGAAGATCTGTCGGGCGAAGGTCGTCGGTGCCCGCAAGGTCAGCGTCCGCGACTGCGCTCGCAGCGTCTCCTGGGCGCGGACGAAAAGACCGACGATCGCGGCGTCGAGGAAGCCCAGCCCGCTCAGGTCGAGCACCAGGTCGGCGTCGTCGACCGCCATCGCCGCCACCAGGTCCGCCCACAGCCCGGGCGCCGTGGAGATGTCATGCTCGCCGAGGAGCCACATGACCATGCAATCGGTGTCGCTACCGCCAGTGCCCGCGTCCGCACTTGGTGCGGTCAACGTTGTCGTCCCGATCGGTGCCATGAACCTTCCCTGGCGCGCGCTAGGGCAGTCGCGCTACCAGAGGTCCGGAGCATCGCTTCCAAGCCAGCCAAACTGGCCCGACACGAGCGGGACTTTTCGTGTCGTCGCTACCTTACGCCTATCTGCCGTCCGCGGGAACAGCCAGCAGCGGAAGCTAGTGCGGCAGGGACTTCAACAGACCGAGCGCAGCCGCCTTACCCGAGCTGCCGGCGATGCCGCCCACCGGTGCCGTCGATGCCCCGCAGGTGAAGAGACCAGCCACGCCGGGCACGGTGTGCCCGGACAGCCGACGCGTCGGACGCTGGAAGGCCAGTTGGTCGAGGCTGATGTCGAGGTGCATCGGGTGTGCTCCCGGCCAGCGCAACTCCTGCGCCATGAGCGCGGGCGTCCGCACGGTCCTGGCCAGGATGCTGTCGGTGAATCCGGGAGCATGGGCCTCGACCTGCGCCACCATCGCGTCGGCGAACGCTTCCTGCTGGTCCGGCCAACCACCCACCACGTCGTACGGCGCGCACGGACACGCGAGGTAGACCGTGTGCCGGCCCGGCGGGGCGAGCGAGTCGTCGTACACGCTCGGCGTGAAGCAGTAGGTCGACACCGGATCGGGCAGCCGCCGCGCGTCAGCGGACAGGAAGCCCCGACGAAGCTCCTCGAGGGTGTCCACGTGAGACTGCAGACCGTTCCAGTCGCCAGGCCGCGCGTTCGGGTACGGCGGAAGCTTGTCGGTGGCGAGGTGCACGACCATCTGCACGGCGTTGCCGCGATGCGCGGCGGCGAGGTCGGTGGCGTCCTGACCGGCCAGCGGCGGGTCGAGCAGGTCGAGCAGGGCGGTCTGTACGTCGATCGCGGTCACGACAGCGACGGCGGCGATCCGCTCACCGCTGTCGAGGATCACCGCGCGCGCGGCACCGCCGCGGGCGTCGATGCTCTCGACGACGGAGCCGGTGCGCACCTCCCCACCCCACTCTTCGAGCCGGCTGATCAGCGCGGTGGTCAGAGATTGCGAGCCGCCTCGCGGATGCCACTGCCCGAAGAGGTGGTAGGCGGCCTGCCAGAACACGAAGAACGAACCACCCGGCTGATGCGGACCGGCTGAGGAATGGCTGGCGAAGGAGCTGATCGGGGCTCGCGTCAGGTCACTCGGCAGAGCGGTCTGGAGCAGGGCGCCGTACGGTGTGACGAGGTCGTGGGCCAGGCCGGCCGGGCCGCCGGCGCGCTTGAGCCCCTGCAGCAGCGACAGCAACTTGCTGGCCGCCCCCTTCAGGACTCCGGTCGCCGTCGAGCCGCTCTCCAGTCCGCTCACCGCGGTCTTGACCAGGGGGATCGCTCGGTGCATGAACGCTCGGTAGGCGTCGGCATCTGGACGGCTGTGCTCGGCGATGGAGTCCACCGTCTGATCGAGGTCGCGATGGAAGCGGACTATCCGCCCGTCCCGGAACACGCCGGTGGCGAATGGGTCCATCGGGAGGTACTCCAGCCCCGCGCCGCGCAAGCCCAGCTCCGCCGGAATCTTGGTCATGTTGATGATGTTGTGTGCGGCGGCGTGGGTGTTGAACAAGAATCCGGGAATGGTCTCGTCGGTCCGGCAGCCGCCACCGGGCTTGTCGGAGGCCTCCAACACGACCACCCGTCTCCCGGCCTTCGCGAGGTAGCAGGCGGCGACTAAGCCGTTGTGGCCGGCGCCGACGACCACGACGGGGTCAGAGCTCACCGCTGCGGGTCGCGGACGGCGCCCGGCCGGGTGCGGTCACGAGCCTCCCACGCACGTCCGATGTGGCGCATAAGTGCCGGGTAGACGATGAGGTGGCGAAACGGCCCGATCAGCATCAGGTAGGCCTTGCCGAGCCTGCCCCGGGGCTTGACGTAGACGCCCATCTGCGGCCGATAACGATCCGCGCCTTGCTCGACCCACGCAACATGCAGCACCCCATGCACCGTGCCGTTGGAGATCTCGGCGGCCCACTCGTCGTGGGTGCGATACAGCGGGATGAAGCCGCCGGCGGATCGCTGCATCGCGACACTGATTGCCGGTCTCGTCGCGCTGTCCCGGAGCCGTTCGGGAAGGCGGGCGCGCAGCGTCGTTTCGGTGCACCCTGGTACGGGCCGCTGCTGAGTGACGTCGTCCCAACCGAGCCACCTCCCCACGCGGAATCGCAACGCGAAGAGCGCCCGACTGGCGGTCGACGCTGCATGGGCGGGATCGAGGGACGCCATGATCTCGAGGAAGGAGGCGAAGTCGTCAGCCCCGCCATCGGCCGGCAACGACCAGACATCCAGCAGGGTGAAGTCGGGGACGAGCTGGGTGATCGCCCAGTGATGCACGTCATGGGCAGCGTTCGGCAGCCTCATTCGTGGCTATCCCGACATGGGGACATCGTCGCCTTCATCCTGTTCAGCTCCTCGCCACGGCCTTGGCTTGTTGTCGGCATCCTCGAGACTACGTCGACCGACACAAGCCGATCGGCACCACCAGTTCGTGGGGGGCCGGCTACTCAGCGGACACGTGGCGCGCATTTGTTAGGGGCGTCAGCCAGGCTGTTGCGTCGCCGACGGAGAACCGTCGCCCACTGATCTGGTCGGGCACGACCCGCACGAAATGGGCCTTGGGCGCGGAGTGCCACGGAAACAAGGGCAATGTGGTGGTCTCGACCAGGTCGTGCATCCTTGTGATCTCGTCCGCACGACCCTTGATGACGACGCTCCAAGCGCTACGGATGTCCCCGTCATAACCGTCAGCCTCGAACGCGACCATGCCGTCTGAAGACAGCGAGGCGAGCTTGGTGCCCTCCGCTGTCCGAAACACGATCGTACCGTGATCGACCAGGAAGTTGATCGGGAAGATGTCCGGCCTGTCCTCGACGACCACGGCTAGCCGTCCCACCTCGGTCGTTCGCAGCAGCTGCCAGCACTCGTTCGGTTCGAGGATCGTCACGGTGTCGTCGATGCGAGTCGTCATGCCCATCACCGTCCTCGAGGTTCGGCTCGCTAGGTAGAGTCCTTGGTCCCTTCGCATGCCACCGGTCGAGCACGCGCGGAGACCGAATCTCTGGGTGTTCACCATTCACGACCCGCGGACCACTGCTCCGCGGCATCGAACTCGACGGCCTCGGTCAATGCGGAGCGGTGGATCACAGGTATCGGATAAGCACCTCCCAGTAGCGGGCGATGTGCCACCCTGCGGAATGTGGACCGACGGCTATCAGACCAGGCGCGGCGTGCCGCAGGTCGGCGCCGTGCTGGCTTGTCTACATTCGGCCTGCTCGCCATCGCGGTAATCTCAGCCGCGTTGGCCGGCGGGCTGATCGCCAGCCACGATCGGGCAGTGGCCGGACTGGAAGATCGCCCACTACCATGGTGGGCCTAGTCCTCAAGCGCGCGGCCGACTGCATCAATGAGTTGCTCGTCAGCATAAGACGGCCCACGGGCAGCGCATTGTCGAACTGGATTACCGATGAGTGCGGCTCTTCCACGTAGACGGTGGCCAGCGTGTAGTGGTCCATGCGTTTACGAGTTCATGATCGAAGCCTGCTGGGGGACCAACAAGGACCTGATCTGTCCTTTTGGACTGCCGCTTTGCTGCCGGAACCCGGAGCGAATTGGCGGCGCGATGTCGCCTAGGTTTCGCTCAGCATGTGGCGCGCGCGCACGGCGAGCTCAAGCACGAAGCGACCTTCGGGGTCGTCGGCGGCGTGGCCGGTGAGCGCGGCAATACGTTCGAGCCGGTAGACGACTGCGCGCGGGCTGAGGTTGAGGCGTCTGGCTGTGGCTGAGACGTTGCCGGACTCGGCGAAGTACGCGGAGAGCGTCGCGATCAGTGGCTCGCGGCCGCCGCGCGCCCCGTCGAGCGGGCCGAGCACCGAGTGGACCATCTCGGCGACCGTGGTCGGGTCAAGGGCAAGCATCCGATAGGGCAGCATCGACTCGAACCTGACGATGGGTTCGACTACGGCGAGGCGGCGAGCCAGCTCCAGCGATTCGCGAGCCTCGTGGTAGGAGCGCACGACACCGCCCGGGCCGGAATAGCGGCGGCCCACGCCGATCTGCCACGACCCATCGCCGGTCGCGTCCAGGGCTCGGGACAAGTCAGCGGCCGCGTCGGTGGCCGAGGCGGGGAGCACGCAGACGAGGGCGCCGTCCTTGGTGGCCACCACCACGTCGCGGCCGCCCAACGTGACCAGCACGTGGCTCTCTATCCGCGCGTGTACGGGTCCCGCGTCGACCACAACACGTTGAGTGCGGGCAACTATCACCAGATGGGTGCCAGCCATGTTGAAGCCGAAGCGGGCGGCCCGCTCCCCCATGAGATCGGGGTGGCCGCCGCCGCTGAGCAGGTCGTCGACAAACTCGCGCCTGACCGTTTCCTCGCGGCGAACGCTTAAGCGTTGCGCTCTTTCATGCCCTTCGGCGAGCGCCTCAGCTCCGTCGTCCGCCGCCCGGAACAGCCCGCCAGCCGCTGCTGCCACCACGTCGGCGCCAACGCTCTGGGCTCGGTCGGTGATGTCCTCCCATAGCCGCCACAGGGCGCTCAAGTACAGATCGAGCAAGGAGGAAAGGGCAACCCCCTGGTCAGCGGCCGACTCTCCCATCAATCGGCAGGTGTCCAGTTCGAGACGCCCCAGCCTGCGCCCCAAGACAGCGGCATCGACCGCCGCCTCCAGGTACCCGACGAGCAGCCCGCGGTCGACCTTCGCGTCCCGTGCCGCTTTGGCGGTGATCCGGTCGATGACGTCCGCGCGCGAAGGCGCAACCAGCGCGCCGATCTGCGACGGGGTTGGTCGTGTGTGGCCAGACCTTCGACCAGATCCAGCAGTCATGCGGCCCAGTATGCCGAAATGCGGCGGCCGACGGCTCCTACACTCCCTTCAGAGACTCCAATGCTCCGAGTTTCGGAAGGCAAACGGCCGCAGTTCCGTCGAGTACCTCACCTTGTTCAGACCATTCGCGCGGCCCCACCATTGGCCGATGGCAGGAAGTCGCCCGAGCGGGCACCCGGCGCGCGCCGTACTGGTATGAACGGCATCCTTGGTTGGTTGCAGGTGGCAGCCGTCCTCGTGCTTCTGCTGGGCTCCTACGCACTGCGTTCCTGGTGCCGGCGCGACGAAATCTACCGCCCGTTGAAAAGACGCAGAGCCCGCACCGCGCACGAACCAGCTCCCGCAAGCGGAACTGAAGCGTCGGTCCGCCCACGCAACCATCCGTGCGCGGTTCCAGCCGTTGCGCCCACTGATCGCAGGAGTTCGCATGTTTAGCGCCACAACGTCCCCGCTCGTGATCGCCGCGGGCAGCACGGAGACGAGCTTCGCGGACTTTGACGTCCCTGCCTGGGCGTGGTTCGCGCTCGTGGGCGTCATCGTCGTCATGCTGGTTTTCGATCTGCTGGTCGTGCACAAGACCGCGCATGTCATCAGCATCAAAGAGGCGTCGATCGAGTCGGCAATCTGGATCTCGATCGGCCTGGCCTTCGGAGTGGTGCTGCTTCTGTGGCAGGGCGGGCAGGCTGGCGGTGAGTACTACGCCGGCTTCCTCATCGAGAAGAGTCTGTCCATCGACAACGTGTTCGTGTGGGCGGTCATTTTCTCGTTCTTCGGGGTTCCCCGTCAGTATCAATTCAGGGTGCTCTTCTGGGGCATCTTTGGTGCGTTGGTGCTGCGAGGCATCTTCATCTTCGCGGGCGTAGCGCTCATCGAGCGCTTCGAGTGGATCCTGTATGTCTTCGGTGCCTTTCTGCTCTACACCGCAGTCAAGATCACCCGCCACGACGAGTCCAGGCAGGTTGACTACAACAAAAACGTCGCGATGCGCCTCCTCGGCCGTGCCATCCCGACCACCAGCCGCTATGACGGGCAGAAACTCTTCATACGTGAGAACGGAAAACGTCTGGCGACCCCGCTCTTCGCTGTACTTGTGCTCGTCGAGGCGACGGATGTCGTCTTCGCTGTCGATTCCGTCCCCGCCATCCTGGCGGTCAGCCGCGAACCCTTCATCGTGTTTGCTGCCAATGCGTTCGCCATCCTCGGCCTGCGGTCGCTGTACTTCCTCCTCGGCGGGATGCAGGGCAAGTTCCGCTATCTGAACGTCGGCCTCGGCGTCATCCTCGGGTTCGTCGGCGTCAAGATGCTCCTCATCGGCAAGCCGTTCGAGGTGCATCTCCCTACATACACATCGCTCAGCGTCATCGCCCTCGTCCTCACGGTCACGATCATCGCGTCTCTAATCGCCGACAGGCGGGACGGCGACGCCGAGGAAAACCACCTGCGTGCCGACGCCGACAACATCCCGCCGTCCGATGCCAGCGATGCGGCGGCTAGGCCCGACGCCGACTCTGAGTCGCGAGCTGAGACAGCCGGGCATCCGTGACGAATCCGCGCTCCCGCCGCTGATCGGGCCCGTCATCCTGGAGCTCGCCCAGCGGTACGGGGGTGGCGCGGGCGAAACAGCCTGCTGGCAAGGGCGGACGATGGCTACCGGTGTCGTCGCGAGTGCGATACATCGGCAACAGAGCCGCGTAGGGCTGCTGCAGCGGAGTGCGGGGCGCCCACCACGAGAAGGCCGTTACCGGTCGGTGAGGACGGTGACGACATGCGCGCGGGACGGTAGCGAGCCGGCGGTTGTGACGGAGGCTGGCGTTCTGGCAGCCCCGTTTACCCGGAAGCCGCTGTGACGGGCAGTGGTAGCGCGCCCCTCTGCCGGGCCAGCCGCTTCATCGCCGGATGATTGCGCGGTCCGCGTGGCACCGGACACGAACGCGCTCATTGACGATCCCCGATCTCGCCGCGTACACCGGCGTCGTGCCACGGCGGTATACGGCCCACGTCCTGCCCGTCGTGTTCGATGATCGACAATCTGAAGCGGTCCGGACGAACACCGGAGCTGCGAGACCCCGTGGTCGCGGTCTTTGAATATTCCGAGCCGGCAGCGAACGGGATGCGGGACCTTCAACTGCGTGGATTACCCGGTCGCCTTGCGGGGGTTGGCTTGGGCTCGTTGGCCGAGCGCGACGAGCAGCTCTCCGATGGAGTGCTCGCTCTCGACGGGATGTCGGAGGGGGAGCTCGGGGTGGATCTCGTATTGGTTCCGACGCCCGACCCGGTCTTTGCTCACGTAACCGGCCTCGACGAGGTCGGCGACGATGCTCAGCGCGGCGCGTTCGGTGATCCCGACCCTGGCGGCGATGTCGCGACCCCGGATGTCAGCGTCTTCGGAGATACAGACCAGCACGTGGCCGTGGTTGCTCAGAAGCGTCCACGTCCGCTTGCCATCCTGCACGCCCATCGCCCCCTTCGGGCAATGACCAACTGTATCTCAATGTCAGCATCTCATATACATGAATTATAATCCATGAATTTAGAGTAGCCTTATGCTGCGCTCGATCCAGACTCGAGCCCAGTCGAGGAAGGCAGACCCGCAATGCCGCTGCTCACGGAGGAAAAGGTGCTGCTCACCGAAGTGGCGAGAGTCGACAGCATCGCCTTCGCGGTGGCGGACCAGTCCCAGCGCCTCGGGACAGATGTTGCGTTAGCGGTGTTCTCCGGGGATCTCCCGGTCGGGACCTGAAGGTGGTCGACATTGCCATCAGCAACCTGACCTCACCAGCCGTGCTCGCCTTCGTCATTGGACTGCTCGCCGCCACGTGGGGGACGAGCCTGCGGCTTCCGCCCCAGGTGGCTTCGCTTCTGTCTACCTATCTGCTCGTTGCGATCGGCTTCAAGGGCGGCACCGCTCTCCGCCTTACTCCGGTCGCCGACCTCTGGGCCCCCGCGGTCGCCACGGTCGCCTTGGGAGTGGTGACCGCGCTCATCGCGTTCGCAGTGCTCCGCGGTCTCGGCCGATTCGGCGTTCCCGACGCCGCCGCCATCGCCGCCCACTACGGGTCGGTCTCGGTCGTGACCTTCACCGCGGCGAGCGCCGCCGTGATCACCGCAGGACTGGACGCGGAACGCTTCCTCCCCGCACTGGTGGTCGTCCTCGAAGTGCCCGGCATCGCAGTCGCGCTCCTCCTGGCCCAGTCGGACGCTGCCGGTGACCTGCGGAAGGGGTGTCGCGAGGCATTCGCAGGCAAGAGCGTCGTGCTCCTCACCGGGGGCGTCGTCATCGGCACCATTGCGAGCCCGCAAGCGGTGGCGTCGGTGGATCCGCTCTTCGTGGGTCTGTTCCCCGGGTTGCTCACCCTGTTTCTGCTCGATCTCGGCGCGATGACTGGCGAACGGCTTGGCGACGTCCGTAAATCGGGTCCGTTCCTCATCGGCTTCGCCATGGGCATGCCCGTCGTGTTTGGGGCACTCGGCCTTCTGGCAGGCATGGCCGCTGGCCTGTCGACGGGCGGCACGGCCGTCCTCGCCGTCATGGGGGCCAGTGCCTCCTACATCGCCGCGCCAGCCGCAGTGTCGATCGCCCTGCCTGGCGCCAACCCGGCATTGGGACTGACTGCCGCGCTCGGTGTGACGTTCCCGTTCAACCTTGTGATCGGCATACCTCTGTTCGTGGCCGCTAGCCGAGCACTGACGTGACCGCACCCATCGTCGGCATCATCGGGGCTGGCCAACTCGCACGCATGACCGCCCAGGCGGCCATCTCCCTCGCAGTCGACACCAAGGTCCTGGCCGTTAGCCGGACCGACCCCGCGTGCATCGCAGCCACCACAGTTGTCCTCGGCGACCCGAATGATCTCGAGGTCATGGATCGCTTCAGCTCGGGCTGTGATGTCGTGACGTTTGACCACGAGCGCGTCGACCCCTCCCTGGTCGCGACGCTCGAGGCACACGGCCACACCGTTCACCCCAAGAGCGAGGTCCTCCGCTTCGCGGACAAGTCGCACCAACGAGCGGAGCTGTCCGCCCTGGGCTTCCCTGTCCCCGCCTTCGGGCTCGCGTCGACCATTGAGGAGATCGAATCGTTCGCAACCGCGCACGGCTGGCCGGTAGTGATCAAGTCGGCGGTTGGGGGCTATGACGGCCAAGGCGTGTTCGTGGTCCACGACCTTGCCCACGCTCGCCACACGATGTCCGCTCGCGACGGAATTCGGGTGGTGGTGGAGCCAATGCTGGAGATCGAAACCGAGATTGCGGTCCTGGTAGCTCGCCGCCCCTCCGGTGACACCGTCGTCTACCCCGTCGTCGAGACCGTCCAGGTCGACGGGATCTGCGTCGAGACAATCGCACCAGCAGCGATCGACCCCACACGATCGTCTGAGGTCGTCGCCCTCGCGTTGTCGATCGCCGAGACGATCGGTGCAACCGGAGTGCTCGCCGTCGAGCTGTTCATCACCGACCAAGGCATCATGGTCAACGAACTAGCGCCACGGCCACACAACAGCGGCCACTGGACCATCGAAGGCGCTGTCACCTCCCAGTTCGAGAACCACCTACGCGGCATCCTCGACTGGCCCCTCGGCGACACCTCATCAACCGCAGCCGCGGTCGCCACGGTCAACGTGCTCGGCGGAACCAGCCCCTCCGACCCGAGAACTCGCCTACCGGCGGCCCTCGCAGTCGAGGGAGCACACGTGCACCTTTACGGCAAAGCGCTCCGACCAGGGCGCAAGCTCGGCCACATCACCGCGACCGGCCCGACCCGTGCCAGCGCCCTCGACCGGGCACGCAGTGCGGTCGCCGCACTCACCGCCTCACCGTCACCGTCCACACCGAGAGGTGTCTCCGCATGAACGCACGCAGCGAGAACCCACGAGTTGCCGTCGTGATGGGCAGCCTCAGCGACCACCGCGTCATGTCGGGCGCCGTCGACACGCTGACTGAGATGGGAGTGACAGCGGCCGTTCAGATCCTCTCCGCCCACCGCACGCCACACGACATGATCGCCTTCGGGAACACCGCCGCCGACCGTGGCCTCCACGTCATCATTGCCGGGGCCGGCGGCGCCGCACACCTGCCCGGCATGCTCGCCGCGACCACAACACTCCCCGTGATCGGCGTCCCCATCGGCCTCGCCCATCTCTACGGCATCGACTCACTCCTATCAATCGCGCAGATGCCCACCGGAGTGCCCGTCGCGACCGTCGCCATCGACGGCGCTCGAAACGCCGCACACCTCGCGATTCGGATCCTCGCGCTCTCCGACCGGGCTCTCGCCAACCGGATCGCCAGACACCAACACGACATCGCCGAGGCCAGCCGAACATCAAACCGCGGGCTCCAGGCCAACCCGCCGCCGCTCGCCTGACCCCATCCCGAAGTACGTCACGTCGCTCAACGGCAAGTCCAAGGCCGAGCTCGTCAAGCTCACGGCCCTGGCGCACCCGCGACGCCCTGGCTGGCGAGTTCACCGATCAGGGCGAAGCGATCTTTTGGGGCACCACCGGCTTCCGTCGCTCAGCGGCCCTGCTGAGGATGAGGACCTCCGCTCCAGGGATCAGAGCATGCGCAGATTCCAGCGAACAAACTCCACCGAACCCGGGGCACATCTAGGAGTCAGCTGAAGTCGGGGCAGCCCCATCGACCTCGACGTCGACGACTGTCGACGTCCTGTCGTCGTGACGACGGTGGCAGCAGACCGAACAGCGCGCCGCGGGGATCGAGAGCCGCGAGCCGAGGGCCGCTTCGTCCTCGAGCTCGCCCTGTGAGCACGGCGGTTACTCGACCACTAATAGCACGTCTGGCACCCGACCCTCGCCCTGGTCACCGCTGCCAGGCCGGGGCTCACCAGCATCGAGGCCTCTGCTCCTTCAGCTGGGCGCACAACGTGCCCATAAGTCCTCCTGATTGCGGCAATGAACGGGCCTGAAGACCTCCCGATCGCGTCGTTGTCTTCCGGGTCCGACCAGTTAATCATCTGGATAGCGGTTCAGTCCTAACCCGATGGCTAGCAACTCGCCGGTTGGATGATCCGGACCAGACCATCAAGCCACAAGGAGAGAAGAAGTTGCTCGCACTAGATGCTCTGATCGCTGCGGTCTCCATCATCGTGGGCGAAGCTGAGCGTCGCCGGCTCGCTCGCCTCGCAGACGCTCGAGTCCCCGTGCGCGTGGTCGGTTGGCGGCGATGAAGTGCCCGGTGGACAGCACCCTGCTCGTCATCGCCGAACGCCAAGGCATCGAAATCGACCACTGCCCGGCATGCCGGGGGGTGTGGCTCGACCGAGGAGAGCTCGACAAGCTGATCGAGCGGGCAGCCGGCTTCGAAAGCACCGATCGCGTACGGAGCGATCCACGCGACGACGAGGACGACGACGACTTTCGGAGGAGCGCGAACCCGCCGAAACGCAAGCGCAAGTCGTTCCTCGGCGACCTCTTCGAGCTCGGCGGGTGAGTTGAGCATGAGACCAGAACGGCGGACACACCCGGTCGGCGGCGACACCGTCGGCGTCGCAATCGCTGGCGTGCAGTAGGGCGGACCCGGGCCGATCTACGACCGCAGGGGCTGGAAGGCAAGCGAACGCAGCGGGACTGCCGCGACGCGTGACGCGTCACGCAGTGGTCCCAAAACCGTCGGCACGAGTAGAGCCGTGAGCCCAACGTTTGGACGTGCGGACCATCGCGCCCGGCGGCGGGACGTGCGATCATCGGAGGGTGCGCGGGAACCTTGCGGGTGAGCAGCAGCTCTGCCGCTGCCTGCTGGGCGTGACTCTCGCGATCGTCGACGACTGCCTCTGTTGAGCTTGAAGCGCTGAGCACCTGCTCCGCTTCCACTCCAGACGATCCTCGACCCTCAGCAGAACGGAGCAGCCCCATGTCGCTCGACCTCGGCGCAGGCAGCAATTCCTCCCAGGCCCCGCCTCAACAGCACTCCAGCTGGCGAGCCCGTTTCTGCGCCCGTTTCCGGGGCGTCTGCGAGCTGTTGCGCCTGGCGCACCACTCGCGCGTCCCCTTCTGAGCGCCGAGCCCGCTAGCACATCGGAATCGCTGATCAGGCCAGGCTGAGGAAAAGCTTCTCCATTTGGGCAACGTCCAACTCGACGTCGTCGCCGCCCTCGACGAGGCACTGCTTGAGCCCGCTGGCCACGATGGTGAAGCCGGCCTTGTCGAGGGCACGCGAGACCGCGGCGAGTTGCGTGACGACGTCCTTGCAGTCGCGCCCCTGCTCCAGCATCCGGATGACCCCGGCGATTTGACCTTCAGCTCGGCGCAGCCGGTTGATGGTGGCCTTGACGGCGTCGCCTTCGAGCTGCATGTCGGTCTCCTCGCTCCTGTCGCCGACTCCCGGCGCGCTGGGTACACCAATCAACAATGCTGGAGAGTGTCGACTTCCAGCGGGTACGACACGGTCACCCGCGTCCGAGCTGAGGACCTCGGTTCCCGCCGACAACTCACAGGGTGTCGGTCATCGGCGCGCCGGCTGCTTCGGCCTGGCTGAACTCGTCGTCGATAGCGATAACGTCCTTGCCCGCAGCGTCCAGGATCGAGGCGGCGATAGAGGCCCGGAAGCCACTGGCGCAGTGGACCCAGACCGGCCCGCTCGGGATCTCTTCCAGGCGCCCGGGCAGGCAGTGCAGAGGGATGTGCTGCGCGCCGTCGAGATGGCCGTCCGCCCACTCGGTGTCGCGTCGGACGTCCACGACGTGCACCTCGCCGTCCCGGCTTGCGTGCGCCAGCTCGGCGAAGGATGCCGTCCGGAACCGGGCGAGCGGATGGGCAGCAGCGAGCTTCTCGATGGGCGCAGTGGTCTGCGCCGCGGGCCGGTCGATACCGATGCGAACGAGCTCGCGCTGGACCTCGGCGACCTGCTCCGAGCTGGCGCCGATGAGGGTCAGCGGGGTGCCCCAGGGGATGAGCCAGCCGAGGTAGGTCGCCAGGTCCCCGGTCGCGTCGAAGTTGTACGTGCCCGACAGGTGTCCTCGAGCGAACGCGGTGCGGTCGCGCAGGTCCACCACCCACTCGCCGTCCTCGATGCGGCGGCGCAGCTCTGCCGGATCGGCCTCGGCGACCGGGGACAGGTCGACCGGCGCGGGGCCGGCCAGGTTCATCGGGCCCATGTGGGCGTAGTACGCCGGGAAGGCGTCGAAGCCGGCGAGCAGCGTCGCGACGAACTGGTCCTCGTCCTGGGTCAGGGCCGGGTTCTCTCGCCGCTGCTGCTCGATCGTGGAGGCCGTGCCCGAGGTCGGGGTGGCGGAGCAGAAGCTGCCGAAGCCGTGCGTGGGTAGGACTGCCGTGCCGTCAGGGAGCTCGTGAGCGAGCCGCCGGACCGAGAGGTGCTGCGCCCGGGACAGGTCCAGCGTCGAGTCCGGGCCGACGAGGTCGGTGCGACCCACGGCGCCGAACAGCATGGATCCACCCGTAAAGACGAACGCGGGGCTCTCGCCCCGCCCGACAGCGAACGCGACGTGGTGGTGCGTGTGCCCGGGCGTCCCGATAGTGCGGACCGTCATGGCCCCAACGGTGCGCACGTCCTCGTCGCAGACCTCTGTGCGTTCGTACGCGACCTCGGCCCCACATGGCACGAGGTAGGCCGCACCGCCGCGACGGGCGAGCTCCAGGCCGCCGCTGACGTAGTCGTTGTGCGCATGGGTCTCCGCGACAGCGGCGAGCGTGACGCCGCGGCTGTCCAGCACCGCCTGCACCCGGTCGATGTCGCGCTGCGGGTCGATGACCAGAGCTTGCTGGCCATCATCGACGACGTAGCTGCGGTCGCCGAGGGTCGGGGTCTCGATGATGGTGACGGTCAGGCCGTCGCGCTCGAGGGTGTCGGGCATGTCAGCCCTCCTGCCCGTCGCGGGGCACGCCGCTCACCACCGGCCGGCCGTTGCGGATCCACGCGGTCGTGCCGCCGGCGACAGAACGCGCGTCCAGACCGGCGCGGGTCAGGATCTCGGCGGCTTTCGCGCTCCTGGCGCCGCTGCCGCAGATGACGTACACCGGACTGTCGCTAGACAGCTCGTGGAAACGGCCCGGCACGATTGCCAGCGGCATCAGCCGCGCCCCGGGCACGTGGGCCTCGGCGTACTCGTCGCTCTCGCGCACGTCCACCAACTGTGCCCCCTGCGAGCGGGCCCGCTCCAGGTCGTCGATCGTCACTTCCGTTGCCACTACGCGTCCTCCTGTCATCGATTTACCCCATGGGGTATCCGGTCTAACGTCGGCACGAGCTCCTTGTTCCGCGCGGCGAGCACCGCGAGTGCGGCGCTGGAGTACGCCGGCTCAGCGTCGGAAGATCCCCCACCGACGTCCACGCAGCCGACCGGTGGACGAGGTGTCGCCTCGG
>JBKJUS010000114.1:0-13511 GCA_046590575.1 Mycobacteriales bacterium | reverse complement strand
CACGAACGAGCTGGTGCCCTTGTCGCACTGGGTCGGCGGGAGGTAGATGGTGCCGTCGGGCAGCAACTGCAGCGGGCTCTTCGGCCACCTTAAGTCTGCGCCCGACGGCACCATCTACCTCCCGCCGACCCAGTGCGACAAGGGCACCAGCTCGTTCGTGACGGGTCCGTTCAATCCACTGGGCCGTCCCGGGCAAGCCACCGCGGTCAGTGAGAACAACGGGCTGAGCTGGGAGCTGCGCTACATCCCCGACAGCCTGTCCGGCAACGCCGGCCACCCGTCGATGGCGGCGGCCTCGGACGGAACTGTGTACTTCGCCTACGGCGGCCGCGAAGGCGGCAAGCGCACCGACGCCGGTGGACCGCCGATGGCGGCGGTCAGCCGAGACAAGGGTAAGACCTGGACCAAGCCGACCCAGCTTGGTCGGGAGTTCGGGATCCGCAACACCAAGTTCGTGACGACGATCGCCGGCGACGGTGACCGAGCTGCGGTGGCTTTCCTCGGCACACCTACCGCGGGTGACGACCAGGTCAACACCTTCGACGGCGTGTGGCGCCTCTACACCGCTTTCACCTACGACGGCGGGCGCACCTGGAAGACGGTCAACGCCACGCCAGGCAGCCCCATCCAGGTCGGCGCGATCTGCACGTCGGGAGTCCTGTGCACGGGCAACACCCGCAACCTGCTCGACTTCAACGACGTCATCATCGACGGCAAGGGACGGGTGTTGGCTGCGGTCGCCGACGGCTGCCTCGACGTCGAGTGCTCGCGCAACGAACGGGCCGATCGCGCGCTCATCGTGCGTCAGACGAGGGGTCGCGGTCTCCTGAAGAAGTTCGACAAGGAGCTAGCCGGCCGTTAGCCAGCCCCGCGACTTCACCCACCCTCGCGACTTCACCCACCCCTCGCGACTTCACCCACCAAAACCACCGGATTTGGGCTAGTTATGTCGGTTCTCGGTGGATTGAGTGGGTGAAGTGGCGAGGGGTGGGGCTCAGCGGGCAGGCGGCCGACGCTACAGACCGAGGTCCGCGAGGATGCGCTGGGCTGCGTTGTGGCCGGCGGCGCCGATGACCGATCCCGCTGGGTGGCAGCCCGCGCTGCCGGCGTAGAGGCCGGGTAACCCGGCGGCGTACGGCATCCGGTCGGCAAAGGACACCGTGTTGTCGATGTGGTGGATGTGCCCGCCGGTGATGCCGAAGTGCGCTTCGATCGCAGGCGGGGGGAGGGCGAAGGTGTCGACCACGAGGTCGCTGGACCCCGGCGCGAACCGGTCGCAAAGCGTCAGTAGATGCTCGACGTACGCCGGGAGCTCGACGTCCCAGGAGGAACCAGCCGGTTGGTAGGGCACGCTCTGCACGAAGAGCGCGGCGGTGTGCCGGCCCTCCTCGTCTTGTAGTGACGGGTCGGCGGTGGAGTGGATGTACCACTCGATCGTCGGGAAGGCGGGCAGCCGACCGGCCTCGACGTCGGCCCACATTGCTCGGACGGCACCCATCACGTCGTCGACCTGGGGCAGCAGGTGGATCGTGGCACTGTGCTGACCCTGCTCGGTCGGCAGGCTGGTGAAGGCCGGCAGGCCGCTCAGCGCGAGGTTCACCTTTAACGTCGCGCCCGGTCGTCGGGCCCGGTCGAGGAGCTTGTCCACTTCAGCGCTCAGCGAGCCGCCGACGAGTCCGCGCAGCCGGAACGGGTCGCACGCTCCGAGAACTACGCGCGTGGAGACAGTCCGTCCGTCGGACAAAGCGATGCCGTCGACGGCCCCGTTGGCATTCGTGATCGCTGCTACCGACGCTTCGGTGACGATGCGAACACCGGCCGCGCGCGCAAGGTCGGCGAAGGTGCGGGTGACCGTCCCCATTCCGCCGCGCACGATCATCCACGTGCCCTCAGACGACGGCAGCCGGCACATGTTGTGTACGAGGAAGTTGTGGCCCGTACCGGGGGTATCCGGTCCGGCGGCGAGGCCAGAGAGCCCATCGGTCACGGCGTACATCGCCACGACCAGGTCGCTCGCGAAGTCGAACCGACCGAGGTAGTCGGCGACCGAGCCGCGGCAGAGGTCGACAAATGCGTCGCGTAACGCTGGTCGTACGAAGCGCTCGGCGGTGTCCTCCACCGAGCATGGCTCGGTGAGCCATGCTGGTGCCAGATCGCTGCGCAGGGCGTCGAGCTCGGCCTGCAGGGCGACATCGGCGGCCCAGTCGGCGGGGGAGAAGAAGTCCTCGAACTGCCGGCGCAGCGCACCGCGGTCGGAGCCGAACAGCAGGTGCCGCGACCCGAAGGTCGGCAGGAAGTAGTGGGGGTCGCGCCGCAGCAGGGGCAGCTCGACGTCGAGAGTTCGCAGTAGCTCCGGCGGCATCAGGCCGAGCAGGTAGGCGCCGGTGGAGGCTTGCAGGTTGGGCGCCTTCGGGAACGGCCGCTCTGTGCGACAGGCCCCGCCGACGACTTCGGCCCCCTCGAGTACGACGACCGACAGGCCCGCACGCGCAAGCAGCGTGGCCGCGACAAGCCCGTTGTGACCGGCGCCGATGACGGCGACGTCGGCGCGCGTTGGCAGTTCGGGCGCGTTCACAGGCGGTTCTCCCGTCGGTGCACGATGCGCAGTGCCGACCAGGTCGGGTCGATCGCGCATACCTTGTTGTCGACCAGCCCGGTGGCGACCGCGTGGTCCCGGATGACGTCTTCGGTGACGTCGGTGGGCAGTCCGGAGGCACGTTTCGGCCAGGCAAACCACAGGCCGCCGGCCGGGAAGACCGCGTTGGCCAGCGCATCGAAGCGACGACGGATCTCGGCGTACGTCGTGACGAAACAGACCACGACGTCGGCCCGAGTGGTCCGTTGCAGTAGGCGAACGTCATCCGGCATCGGGTCGAGGAGCGCGTCGAAATTCTTCGGCGCATTGACGAGGAGCAGTCGAGCACCGGCCCGGATCCCGAGCTTGGTCGCCAACGGCGTCCCCGAATAGCCGACGGTCACGCGGGTGAGGCTAGGGCGATCGTCCTTCTTCCGCGAACTGCCTCACGGGCTGCTGCCTGTCGGCGCGGGCGTCGAACCGGTCAGCCTCGGACTGCACCCGATCCAGGGCACTGTCCTGCCGCTGCTCGACCGCGTGCTCCTGCCGCGCCGCGGCGCGTGCCCGGGATCCGACTAGATCCGCGCGGTCACCGGCGCTGAGATCCCTATCCACTCCAGACGCAAAGCGGTCCACTTCGCTGAGCGCGCGATGCGCCACCGTCATCGTGCTGGCGTCTGGGTCAGCGATCTCCGCGGCGCGATCCCTGGATTCCGCCGCCCGGTCGCGGCCTTCTGCCGCCATGTCTCGGTCCAGGGCCCTGCGGAGCAGGGCTTGCACGTCGACGTCAATTCGAGCGGCTTCGGCGTCACGTCGATCCGCCTCGACATCCCGAGCGTCGGCGACTCGGTCGCGAGTGTCCGCGGCCCGGTCACGCGCCTCGGCGGCGGCAGCCCGCTGCCGTTGTTCGCGTTCCCGTTCGTCGAGCCAGGCTTTGCGGTCGTCGTCGGCACGTTCACGGGGCAGACTGCGCCCACCTTGGATCGAGTTACTGCCCTCGACTTGGGATGCCGGTTGCGGCTTCATGGTCACCCTCCTCACGCCTGCCGATATTCCCTGAGGGTCAAGCAGCTTAAACGTGGTGAGGGGCGTCGGCTTGACCAATCCGGTCGACCCGGGCACGCGCTCGTTCCATCATTCGCGCTATGCGATCGGAGGACGTTTGGGACGTCGACGCGGCTGAGCGGTACGACACTCCCGGAGCAGGCATGTTCGCTCCCGAGGTCCTGCGGCCAACCGTCGATCGGCTTGCCGAGCTGGCGGGTGACGGCCGAGCACTGGAGTTCGCGATCGGCACCGGGCGGGTCGCGATCCCTCTCGCGCAGCGCGGCGTACCAGTGACAGGCATCGAGCTGTCTCGCCCGATGATCGACCGGCTTCGTACGAAGATCGACGCCGCGACGATCCCAGTGGTTGTCGGCGACATGACCACCGTCCGAGCGCCGGGCGAGTACCTGCTCGTCTATCTCGTCTACAACACGATCTCCAACTTGCTGACCCAGGCCGAACAAGTCGCGTGCTTCCGCAATGCCGCGCGCCATCTCCTTCCAGGTGGCCGGTTTGTTGTCGAGCTGTGGGTCCCCGAGCTGCGCAAGCTTCCGCCTGGGCAGCACGCGACGGTCTGGAGTGTCGAACCTGGATGCATCGCCTTGGACACCTACGACGTTCTGCACCAGCACGTTGTCTCGCACCACTTCACCTTCGACGAAGGCACGCAGGCGCGGCTCGGCCGCAGCCCGCATCGCTACATCTGGCCGGCCGAGTTGGATCTGATGGCGCAGTTGGCCGGCTTCGAGCTGGAGTCCCGGCACGCCGACTGGGCTGATGCTCCGTTCACCGACGAGTCTCCATCACACGTGTCCGTGTTTCGGCTACCGCCGGGGGCGATCACGCCGAGGGCGGATCAGGGTCATGGGCACATCGTCGGCGGCAAACTCCAATCCCCACCTGTGCGCCCAACGAATGGGTAGAGAAGGTCGGCATCGACAACGAGAAACTCAGGTCAACCACATGACTGCCACCCAGCTCGTCACCACCGGCGTATCGAAGAACGACTCGGTGCTCCGGCGGACCGCTGTCATCGGCGTAGTGCTGGCCGGGGCCGCGCTCCTCATGTCCTCCAGCTACATCCACGCCTCCCTCTGGTCCCAGTCCTACCGGTTCATCCCGACGATCGGGCCGCTGTTCCTTGCGCAAAGCATCGTCGGCGCCGGACTCGCTCTTGCCGTCGTCTTCTACCGCCGGGTGGTCACCGTGGTCGCCGGCGCTGCTTACATGGCGGCCAGCGTCGGCGGTCTGCTGCTGAGCACCGAAGTGAGCCTGTTCGGCTATCAGGACGGGCTCATGGCCCCGCTGGCCCGTGCGAGCCTGAACATCGAGGCAGCCGGCATCGTCGTGTTCGTCGCTGCCTTGTTCCTGCTCCTCGCACCCCGGTTGAGCAACGGGAGGACGCCGCTCCAGGCCACCCGCCGGTAACGAGCGTGTCGCGACGTCAGCTGGGTCGGGCGGTTCGTCGGGCAGCGTCGAGGACGGCCTCGACCGGCAGGCCGCGGAGAGAAGCGTCGAGCACCTGAACGGTGTGGGCAACAGGCACCTGCTCACCAATGCGGGCCAGCGCCGTCGACACCTGCATCCAGCAGCCAGGATTCGCGGTCACCATCAGGTCAGCACCAGTCGCAAGCACGGCCAGCGCTTTGCGTTCCCCTAGCTCACCTGCCGGCCCGGGATGCAGGATGTTGTACGTGCCTGCGCTGCCACAGCAGATCTCGGGCTCGGAGATCTCCCGCAGCTCCACTCCCGGGATTCCGCGGAGCAGCCGTCGTGGTTGGTCGCGGACCCCCTGCGCGTGCGCAAGGTGGCAGGCGTCCTGGTAGGCCACCGTCATGGGCAGCGGGTGCCGCTCGGCCACTGGACCGAGCTCGTCGAGCAGCTCGGTGACGTCACGTACTTTTGCCGCAAGGGCTTGCGCGCGGGCCACCCACGCCGGCTCGTCCCGCAGTTGGTGGCCGTACTCCTTGAGGTTCGAGCCGCAGCCGGCCGCATTGACGACGATCTTCTCGACGCCGGCCCGTTCGAAAACCTCGATGACCTGCTTGGCAAATCTGACGGCCTCGGCCTCTCGCCCGCCGTGAGCGGACAGGGCACCGCAGCAGCCCTGCCGCCGCGGGAGCACGACGTCGCATCCTTCAGCAGTCAGCACGCGGACTGTCGCGGCGTTGACGTCGGGGAAGAAGACGCCTTGCACGCAGCCGCTGAGCAGTCCGACCGTGCATCGTCGGGTGCTGGCCGCTCGGGTGTACGCCGGGAGTTGCTGGTACTTGCCGAGCCTCGGTGTCAGGGCCTCCATCGCCCGGATCGGCTCGGGCAGCCGGGCCAGCAGACCGCTGCGCGCGAGCAGCCTGCCGATCCGCGCGGCCTGGTAAGCACGAAGCGGTCCGCGAAGTGCGCGCAGCCGTCTCGGGTAGGGGAACAGCCCGTAGATGACCCCCCGGATTAGACGCTCGGCCCGCGGGCGCTCGTAGCGGCGCTCGACCTGCGCGCGGGTCGCCTCGATGAGCTTGTCGTACTGCACGCCCGACGGGCAGGCGGTCACGCAGGCCATGCAGCCCAGGCACTGGTCGAAGTGGCCGACCAGCGTGGCGCTGAGCGGCTCGCCGTCGAGGCCCTGTTTCATCAGGTCGATGCGACCCCGCGGGCTGTCCATCTCCTCGCCCCACAGGGTGTACGTCGGACACGCCGGCAGGCAGAAGCCGCAGTGCACGCAGTCCCCGAGGAGTGCGGCGTCCGGCGGGTGGTGAGCATCGAAGGCACGGGGCGCAGGAGGGCCAGTCATCTACAAACCTCCGACGAAGCGGCCGGGTGACATGCGTCGCTGAGGGTCGAATCGGTCCTTGACCCGGCCCATGAGCTGCAGCGCGTCGCCGACCGGCCCCCAGTGGTCCAGCTGGCCGCGGACGTCATCCGGAGCGCGTAGCACGACCGCGGTGCCGTCGTACGACGACAGCACTCGCCGTAGGCCGGGAAGGGCGGACACCGCAACCTGCGCAGGCACAGCGGCGTACGCGACTCCGGTGCAGGCCGACGCGGTCACCGCTGAACCAACGGGGAGTGCCGCCAGGACAGCAGACAGCGCGGTGGGTAGGTAGGCGAGTCGTAGCAGCACGTCGTCGGCAGCGCCAGGCCGTTGGCCGAACGCCGATGGCAACTCCGGCGACTCCCATCCACTGCCGAGCAATTCGACGACTGCCTTCGCCTGCGCGGCCACCGACTCGGCGATGGCTTCGAAGACGACCACGAGTTGACCGGGGCCTCCGGCGGTGGCCAACAGCTCGACGGCCGACGGGGTGAGCGTCGACCGGGACAGCATGAGCGCCAGCGGCCCAGCGGTGGCAGCGTCGGACAAGTCGAGCGTCACGACGCGGCGCGCCTGCGGCATCGGGTGCAGCCGCCAGGTGGTGGACACGACGACACCCAGGCTGCCATGGGCTCCTGTGTAGAGCTTGCCGAGGTCGTAGCCGGCGACGTTCTTCACGACCTTCCCGCCGGCCGACGCGATTGTCCCGTCGGCGAGCACGACCGTTGTCCCGATGAGCAGGTCGCGTGCCGTGCCGTAGCGAAGCCGCCGTGGCCCTGAGGCGTTGGCGCTGACGATTCCGCCCACGGTGGCGCGAGGCTCGGGTGGGTCGAGGCCCAGCAGCTGGCCGGTGTCGGCGAGGTGCGCCTGCAGGTCCGTGAGCCGCACGCCGGCCTCAGTGACGACAACGAGGTCGCCGGCGACGTGCTCTATCACGTGATTGAGGCCGGTCATGTCGAGTAGCAGGTCGCAGGATGTCGGCGCCGCGGCCCACGACAGCTTGCTGCGGCCACCCACGGGGACGACGGTGAGCCCGGAGGCGGTCGCGGCCCGAAGCACGTCGGCGACCTCGGCTACGGACTGTGGACGCACGACCTCCTGCGGTACCACACCGGAAAGGGTGTCGGATGGCTCGCCCGGTCGGCGGGCGACAGTTGCCGTGGTCATGTCAGAACACCTCGCCGAGACCCGCTGCCTGCAGCGGGTGCTCGCCCGTGCGGGGGCCAGGCCGTTCGCCGCACAGCCGCGGAGTCGGGAAGATCTTGCCCGGATTGGCGAGCCCGTCTGGGTCAAAGGCGCACCGCACCAGCTGCATCGTGTCGAGGTCGTCGGTGGTGAACTGCAAAGCCATCTTGCCGCGCTTCTCGTAGCCGACTCCGTGCTCGCCGGTGATCGAACCACCCGCAGCCACGCAGAGGTCGAGGATGGCGCCGGCCAAGGCTTCGGCGTCGTGGGCCTGGCCGGGCACCGCGTCGTCGAAAAGCACCAGTGGGTGCAGGTTGCCGTCACCGGCATGGAAGACATTGGCGACCCGCAGTCCCACCTCGCCGGCCATCCGGGCGATCTCGCCGAGGACCTCGGGCAGCTTCGTCCGCGGGATGACGCCGTCCTGCACGTAATACGACGGACTGATGCGCCCGACGGCGGCGAACGCGGACTTCCGGCCTTTCCACATCAGCGCGCGCTCGACTAGGTCGGCTGCGATGCGGGTCTCGAAAGCGCTGCGGGCCAGCACGATCTGCTCGACCTGGGCGAACTGCGCCTCGACCTCGACCGCTGGCCCGTCGAGCTCGATGACCAGCACCGCGACGGCGCCCGCTGGGTAGCCGCAGTGCACCGCGGCCTCCGCAGCCTCGATAGCGAGCGCGTCCATCATCTCGACGGCGGCCGGCAGGATGCCGGCGGCGATGATGTCGCTGACCGTGCCGGCCGCGTCCGCGACGTTGCGAAACCCGACGAGCATGGTCTGCACCGACTCGGGCACCCGGATCAGGCGCAGGGTCAGCTCGGTTGCAACGCCGAGGGTGCCTTCACTGCCGATGAAGGTGCCGAGCAAGTCGTAGCCGGGATGCTCCGGCGCCGCCCCGCCGAGGTGTACGACGCTGCCGTCCGGCAAGACCACTTCGGCGCCCATGACGTGGTTGACGGTGAAGCCGTACTTCAGGCAGTGCGCGCCACCGGAGTTCTCGGCGACGTTGCCACCGATCGAGCAGATCAGCTGCGAGGACGGGTCGGGAGCGTACGCGAGGTCGTATGGCGCAGCGTCCCGAGTCACCGACAGATTCACCACACCTGGCTCGACGACGACCCGCGCGTTGTCGGGGTCGACCGACCCGATAGCCCGCATCCGGGAGAGGACAATCAGCACGCCCTCCGCATGCGGCAACGCACCGCCGGACAGCCCTGTCCCAGACCCTCGGGCCACGAACGGCACCCCGGCCTCGGCGCACAACCGCACGGTGTCGACAACGTGCTGCCGACTCTCGGCGAGTACGACGATCGCCGGGGTCACCCGGAAATTGGCCAGCCCGTCGCACTCGTAGGTGCGCAGCTGCGACCGCTCGGTCAGCACCCGCTCGGTGCCGATGGCCTGGCGCAGCGAGGCGACCAGTCGGTCAGTCGCCGGGGTCACGCACCGACCAGTCGCTCGTACGCCGGCAGCGTCAGGAACTCTACGAAGTCATCGGCCAGCGCGACCTGCTCGAACAGCTTCCGCGCTTCGTCGTACCGACCCCGCGCGAAGACGTCGTCGCCAACCACGGCGTGGACCTTGGCGAGCTCCTCTTCCTCCAGCGCCCGGACGAGCTCGGCTGTGATCGGCTGACCCTCAGCGGTCTGGGTGCCGTTGTGGATCCACTGCCAGACCTGGGATCGGCTGATCTCCGCGGTCGCGGCATCCTCCATGAGGTTGAAGATGGCGACCGCACCGCTGCCGCGCAGCCACGCTTCGAGGTACTGGATGCCGACGCTGATGTTGTTGCGCAGGCCGGCGTCGGTGACTTCTCCGGGAGTCGCCCTCGCGTCGAGGAGCTGCGCGGCGCTTACCTGCACGTCGTCGCGCTGGCGATCCAGCTGGTGCGGCCGCTCACCGAGCAAGCCGTCGAAGACCTCCATCGCCACAGGGACGAGGTCGGGATGGGCGACCCAGCTGCCGTCGAAGCCGTCGGCCGCCTCGCGGGTCTTGTCGGCCCGGACGGCGACGAGCGCCCGGCCAGTGACCTCTTGGTCGCGGCGGTTGGGGATGAATGCCGCCATGCCGCCGATCGCGTGGGCCCCACGCTTGTGGCAGGTCTTGACGAGCAGCTCCGTGTAGGCACGCATGAACGGAGCGGTCATCGTCACGGCGGCACGGTCCGGCAGCTGGAACTCCGCGCCGCGGGTTCGGAATTTCTTGATCATGGAGAAGATGTAGTCCCAGCGTCCCGCGTTGAGGCCGGCGGAGTGCTCGCGGAGCTCGTAGAGGATTTCCTCCATTTCGAAGGCGGCCAGGATCGTCTCGATGAGGCACGTCGCGCGAATGGTTCCGCGCGGTATGCCGAGCGACTCCTGGGCCGTCACGAAGACGTCGTTCCACAGCCGCGCCTCGAGGTGACTCTCCAGCTTCGGCAGGTAGAAGTAGGGCCCCGCGCCGGCGTCCAGCGCGACCTGCGCGCTCGTCGTCATGAAGAGGCAGAAGTCGAAGAGGCTGCCCGACACAGGCTCGCCGTCGACCAGCAGATGACGCTCGGGCAGGTGCCAGCCGCGGGTCCGCACGACGAGCGTCGCGACCTCGTCATGCAGTGCGTAGGACTTTCCCTCTTCCGTGGTGAAGTCGACCTTGCGCAGTAGCCCATCACGCAGGTTGACCTGACCGGTGACCAGATTGTCGAAGGTCGGGCTGTTGCTGTCCTCGAAGTCAGCCATGAAGACCTTGGCTCCGGAGTTCAGCGCGTTAATCACCATTTTGCGATCGGTCGGACCGGTGATCTCCACCCGCCGGTCGAGTAGGCCGTCAGCGGGCGGTGCGACCTGCCAGTCGCCGTCGCGTATGTCCTGCGTCGATGCCAGGAAGTCAGGCAGCGCACCGGCCGCGAGCTCGCTGTCGCGTTGGACTCGCAGCCGAAGCAGCTCGGCCCGACGCGGGCCGAACTCCCGCTGCAGTCGGGCCAGCAGCTGCAGGGCGTCCGAGGTCAACACCTGCTCGTAGGAGTCACGCCAGGGCGCGTTGACCTCGACGCCGTCGGCGTGCGGGGCGGTGCTCATCGGGAGATGGTGAGGCCGACGGCCGTCACGGCTGCGGTGCAGACCGCCTCGTCCTGGTCACCAGTGCCGCCGCTCGCGCCGAGGGCGCCGAGCAGCACCCCGTCGCGATACACCGCAACGGCGCCGGTCTGCGGCGTGTAGCGGCCGTGCGTCATCGCCGTGATCGCCTGGGCGAAGCTGGGCATCGCCGCCATCTTCTCCTTCTGTGCCGCGCTCGAGCCGCCGTACGCCGCCGAGGTCCACGCTTTGCCCTGCGCGACGTCGGCGCTGATCCACGGTGCGCCGTCCATGCGGGCCAGTGCGAGCAGATGACCAGCGGGGTCCATCACGGCGAAGGACATCGGGATGCCCATCGTCGTGGCAGCGTTACGCGCCTCTGCAAGCAGACCGAGACCGTCGTCGAGAGTCAGCATGTGCGCATCCTCCACCTCGCCATGCCCTGAAAGAAGAGGGCGACCGCGATGGGCTCAGGCGGGGGTGGCGCCCGTTATGGGAAGAACGAGGACCCATCCTTCGAACCCGTATTGAAAGCCGAGCCGCTCGTAGACTCGGCGGGCGGGATTGGTGACAGTCACTGCCAAGCCGAGGTGGCTCTCACCTGCGGCGCGAAGTGCGTCCAGCGCTCGCGTCAGCATCGCCGCGCCGACACCGGGCGCCGTCGGATCCGGGGCCCGGAACATGTTCATGAGCCACGGGCCGCGCCATCGGTCGACGTGCTCGCTGCGCAGCACGAGCGCCGCGCCCATCGGCCGATCCCGGATTAGCGCAACCTGCGTCGCACCCTTCATCAAGGGGTTGTCAGGGTCGTCGACCATGTGAACGAGCGATGCGGCCGCCTCTCCGAGGTCTGGGCCCCTCGAGTCCGGGTGCCCTGGACCGTAGCCGGCGACGAGAACCGCGGCGAGCCTCTCGGCATCGCCGCTTTCCCAGGGTCTGAGGCTCAAGTCTGGCGTGAGATGCGTGGGGAGCAGGTCGCGAAGGTCGTGCCGCATCGTGTGCATGTGACGAACCTCCTGCGCGCCCTGCCCCAGCAGTCCGTCGCGTACAACGCGGTCGCTGATGACGACCAATGCGCCGGGTGAAAGGGCTTCCAGCACGCTCTCGACGCGTTGCGCCGCGCGCACATCGTCCAGAGCCGGGAAGTGCAGCGTCCCCTCCGGAGTGGGCCACACTTCCACGTGGAGACCTGATCCGTCTGGTGTCCGTCTCACAGTTCTCTTTCTGGTCGGTGCCCCCGGAGGGGCACCAACAAAATGGGAACGGCGTCAGGTCCGGGTTGACGCTGCTGGTGGGCTCGTTCTCCCACTCGCTGTGGTTGCTGGTGCTGCCCGGTGCAGCCGATGAGCGATAGACCGGCGGGGCCGACCTCCGGTGGCCTGCCCCACGCAAGCTCATGCTGGATCCGGGATGTCCCGGATCGCGCCCCAGACTCGACGGTCAGCTCAGTTCTTGGGGGGCAGCGGCGGGCCGACGAACTCCTGGCCGTACCGGGCGCCGATCGCCATGAGCCCCTCCCGGTCCAGGAACTCCTCCCCAGCAGGCGGCAGGCTCCTGGACCCGGCGGGCTTGCCGGCCTCGCGGAAGAAGCCCTCCACGCCTCCGGGCCCGAAGAACAGCAGCAGCCGGGCCTCGTCGGAGTCGATGTGGAACGAGTGCGGTACGCCGCGCGGTCCGTAGACCACGGAGCCGGTGACGGCCTCGATGACCTGCTCGCCGTGCTGGACGCGGACCTCGCCCGAGAGGACGACGAAGAACTCGTCCTCCTGCCGGTGGATGTGCAGCGGAGCGGCGAAGCCCTTGGGGGCCACCAACTCCACGGCACCGAACGCGCCGTCGGTCAGCTCGCGGCTGGCTTTCACCGCCATGAAGCCGCCGTTGAACCACAGCGCCTCGCCCTCGCCTGGTCCGAGCGCGTATCCGCCTGAAGCTCCTGGGAGTGACATGGTTGTACTTCCTCGTCCCTTCGCCAGTGGTGGCCCGACCATGACGGGTAGTTCCTCGCGGGTCAAGGGCGAGGGTCAGGCCTCGGTGGTGGGTCGATCAACGTCGTCACCTCGGCGGGGTGGGTCGAGAGACCGGTCGGGGGCAAGCCCGGCCTGGCACCGGTCGGGAATAGCTTTGCGACAGCTCTCGCGCGAGGGCGGGCGCTGTCCGCGGCCGCGAGCTGAGCCACATCATCCTCCCGGTGGACCCGCAAGACCGTTCCCGCCTCGCCGGCGGCCGCGGCGGGCTCAACGCTCGAGGAGGAAGAGCTCCAGGTCCTCCACGTCCAACAGAAGAACAACACCCCGAACCACCCGACCACCTGCGGGAAGGTCGAACGCTTCCAGCAGACCCTCAAGAAATGGCTTCGCGCTCAGCCCGACCAGCCGCGCACCCTCGTCGAGATCCAAGCCCTCCTCGACACCTTCCGCGACCTCTACAACAGCGCCCGCCCGCACCGCTCCCTGCCGCAGCACGCCACGCCAGACACCATCTACACGGCCCGACCGAAAGCCACCCCGACCCCCGTGCAGTCCCGCACCCACGACCGCGTCCGCCACGACCGCATCGACGACAGCGGCGTCGTCACCCTGCGACACGCCGGCCGACTGCACCACATCGGCATCGGCCGTTCCCACGCCGGCACCAAAGTCCTCCTCCTCGCCAAGGACCTCGACGTCCGGATCATCAACCGCGACACCGGAGCCGGACTACCAGCGACAGCCCAGAACGTGAACGATGTCCCGAGACACCTGTGCACGGTGTCCCGAGACCCCACAATGTGGTGCCCCCGGCAGGATTCGAACCTGCGCTTCTTCCTCCGGAGGGAAGCACTCTATCCCCTGAGCTACGGGGGCT
>JBKJUS010000067.1:0-2951 GCA_046590575.1 Mycobacteriales bacterium | reverse complement strand
CGGGCGGGCGGGCGGGGCCATTTGAGGCGCCGAGCGTTCCTCGGCATGTCGCCGCCGCGCTGGTCCCCGGACGATTGTCGACAAGTCGGGCGGGCGGCGCTCCGGTGGGCGTAACAGGACTCGAACCTGTGACCTCAGCCGTATGAAGGCTGATCAGGCCAGTTTCATGACCTGCGGCAACGCCCGAAATAGCCGGCTGACCTGCCCGTTCTAGTGCTCGGTGTTGCTCGGTGTTGTGCGCCAAGTCGCGTTGTGATGTGCACCAGATGTGCACCAGCCGATGGCCAGAGGCGACCGTCCAGCGTCGTGCGTCGGTCGCGAACACTTACCAGGCTGATCGCCGTTGGCTGTCCGCCCGCCGACGCCGGCCGAGTCACTGGAGACGCGGTCGGCGCAGTCCCGCGCGCGCACCTTGCTCTCCCGTGCCCAAGGGCAAGGTCAGCACGCGGAGTGACCTTCGCATTTATAAGAGGCGCTCACCGCAGGAGGGCAGGACATAAGTTACGGTTGTTCAGTAACCGGAACTTAGGAGTTCGATGGCTTCACAGCTGCGCGGCCACTGGGCCGCAAGGTTCGACGGCATGAGCCGTCGTGATCGGCAGGGTTGCGAGTACGACGCCTACCTGCCCGACCCGATCGTCGGCTGGAACCTCGCCATCCCCGGCGACGTCGCCGCCGACATCGCCGATGCCGAGGCCGCTGTTCGGCGGCTCAATGACGCCGGCACTGCGCACGTCAGCCTGGAGGGCCTCGCCCGGTTCCTGCTCCGGGCGGAGTCCGTTGCATCGTCGATGATCGAGGGACTCGCCGCCGCCCCCCGCCGCCTGGTCGGCGCTGAGGTGGCTCTGGCCCGAGGCGATGACGCCGGCGACCAGGTTGCGGTCGAGGTGCTCGGCAACATCGCCGCGATGGAGTCGGCCGTGGCACTCGCGGCGCGGGTGGAGCGCTTCACTCGGGATGACCTCCTCGACATCCATCGCACGCTGATGGATCGATCGCCGACGCCACACCTCGGAGGCGTCGTGCGCACCGAGCAGAACTGGATCGGCGGCAGCTCCTACAACCCCTGTGGCGCAGCGTTCGTGCCACCGCCACCAGAACACGTCGATGACCTGCTCAACGACCTCCTCACGTACGTCAACGGCGATGACCATTCGCCGCTGGTCCAGGCCGCGCTCGCCCATGCGCAGTTCGAGACCGTCCACCCCTTCGCCGACGGCAACGGCCGTACCGGGCGCGCGCTGATCCACGTCGTCCTCCGGCGGCGAGACCTGGCGCCCGCCTTCGTCCCACCGATCAGTCTCGTCCTTGCTACGTGGTCCACCAGCTACATCGGTGGCCTCACCGCGTTCCGCCACCTGGCCGAGCCGGATAGCACCGACCGCTCCGTCGCCGCTGCGGACTGGCTCCGTGTCGTCGCCACCTCGATGCAGCGCGCCTGCCTCGACGCCGAGCGGTATGCCGGACAGATCGACGCCATGACCGTGGCGTGGCGCCTACACCTCGGCCGTGTCCGAGCCGGCTCCTCGACCGATCTGCTTCTACGGGTCCTTCCGGGGGCACCGGTCCTCAGCGTCGAATCGGCGAGCGCGCTCATCGGTCGCTCCAAGGCCCGAACGACCGACGCCGTCAACGCGCTGGCCGAAGCGGGCGTCATTCGACAACGCAACGTGGGAAGGCAGCGATACCGCGTCTTCGAAGCCGTCGACGTCCTCGACCTGTTCACCGGGCTCGAACGAGCACTCGCCAGCCCGACCGGGGAAACGCGAGACGCCGAACCCGTCCGTCCAGCACCGATCCGTCGAGGCACCGGAGCCGACCGTGTCAGGTGAGCAGAACGCCGCCCCGGTCAGTGGTGCCCCGGATCTGGGTGGTCAACGAGGTGGCGCCGTCGGCCTCTCGTCGTCCACTGTCCCATCATCGGCGCTGGAGTTCGCGGGTGCCATACCCTCCGCCGGAGCGAGTCGTCGACGCGATCGGCCGCCGAAGGCATCTCAGCGACGACGGTGAAGGGAAGAACGACGTCGTCGTCGTCGTCACCCGAGGTCGGTGCTCACACACCCTGAGGGATTCTGGATCTCGTCAAGCAGGGACGGCTACGACGGCAGCAGCTCATCGGAGTCGTAGACCTCTCGACCAACGGCTTCGGAACCACGAGGCGCACGAGCACCCTGGGGGCCAGACCCGGCAGCGAGCGTCCGGGACTTGGCCCGGCGCCTCAATGACGATGAAGCGACAGCGTGACGTAAGACATCCAGCCAAGATGTCGAGATGCGCTCAGGAGGGATCGAGCGAGTTCTCGGCAGACTGTCCTTCGCCCGTCATCACGTTGTCGGAGAATGGCGGGAGGGTGCCTGGACCTGTGTTGGAATCGGCTGCGGGTCCACGACGCCGGTCGCCAGAAAGGCGTCGAGATCATCGGTCCGGAGTCGAACGAACCTGCCGACCTTGTAATAGCGGACGCGCTTCTCGTAGACCAGGCTGCGGACGAAGGTCTTGTTGACACCGAGATAGGCCGCTGCGGCGGCAATGTCGAGAAGCTCTCCTGTGCGGCTTGCCGTCGTGCCGGTTCGGTTGTGGCGACCAGTCTTGACGTGAGATACCTGTTCTGTCACTTGATCTCCGCTTTCACCGATGAGGTCGACAATTGACGACGCTTCGCCGGCTCGTGTCCGTCGCGGCGATCGCGCCCGCTGGTCCCTGGGAGTGCCTGCTCGGGCCTGCGCTACGCGCTCGAGCCGCTCGGGCCTGAACCTGCGGACCTCGCCGACGGCCCGGTCGACCAGGTCCAGGCCGGCCAGCGTCTGGTCGAACGCCCCGGGCGACCCCGGCGCGGCCATGTCCGCCAGCACGGCCTGGCGCCGGGAGGCCCCGGGCGCTCACCCCGGGAGAGATGCCGAGGTCGGCCACCCCGGCGGCGGCCGTCCCCCCCTCCGGCACTTGGAGTTATA
>JBKJUS010000149.1:0-47531 GCA_046590575.1 Mycobacteriales bacterium | reverse complement strand
CTCCGGCCCCCGGTTCGCCCGGTGTACGGCGTGCTGGCGGTCCCGACGGGATTTGAACCCGCGACCTCCGCCTTGACAGGGCGGCGTGCACTCCAAACTGCACTACGGGACCTTGCTCACATCTGCACAGCGGTAGTACTGGTGCCCCCAACGGGATTCGAACCCGTGCTGCCGCCTTGAAAGGGCGGAGTCCTAGGCCACTAGACGATGGGGACGGCCGGTGAGCCGGACGGACCGCGCGTCTAGCCGTCAGGGAACCGGCCAAGTGTAGCGGCCGCTTCCTGGCGACGCACAATCGTCGCAGGTACCGGACCGTCGTACGTCGAAAGTGGAGCCATGCGCCGCAGCCTGGTGACCGCCGTCGCCGCCACCGTGATCGCGGGCTTCGTCGTGCCGGCCGGCGCCGCGTCCTACGTCGGCGAGTCGCTCGTCGCGCAGGCGGCCGTGCGGGTGCGCGGCACCGACGGTGAGCTCTACCAGGTCGAGGTGCAGGTGTCCCGCCATGACCTCGAAGGCGTCAAGGTCGACCACGTCCTGCGCATCCGGCTGGCGACCTGCGGCGAGAACGGCTGCTTCGGCCCCTTCTACGCCACCGACGTCTCGCCGTCGGCTGTGACCTTCACCGATGACACGGCGGCCGTGAAGGCCACCTTCGCCGGGGCGACGTTCGACGTCTCGTGGCAGGCCAGGCGCACCAAGAAGGAGTTCGACCCGGCCAAGTCCGACCCCAAGGCCACGCAGGACAGCGGAGCGGCCGTCGCCACCGTCCACCGCGACATCCGCAGCGCGCCGGCCGTCGTGCGGTTCGTCGGCCTGGTGTGCAAGACCGCGTCGTCGTCGATCACGAACCAGGTCGGCCTCGTGATGACCACCGACGACCGCGATGAGCAGGATGCCCCCGCCTCGCTGCCCAAGGGCTTCTTCAAGACCGCCACCCGCAAGCCCCGCTGCTTCTAGGAAGCCCGCCACAGCGGCTGCAGTCCGTCGCTCGTCACGGCGTAGACACCGGGCACGCGCTGGCGACGATGGCGGCGACCGACCAGACCCTTCTTCGGCCCAGGTGCCGATGCGCGTCGTGAATTCCACCAGCTGAACTGTTCTGCCGTGCGAATCCGGTGGCAGTTGGCGCATCTCACGGAGCACTTCTCGATCTCCGCGAGGACTTTTGACCAGGGATAGACACCGACCGCCTGGCCAATCCTGAACGATTTGGTAGCTGAGTCATGGTGGTCGAAGTCGAGGCAGCGGATGTCGTCTTCACCGCAGTCGACGCACGGATGTTCGGCGAGGTATGCAGCGAGAAGCTCACGCTGTTCGGCTCGATAGCGCCGATTGCGGAGACGAACGTTCCGGATGTGACCTGCGCGGTTGACGGCATACCAAGCCTTGAAGCACTCTCGACACCGCGCTTGTCGGCCGTCTCGGCTCGCCGCACGTCTGTTGAAGGCATTGTGGGGTTTGATGGTGTGACACGTGACGCAGCGCTTCTCTTGGTCTGGCAATCGCCACCTCCTGACGTCTGTGCCCACGATAAGGTCCAGCAGTGACAGAATGCGTTCGAGGGCCGGTAGCTCAACTGGCAGAGCAGCAGCCTTTTAAGTTGCGGGTTGTGGGTCCGAGTCCCACCCGGCTCACCAGCAGTCTTACCGTTCGATAACCGAATTCGTCCGGCGGCCTCGCGGAGAGCAGCGGTCGCTTATCGTCAGGTCATGGGGCGTACGGCGCAGCGCGCGCGCGAGCAATCAGCGGTAGCCCCAAGTACCGCGCGTCCTTTACCCGACAAGAGGTGGGCGGCGCTCGCCGGCGCTCTCGCCGCCGCAACCTCCCTCGGCTTCACCGAGCTGCTTGCCGCCGGCTCCGACAGCGTCCCGTCGCTGGTCAAAGCGGTGGGCGGCGTGGTGATCGATTCCGCGCCGATCGTGGTGACCGAGTGGGCGATCCAGACCTTCGGCCGCAACGACAAGACCGTGCTGCTCGCCGGCGTCCTGACGCTGGCACTCGGCTTCGGCGCGGGGCTCGGCGTGGTGTCGCGGCGGGACCGGACCAAGGGCGCTGCCGGGTTCGCCGCGTTCGCCCTGCTCGGCGTCCTCGCCGCCCGCCAGGACCCGATGACCGCCTTGCCGCTGACCGTCGTCGTTGCTGTCGTCGGTGCCCTCGTCGGTGTTGGCGCGCTGGTTAGGCTGCTCGACGCCGCGGCTCCACGACAGGTGCCGCGTCAGCCGGGGGAGCGCCGCTCCAAGGGCGGGACCGTGCCCACCGCGATAGACCGCCGCCGGTTCCTGAGTCTCGCCGGCGTGGTCGCGCTGGTCGCTGTGGGTACGACGGTGGCCGGCCGCGCGGTTTCCGGCATGGGGCGCGCCGCCGTCATGGCCGCCCGCGCCGCCCTGCGCCTCCCCCCCGTCGCGAGGCCGCTGCCCGCGATCCCGGCCGGAGCGACTCTCGCCGTCGAGGGCATCACGCCGCTGGTTACCTCCAACACCGGCTTCTACCGGATCGACACCGCGCTCGAGGTGCCACGCGTCGACCCCGACACCTGGTCCCTGACGATCGACGGGATGGTCGACCGACCACTCACTCTGCGCCTTGCCGACCTGATGGCGATGCCGCAGGTCGAGGCCGACATCACCATCGCCTGCGTGTCCAACGAGGTCGGCGGCGACCTGATCGGCTCGGCCCGCTGGCAGGGCGTGCGGCTGGCCGACCTGCTCAAGCAGGCAGGCGTGCAGCCGGGTGCGACGCAGATCGCCTCGCAGTCGGTCGACGGGTGGACTTGCGGCTTCCCGACCGAGGTGGCGATGGACGGCCGTGAGGCCCTCGTCGCCGTCGGCATGAACGGCGAGCTGCTGCCTCTGCAGCACGGCTTCCCGGCCCGCCTCGTCGTGCCCGGCCTCTACGGCTACGTCTCGTCGACGAAGTGGCTGAGCCACATCCGGCTGACCACGCTGGAAGGTTTCGACGGTTACTGGGTGCCCCGCGGCTGGTCCAAGCTCGGCCCGATCAAGACCCACTCGCGCATCGACGTGCCGGACAGCGGGACGCGTATCCCGGCCGGCCCTACGCCGATCGCCGGTGTCGCGTGGGCGCAGCGGCGGGGGATCTCGAAGGTCGAGGTGCAGATCGACGACGAGCCGTGGGTGACCGCGCGCATGTCCGACGAGGTCGGCGTCGACATGTGGCGGCAGTGGGTGCTCGAGTGGGACGCGACACCGGGCGACCACCGCATCGCCGTCCGCACGACCGACCGCACGGGTGAGACGCAGCCGGCGGAACGCCGCGATGTCATGCCGGACGGCGCGACGGGACACCACACCGTGCGGGTGCGCGTCATCTGAGCCGGGCTCGCTCTCCGGCATAACATGGTCGGCGGCGGCGTCTTCGCGCCGTGGACTGCCAGAGGAGCCCAAATGCGCCGCCGTCTTGTTGCCACAGCACTTGTCGGCGTCGTCAGCCTCGCTGCAGGAGCGTGCGGGGGTGGCGGGAGCAGTGCGATCGAGATCGTGCGCGCCTCCAGCGCGAAGACCGTCGCGGCGGAGTCGTCGAAGGTCAGCATCGTCCTGAAGACCGATGTCGAAGGCGAGACGGTCACCTTCACGGCTGATGGAACTTTCGACTTCGACGAGCGGAAGGGAGTGCTCACCCTCGACCTCGGTTCCCTTCTCGCCGGGACCACGTTGGAGACCCGATTCCTGGGTGATACCGCGTACGTCAGCACGCCCGCAGGCCTGACCGGCCTCCTCGGCGGGAAGAAGTTCCTGAAGCTCGACATCAAGGCGCTCGCCGCGGAGAACAAGCAGTTCGGCAGCCTGTCCGGCGGCACTGACCCCACCTCCGGCATCGAGGCCCTCCGCGGCGCGAAGGACGTCACCAAGGTCGGCACCGAGGACGTTCGCGGTGAGTCCACGACCCACTACCGCGGCACGATCGACCTCGCCGCGGCCAAGGACGCGGTCGAGGGTGAAGCGGCTGAGTCGGTGGACGAGCTGGTTGCTCTGCTGAAGAGCGAGGAGATCCCGTACGACGTGTGGATCGACAGCGCTGGCCGGGTTCGCCGGACGAAGTTCGTGGTCGACGCGCCGGCTTCGGCCAAGACTGCCAACCAGGCGACGAAGACCGCCATGACCATCGAGCTCTATGACTTCGGCGTCACGGTCGACGTCACCGAGCCACCGGCTGCTGAGGTAGCCGACGGCAACAGCCTGCTCGCCGGCATCGGCAAGGGGTGAGCAACTCGCCGGCGAGAGCGCCCGCCGACCCACCCAGCACTTCTCAACGGCTCATCGACCGCGGTCTCAACGCGGCGGAGGATGTTCTCTACGTCGGGTTGGCCCTGCTGCTCGTCATCGGCGCTGCGATCTTGCTGGCTCAGGCGTCGTACGAGATGGCGACGCATCTCGACGACGGCGCGGCCGAGGCCGTCAAGGATGCGCTTGAGAGCCTGCTGCTGGTCTTCATCCTGGTCGAGCTGCTCGCCGCGATTCGAGCGACGATCCGCGAGCGCAAACTGGTGGCGGAGCCGTTCTTGCTGGTCGGGATCATCGCGTCGATCAAGGAGATCGTGGTGATCGCTATCGACGCGAAGGCTGACTTCGGCGCTGAGGACGGCAGCTTCGTCGACGCGATGATCGCGATCGGTGTGCTGGCCGGCGTGCTGCTCGTCCTCAGCGTGGCGACTCTCCTGGTTCGCCGCAAGGAGCGCGAGCCGGCGGAGTAGTCGCCGGGCGTGTCGGTAGTTAGCTCTTCTTGCGCAGGAGCCCACGACGCGCGGCAGACTTCGCTTTGTCCGCGACGGCCGCGGCGGGACCGGCGACCAGGTTGGCCGGTGGGGTGTCCGGCGCGGTCGGGTGTGGCCGGGTCGGGGCGGCGATCTTCGCCTGCGCCAGAGTGTCGCCGAGCTCGGTCAGCGCCTTGCGCCCCATGGCCTCGCGGACCTTGGGGAACATCTCACTCTCCTCCTCTTCGACGTGGTGGCGCACCGACTCCATGAGGACCTTCATCTTGGGAGTGAATCGCTCTTCCTCAGGCGACATCTTCTCCAGCTCGCTCAGCGTCCACTTCACGATGTGGTGCTCTTCGAGCCCTTCGAGGACGACGTCCTGGATCGCCTCGGCCTCCTTGCGCACGGCCGGGTAGAAGAACTGCTCTTCAATGGTGGCGTGCACGGACAACGCCTCGATGACCTTGTCGACGACGTCCCGCTTCTGCGTGTAGGCAGTGTCGCCGAGCTTCTCAAACTGCTTGAACAGCTTCTCTACTTCTTTGTGGTCTGCTTTGAGCAAGACGATGGCGTCGGGCATGACAAGAGCCTCCTGACCTAGTGGTGTGCGGGGAGTGGCTCCTTGTCCGTACCCCACCGCTGCGCCTTCACTCAGGCTCCGGGTCAGCGGATGACGGCTATGGCGTCGATCGCGACTCGCGGACGTCCGCGGGTGGCCAGGGTCTGGACCTCGAGGGTGTGCCGGCCGATGGAGCCGAACGAGCCGGTGTAGAGCAGCTGCTGGCGGGTGGCGGTCGCGGCGCGGTAGGAGTCGACCGTCCGCCACGGACCTCCGTCGACCCGGACCCGGAGGAGCCCGCAGGTCGGGCACCGCTCGCCGACGACGGTGAAGCCGGCGGTGTCGGCGGCCAGCGTCAGCCCAGCGACGGCGGTGGTGGACCGCAGCGTTCCCAGGTACGCCGTGGCCGACCCGCTTGAGGTCCAGGCGCCGGTGTAACGCACGAAGGCGTACCGGTCGTCGACGGGTACGACGTACTGGCGGAAGGCACTCCAGGGGGAGACGTTGCCGGCTGAGTCGCGTCCCCGGACCCGGAGGAAGTAGGTCTTCGTCGGCGTGGCGACCGTGCCGCCCTCGGTGCCGAAGGTGCCACTGGTGCGAGTGGTGCCGGTGAAGCCGGACCACGACTGCCAGTCGCCGATGTACCACGCGCCGCTGGCGTTGCGGTAACGCTGCGTCCATTCGACGTCGTAGGAGATACCGGCCGACCGCGCGCCCCACTGGGCGACGAACGAGCTCGACGTACGCCGATCGCTGACCAGCTGCACTGCTGCGCCGGTCATGGCGACCCCGGCTGGGGCATCCACCCGGAGCGAGTAGTCGCCGTCGTCGGCGTCTGTCGCGGCGCCCGCCGCGCCTCGCGCGTCGTACGGGTCGATCAGGAATCCGACGACGTAGCGTCCGGCCGAGAGACCGACGGACGACGCTCCGGACGACGGGAAGGCCAGCGTGGCGCTGCCGAGCGGCCCATCAATGGCGTCGACCGGCACGTCGTATGCGCTAGCCGAGCCACCCGGCTGCGCTGGCGCCCAGACAAAGAGTGCCGACAGGTTGCTGGTCGGCGGGGCGCGGTAGATGAGGTCCAGCTTCGGCGCCGCCGGCAGGGTGATCGAGCGCACCCAGCTCGAGGTGGTGCCGCGGACGAGGGTTGCGGTCTGCGTCGACCCGCTCGCTACGGGCAGTCCCTCAGGGCCGTTCGTCGCCCGGACCAGGCGGATCGGCAGTCGCTCCGCCGTGTCGCCGGGACGTGTTGCAAGAACTTCCGCATCGGCCAGGACCTCGCCCCCGGTTCGCGGCGCGTCGTAGGTCAGCGTCACCCGGTGCAGGCGACCTGCGCCGATGTCGCGACTGGACTGGGTGGCCGGGCCGACGGTGCCCGCTGTTGCCGTCACCGTCGGCGCCCCGTCGTCGGACGTGCCGACCGCCGGGTCCCACCGGAACGCGTCGACCGTACGGCGACCCACGGTGTTGGCGACGGTGTGGCCGCCGGCCATGAAGACCGCGCTGAACGCAGCGACCCCCGTCGCGAGCGAGTACGCCGTGGCCGCATCGGCGCGGCCTCCGCCGCTGCGGTAGGCCGCGCCGCCCGGACGGATCTCGGCGCTGGCCGCGATCGCTGCCCGGGCGCGATCGCCCCGCACGCCGGACGCGGCCAGACCGGCCGCGATCGCGGAGACCTGAGGTGCTGCGAAGCTGGTGCCGTCGAGCAGGCGCAGCTCTGGCACTCCAGTACTGTCCCGCCACCACGAGGTCACATCGGCACCCGGCGCGAGCACGTCGACGGCGCCACCATTGCTGAAGGAAGCGACCGCCCAGGAGCTACCCACCCGCTGCGTCGCCCCGACGCTGAGCACCCCCCGGTCGCCGGCCGGGAAGTTGGGCCGCTCGGTGCCGTCGTTGCCGGAGGCGACGACCGTCACCACGTCGGCCGCCTGCGCCTGCGCAATGGCCTCGCTCACGGCTTGACTGCGGAAGGGGCTGCCGAGGCTCAGGTTGATCACCGAGACCCCGTCGTCGACCGCCCGGAGAATGGCCGCCCGGACGCCGGCGGAGCCGGATCCACCGGCCGTGTCGAACACGCGGTAGCTGACGATCGTCGTCTCCGGGGCGCCACCCACCATGCCCACGCCGTTGCCCTGGGTGGCGGCGATGATCGCCGCCACTGCGGTGCCGTGATTGTCTGTCGCCGTCAGCCCCGTGGCGGCAGTCTCGCCGGTGAAGTCGCCGCCGTCGATGACCTTCCCCGGCGTGGAGAGGTCGGGGTTTCTGGGGTCGACGCCGTCGTCGATGACGGCCACCCTGATGCCGCGACCGCGCATTGTGCCGGAGCTGGCCGCCACCGCTGCGTCGAACCCGACCTCCTGCCGCTCCGGCGTGGACGTCGTCTCGGCGTACCGCTGGTAGCGCACCTCACGCTCGGCCCAGAGCACATCGTCGCGGGCACGCAGCGCCGCGACCGTCGCGGCCGGGTCGTCTGCCATGACGATGTACATGCCGGCGCGGTCCGCCGGGCCGATCGACCGGCCCCCGGCGGCGCGCAGCGCGGCCTCGGCCGACGCGGGCGCCTGGGGGCGGAATCGGGCCAACACTCGTGGGGTCAGGTGCTCGTCGGCCCCGGCGAGGACCGCCGGCGTCACCGCGCGTGGCGCCGGCAGCCGGGCAGAAGCCGGTGGACCGGAGATCGTCGCGGCCGCCACTGCGACGCCGAGGGCCACGTGCACCGCTCGCGTCATGGTGAGCTCCCGGGTGTGGCGAGGGATTTCGTCTGCATTCCCATCTTCGTCGTCGGGGCTGAGCTCACCTGCGTAGCGGAAGGCGCTAACGCACTGGCCTCAGGGGTAGCACGGCGATGTCCTGTGGAGTGGACCACCCCGATGGCGGTCCGTCGAGCGGTACGGCGCGGACCTGTAGTCGGTAGCGGCCGACCGAGCTGACGTCGACGCGCAACGCGGTCGCATCGGTCTCACTCGCCAGCACCCGCGGCGGGCCGACCCGGAGTCGGCCCAGACGGTCGCGGGACAGCGTGCTGACCTGCACATCCCACAGGACAGCCCCGGCCGGGATCGGCACGGGGGCCGGGTCGACCAGACCCCAAGAGATGTCGATCGACGCGATCCCCGACGTCGTGAGCACGCGGCGAGGTGCAGTTACGCCGACGGTGGCCGGGAAGCGGGCGCCGAGGCGGTGCGTACCGTCACCGGCGATGCTGAACGCGACGAGGCCGAAGGCGTGCCGTCCGCTTCGCCGCGCGGTGTAGATCCACGCCCCGGACGTGGCGCCGGTCGGCTCCAGGTCATCCGGGGCGTCAGCAGCACTGGCCACACCGCCTTCCACCTGCGGCGCCCACACCGCTGCGACGGCGTCCGTCGCATTGAAGTCGTAGCGGAAGTCGATCACGAGCAGCTGACCTGCGCGCAGGTCCACGGTCCGCACGTACGACCCAGTGAGGCCGAAAGCGAGGTCGACATCGGTCCCCGGCCCGGAGGTGGCGGGCACTCCCTCAGGTCCAGCGGTGGGCACGACGAGGCGCAGAAAGAGTGCTGCGCCGTTGTCTTCCGGTGCACCCACGGCAAGCTGTACGTCATGGGAAGCACCGACCCCGACGGCGCGGTAGGTCGTGACGCCGCGGAAGAGCTGCCCGTTGCCGGTCGTCCGCGTCGAGATCGCGGAGAGCGCAGCGACCTCTCCGCCACCGCTCACTACCCGCAGGGGGGCGGCTGTGTCCGATCCGACCCCTGCCGCCGGGTCGTAACGCAACGTCTCCACCACCCGTACCCCGACAGTACGTGCGACGAAGGTGCCGTCGTCGACGAACGCGGCGGCGTACGACGACGTGCCCGTCACAAGGCGAAGCGCGGCGAGCGCGTCGGCCCGGCCTGATCCGCTGGCAGCTGCGGGTATGTCGTCGGTGAACACCGCCGGCTCGGCGCTCGCGACCACGGCCGCCCTGGCGCGGTCACCGCGAACCCCGGCCCCGGCGAGTCCGGCCACGATGCCGGCGACTGCCGGTGCGGCGAAGCTGGTTCCGTCGATCAGCGTCGTGCCGGTCGGGGCACCGAGACCGAGGTCGTCGGAGCCGGTCGGCTCGCGGTACCACGTTCGAATGCCGGTACCCGGCGCCAACACGTCCACGTCGCCCCGCGTGGAGAAGCCGGCGACTCGCCAGGAGCCGTCGGCCGGCGTGCTCGCGCCCACGCTGAGCACCGTCGGGCTCGCCGCTGGGTAGCTCGGCCGGTCACCGCCATCGTTGCCGGCCGCGGCGACGATGACCATGTCCGGCCGGACCCGCCGCGCGTAGGCGATCGCGGCGCGCAGCACCTGGCTGTCGAACGGTGTGCCGAGGCTGAGGTTGGCGACGTCGGCGCCGTCGTCGGCTGCCTCCATGATCGCGCTGGCGATCGAGGTGTCGGATGCGCCCGCGAGGATGTCATCGAAGACGCGGTAGGCGAAAATGGTGGCACGAGGGGCGGCGCCGACGATGCCGACGCCGTTGCCCGCCGCGGCCGCGATGATCGCAGCAACAGCCGTGCCGTGTGAGCCGTAGCCCGGGGCATCCAGGGCGTTGACACCGCCGCTAGGCAGGCACCCGCCGAAACTGCAGTCGCCCTTGTCGACCACCCGGCCGACCAGGTCGGCGATCGGGAAGACCCCGTCGTCGATCACGGCGACGCGCACGCCCGCGCCGTCGAAGCGAGGGTCTGTCGCCCGCGCCTCGTCCAGCGAGAGCTCGCTGCGCTCTGCCGTGGACGAAACTTCCACCAGGCGTCGCACGACGATCTCCGGCTCGGCCCAGAGCACGTCGGCCCGACGCTGCAGCCGGGACAGCGCGCGGCTCGGTGCAGCGGTGTCGAGGACGTCGACGCCGAGCCGGTGGATCGTCGTACGGCGCGTGGTGCCGGCGTGCCGGTAGGCGACCCGACGGGCACCTTCCGCCGTGCCAGCGCGAAAGCGCACGAGCACCCGCCCGGTGTGGTGGCCAGACTGGAGGTCAGCGGTCGATGTGGGGGATGGTGTCGTCTCGATGGCGTGCGCCGGCGAGGTCGGCAACACCAGCCCGACGACGAGGGCGGCAGCGACAGGGGTAGTGCGCCTGAGGAGTTGGAGCAGGGACATAGCGTCCATCATCGTCCGACGGGTGACCTCCGCGGTAGGACGTGAGGGTGAAGTGGCGGCGCAGTCAGTCGTCGGCGAGCGCGGCGGCCAGCCGGACGAGGGTCGCGTCCATCGATGTGGCGTTCCTCGCCGGGTAGCCCATGCGCTCGATGAACCACGGCGCCCGCGACGTCGACCAGTCGAACGTCTCGGTGACCTCGGTGCGGCGCCCGCCGTCGACCAGAGTCAGCTCATAACGCCAGCGGTGGTGTCCGAAGTGTTGCCAAGCGATCAGCCGGTCCGGCTCGAACTCCACCACCTCGTTGGAGATGACGTACGGCACGAGCACGTGCATCCGCATCCCGAAACGCGATCCGAGCTCCAGTCGGTCGGGGGCGCTCAACGCATCCCGAACGCTGCCCGACCCGTCGAAGGTGGCGTGCTTGCGGGCGTCGGTGAGCAGCGCGAAGACAGCGCTCGGCGACGCGTCGATGACGCGCGAGCGGGATACGCGACGGTCCTTCGCCATGCCAGGACTGTACCGAGAGCCTGCGCGTCGCCTGGGCCGGCTCGTTCATCCGGCGTACGCCGTGCGGCCGTCGGCGCAACGTCAACTGCTCATGTCTGGTTCATCTGACGTTCATCCAAGACACCCATGCTCGGGGAACGCTTTCCCTACGGTTTCCCTTGTCGCGCGGGGATCAGCCCCGCGCTCCAACCAGGAGGATGTCTTCCATGCTCTCTCGCCAGCGAGGGCTGCGGCGCACTGCCGTGGCCGTACTGGGCCTGACCATCGCGATCGCCGGCTGCAGTGGCGACTCGGACAGCGTTGACACCGGGTCGTCCTCCGGTACCTCGTCGGCTGCGGGCGGCCCCGAGGCCAAGCTCGCCGGCACCATCAGCGGCGACGGGTCCTCCACGGTGTTCCCGATCATGGAGGCCGTGGCCGAGGACTTCGGCGGCGCCAACCCCGACGTGAAGATCCAGGTCGGCGAGTCCGGCACCGGCGGCGGCTTCGAGAAGTTCTGCGCCGGCGAGACCGATTTCTCCAACGCTTCCCGTGCGATCAAGGACGAGGAGAAGGCCGCCTGCGATGCCAAGGGTGTCGCCTTCACCGAGTTCAAGATCGCGTCCGACGGTCTTGCCGTCGTCAGCAACAAAGACCTCAAGCTGGACTGCCTGACGGTGGATGAGTTGAAGAAGACCTTCCTCGCGGGCAGCACCGTCAAGAAGTACAGCGACATCAAGACCGGCCTGCCGGCCACCGAGGTCAAGCTCTTCACGCCGGGCGCCGACTCCGGCACCTATGACTTCTTCCTCGAGGAGATCCTCGGCAAGAAGGAGAAGTACCGGGCCGACGGCGTCACGACGTCCGAGGACGACAACGTCCTGGTCACCGGCATCGAAGGCTCCAAGGGCGGCCTGGGCTTCTTCGGCTTCTCCTACTACCAGGAGAACAAGGACAAGCTCAACCTGGTCGGTGTGGACGGCGGCAAGGGTTGTGTCGAGCCCTCGACGGAGACGGTGCTCGACGGCACCTACGACCCACTGTCCCGGCCGCTGTTCATCTACGTGAAGAACGCCGCTCTTGCCCGCCCTGAGGTCAAGGCCATGATGAACTTCGTGCTGACCGACGGCCGCGAGCTCATCGACGAGGTCGGCTACGTTCAGCTGCCCGACGCCGACTACCAGGCTGCGCTCGCCAAGCTGGCCTAGATTCGGCAGAGTGCACCTTCGCGCCTGCACGCACCTCTGAGAGGCTCTGCCCGTTGACGAGCACGTCATGACGATTGTCGGTACGACGACCCGGCAGGTGGGGGGCCAGCGACCGCCGCTGGACCTTCGCCGCCGGGTCCGACCGGCCGAGCGGATCATCGAGACCCTGCTGCTCCTGTGCGGGCTCATCTCGATCCTGACGACGGTCGCCATCGTCTACACCCTGGTCAGCAACGGGCTGGATTTCTTCCGCGACTTCAGCGCAGTCGACTTCTTCACCGGCACGGTCTGGCAGCCCAAGGGCGCCCCGCAGCTCTTCGGTGTCCTCGCTCTGCTGGGCGGGACCCTCCTCGTCTCCGCGGTGGCGCTCGCTGTCGCCCTGCCGCTCGGATTGGGCGCGGCGACGTACCTCAGCGAATATGCCCGGCCCGGCGTGCGGCGGATCTTGAAGCCAGTGCTGGAGCTCCTCGCCGGCGTACCGACCGTGGTCTACGGATATTTCGCGCTGCGCACCGTGACACCCCTGCTTCAGTCGATCTTCGGCGACGAGGAAGTGAGCATCTTCAACGCGCTCTCGGCCGGGCTGGTGATGGGCATCATGATCATCCCGACCATCGCGAGCCTGTCCGAGGACGCGATGAGCGCCGTGCCGCAGTCGCTGCGGGAGGGTGCGTTCGGTCTCGGCTGCGGGCGCCGCCGGGTGGCCACCCGGGTCGTCATCCCAGCGGCGCTGTCCGGGATCGCGGCCAGCGTCATTCTCGGCATTAGCCGGGCGGTCGGGGAGACGATGATCGTCGCAGTGGCGGCCGGGTCGACGCCCAACCTCACTCTCGACGTCCGCGAGAGCATCCAGACCATGACCGGCTACATCGCGCAGGTCTCCCTCGGCGACTCGCAGCAGGGCACCGTCGACTACCAGTCGATCTTCGCGGTGGGGCTCACTCTGTTCGCTCTGACCCTGGTGCTCAACCTGCTGAGCCAGCGCTTCGTCAGACGCTTCCGGCAGGTCTACCAGTGACGACCATGCTGGAGCGGGAACAGCGGCCGCTTACCTCGTCCAAGGCCAACCGGTCGCGTCGGGTCGGCGAGCTGTCTTTTCAGGCCGTGCTGCTCGTCTGCACCGGCGTCGGGCTGGTCGTTCTCGGCATCTTGCTCTACACCGTCATCGATCGCGGTGGCTCCCGTCTTTCGGTCGACTTCCTCACGTCGTTCCCGTCGCGCCGCCCGGCGAATGCCGGGGTGAAGGCAGCGATCTTCGGCAGCATGTGGCTCATCGGGCTGACCACGCTGATCGCCGTGCCGATCAGCGTCGGAGCGGCGATCTATCTCGAGGAGATGGCGCCCCGCAACCGGTTCACCCGGCTCATCGAGGTCAACATCGCCAACCTGGCCGGCGTCCCGTCGATCATCTACGGCATCCTCGCGCTCGGGGTCGTCGCTCGCGGCCTTGGTCTCGGCTTCTCGCTGTGGACGGGTTCGATCGCGTTGTCGCTGCTCGCCTTCCCGGTCATCGTCATCGCCGCCCGCGAGTCGATCAGGGCGGTGCCGCCGTCCATTCGGCAGGGCGCGTACGCCCTCGGCGCGACCCGGTGGCAGGTGACCAAACGGGCGGTCATGCCGCCGGCGCGTGGAGGCATTCTCACCGGGTGCATCCTCGCGCTCTCGCGCGCGCTCGGCGAGGCCGCGCCGCTGCTGCTCCTTGGTGCGCTCGTCTTCAGTGCCAGCGTGCCCAACGACCCGAGTGACCGCTACACCGCGCTGCCTCTGCAGATCTTCAACTGGATCAACCGCCCCCAGCCTGGCTTCCAGATCACCGCGGCCGCCGGGATCATCGTGCTGCTCGGCGTGCTCTTCGTCATCAACGGCGTCGCGATCGCACTGCGCCGTCGCGGCCCCCAGACGTGGTGAGCGCACGTCGCCGGCCAGCATCTCCAACCCCGACCGCGAGGCAGCCGATGAAATCCACTGACACCCGCCCCGTGGTTCACGGCGCCCTCGATCACGGCATGATCGACCCCGTGGTGGCCAAGGAGACTGCGGAGGTGGCAATCCACACCCCCGCCTCGGTGCTCGACCCGATCTTCGAAGTTGACCGGGTGCGCGTCAGCTACGGCAACAAGCTGGCGCTCGACACCGTCACGATCGGCATCCCGCGTGGTGAGATCACCGCACTGATCGGCCCGTCCGGTTGCGGCAAGTCGACCTTTATCCGCTGCTTCAACCGGATGAACGACCTCATCCCGGAAGCCCAGGTCGAGGGCACCATTCGCTTTCACGGCCAGGACCTGTATGCCCGTGATGTCGACGCCGTCGAGGTGCGCCGGCGTATCGGCATGGTCTTCCAGAAGCCCAACCCGTTTCCCCGTTCGGTCTACGACAACATCACCTTCGGCCCCAAGCTGATGGGCGTGAAGAAGGGCTTCGACGACATCGTCGAGCGCGCTCTGACGCAGGCCGCGCTGTGGGACGAGGTGAAGGACAACACGAAGAAGTCGGCTCTTGCTCTTTCCGGTGGGCAGCAGCAGCGGCTGTGCATCGCTCGTGCCCTGGCCGTAGACCCCGAAGTGATCCTCATGGACGAGCCGTGCTCGGCCCTCGACCCCATCGCGACGGCGAAGATCGAGGACCTGATGCAGCAGCTGGCCGGCGACTACACGATCGTCATCGTCACGCACAACATGCAGCAGGCAGCGCGGGTGTCCGACAAGACCGCCTTCTTCACGGCCCACGTAGCCGAAGAGGGCAAGCGCTACGGCGTGCTCGTCGAGTACGACGAGACGCAGAAGATCTTCACCAATCCGTCGGACCCCCGCACTGAGGGCTACATCACCGGCCGCTTCGGGTGAGGTTTCACCATCGGATCACGGAGTCGCTGGCCGAGGTAGTCGAGATGATCGGTCTCGTCTCCACCGCGGTGGCACAGGTCACGGAGGCGCTGTTGACCGCGGACGTGCACCTCGCGGAGACCGTGATCTCGCAGGACGATGCCATCGACGACGTCTACCGGCGACTCGAGCTCGGGATCCACGAGATGTTCGCCCGCCAGGCGCCGGTGGCCGGCGACCTGCGCGCCTTGATGGCGACCATCCGGATGATCGGCGACCTCGAGCGGTCTGGCGACCTCGCGTTGAACATCGCCAAGACGGTCCGTCGTGCGTACCCGCTGCACCTGTCACCCGAGATCGCCAAGCTTATTCGGGACATGGGCGACCAGGCCGCTCTCCTCCTGCAGGGGGCGGCCGATGCGGTCCGTGACCTCGAGCCCGAGGCTGGTGAGCGTCTCGACCTGATGGACGACACCATGGATCGGCTGTGCCGCGACATGTTCGATCAGTTCGCTCACCACGGCGCGGCGGCGAACGACGTACCGCTGGCGATGCACCTTGCGCTGATCACCCGTTACTACGAGAGGATCGCCGACCACGCCGTCTCGGTCGCCGAGCGGGTCGAGTGGCTGGTCACTGGCTCCGCACACGAAGCTCACGTCGGGCTGTAGGGCGCCGAGCAGCGACGAACGGATCCGACCGTGGCCGAGCCCTTCTCGCTGTGGTCGGATCGCGGCCATCTCAAGACGCTGGCCGGCCCGGTTCGACGTAACCCCCGTCGGGCCTGCCCTGGTCACGAATTTTCACCTACTCGTGTGCCGCTCGCCACTCGATGCTTCCGCTGCTGTCACCTCCTCTGGGTGGTCTCAAAGACTTCCTTTCGGGCCCACCTCACGCCGCGACCGAGTACCGGGCTCCCCGCACTTCGACTCCGCGCTACGCCCGCGCCACGCGCCGAGTGTTGCGGCGTACCGCGGAGTGGAAGTGGGGTCGACGCCGTTAGGGTCGACGCCGTTAGGGCCGCGCTGGTGCCGCGCGGTGACGGGGAGGCAAACATCGCGCATCGATGCTTCGCCGAAGTTGACCGCTCGCAACGCCCTCGGCCATCGTCGTACACAATGAGCCACACGCTTGCTCGGCGGGTTGTCGCGGAGTGCGTCGGAACGGCGCTGCTCGTCGCCGTCGTCGTCGGCTCGGGGATCTTCGCCGAGCGACTCTCGCCCAACGACGTCGGCATTCAGCTGCTTGAGAACTCCCTCGCCACTGCCGGTGGACTGGTGGCCCTCATCCTCGCTTTCGGCGCGGTGTCGGGCGCGCACTTCAACCCGGTGGTGACCCTCGCCGAGCGGGCCCTCGGAGGAATGTCCACCATGGAGGCCCTCGCGTACGCCGGCGCCCAAGTCGTCGGGGCGTGCCTCGGCGCGATGACGGCCAACCTGATGTTCGACCTCGACCCGGTCACGTTGTCGACGCAGACTCGCTCGTCGGGCGGGCTCTGGCTCGGCGAGGTCGTGGCGACGTTCGGGCTGCTGATGGTGATCCTCGGGGTAGTCCGCTCGGGGCGCTCCGCCGCGGCACCGTTCGCCGTGGCCGGCTACATCGCGGCGGCGTACTGGTTCACCTCGTCGACCAGTTTCGCCAATCCGGCGGTCACCGTCGGCCGCACGCTCAGCGACACGTTCGCGGGGATCGATCCGGCGTCGGCGCCGGCTTTCATCGTCGCCCAGCTCGTCGGCGGCCTTGCAGCCATCGGGCTCGCCCAATTCCTCTACCCGAACCAGGCGCCCGTCGACCTCGTCGTACCCCATGACCAGGCCGTCTGATGGCGCCGACCGTGATCTTCCTCTGCGTGCACAATGCCGGGCGCTCCCAGATGGCGCTCGGCTGGTTCACCCACCTCGCGGGTGGCCGCGCTGTCGCGTGGTCGGGTGGATCTGAGCCGAGCAAGGAGGTCAACCCCGCCGCCATTGCGGCGATGGCGGAGGTCGGCATCGACATCACCGCGGAGTTCCCGAAGCCGTGGACGGTGGAGATCGTGCGCGCCGCTGACGTCGTCATCACGATGGGCTGCGGTGACGCCTGCCCGGTCTTCCCGGGCAAGACCTACGAGGACTGGGCGCTCGAAGACCCGGCTGGTCTGGACGTGGCCGCCGTACGTCCGATCAGGGACGAGATCGAAGCGAGGGTCCGACGGCTGCTTGCCCGCCTCGGCGTGGAGCCCAATCCGGGCGACGTCTAAGTCGCGGCCGTCTGAAGATCCTGGCTTCCACAGTGCGGCGCTAAGCGCGCCGAAATCCTGGATCTTGAGGGCGTCCGGCGGCGGGGCTCCGAACGCGACAGGTGCTGGAGCTGACACGGTGCTGAGTGGGTCGCGTCAGTGTTGTTGGTGAGGTCCGGGAAGCCCGTTCGGCAGGCGAGGGGCGGACTCACGGCGAATGGATGGCCTCATGCACAGTCCTAGCGGACCGCCGGATGAACTTTCGGTAGACGAGCCGCGTACTCCAGGTGTGCCCCCGCATGCCGCGGTGGCTCTGGATACGGCAGGACGTCCGCTGCGGGAGACTCTCGAAATGACGCGGATCGCCCGCCTAGACGACGAGGATGCTGTCCGTGCTGCCTACGACGCTCATGGTGCGGAGCTCTTTCGCCTCGCCCTGCGCGTGCTCGGGGACAGGGGGGCGGCGGAAGACGCGGTCCAAGAAACCTTCGTCCGGGCTTGGCGAGCAGGGGACCGTTACGACCCGGCGCGGGGCAGTCTGCGGACGTGGCTCTTCGGGATCGCCCGCCACGTCGCGATCGACGCGTATCGGGCTCGCATGACCGCGGCCAACCGGGGTGAGCTCCGCGATCCGCAGGTGCTCGCCGAGTGCAACGTCGCCGGCGACGATTTCATCGAGCCCCTTATCAGCAGTTGGCTGGTCGAGGAGGCCCTACTGTCGGTCAGCGACGCCCACCGACAGGTGATCGTCGCGACCCAGCTGCACGGTCGTTCGTACGAGGACTACGCCGCCGAAGCCGGCATACCGGTGGGCACCGTGAAGAGTCGGGTCTACTACGCCTTGCGCTCCATGCGCGAGGCGCTGGATGCGCGGGGGGTGACGCAGTGACGACCGACCTGAGCGGCCGCGGCAACGACCCGCACGCCCGCTTCCAGGAAGAGCTCGGCGCCTACGTCACGGGCCGCCTCGACCCGCTCGAGGCGCAACACCTCGATGCGCACCTGACCACGTGCGAGAGCTGCCGGGCCGAGCTCGTCGGACTTCAACCGCTGGCCGCTCTTCTTCAAGACGTCGACCCGGCGCGGCTCGGCTTCCTGGAGCAGCCGTCGGCTGATCTCGGCGCCCGGATCGTTGCGGCGCTTCCGGCGCGGGCCGCTGTCGACGACAGACAGGACGATGTCTCGACCCAAGGCGATGTCTCGACCCAGAACGATGTTGTGCCGCTCGTTCGCCGATCGCATCGACGTGCTGCACCGCAGCCGTCGGCGTGGCCGGCGCGCGCCCTCAGTGCTGCAGCGGTGGTCGCGGCGCTCCTCGTAGGCGTCGTGATCGGCAACCGTGACGGCGAGCCGACGAAGCCCGTCGTACCGCTCGAGGTGGTGGCCGTCGCGTCGCTCACGGAGGGTGTGCAGGCCACTGCCAACCTCGTGCCGCACACGTGGGGAGTCGAGATCAAGCTCGACGCGACCGGTCTGCCGGTCGGCGAGCGCTACCGCGCGGTCGTGCTCGATGCGCAGGGGCGTGAGGTGAGTGCGGGCGGGTTCGTCGGGACCGGTGCGAAGACGGCCAAGTGCAACCTCAACGCTTCGGTGCTGCGCTCTGACGCCACCGGCTTCCGCGTCTTCGACCTCTCCGGCCGGGAGATCATCCGTGCCGTCCTCCCGGCCGTCTAGCCCGCCCTACCTCCGGTCCGATCACGGCGTACGGCGGCGGAAGAGGACGTCGGTGTCCCAGCGGGTGAAGCCGAGGCGCTCGTAGATTCGGATGGCGTTGGTGTTGACCTCGTCGACGAAGAGCATCGCCTGGGACAGACCGCGTTGTCGCAGGTGGGCCAGTCCGAGCCTGGTCAGTGCCGGCCCTAACCCAGTGCCTTGGGCAGTCGGGTCGACGCCCACCACGTAGACCTCACCAAGTGCAACGTGGTCGTGGTCGTGGGAGTGCGGCTCCCCGTCGTGCTCGTGCATGTGCGAGCCGCCGTGGACCTTGGTCCAGTGAAAGCCGATCAGCCGGCCGTCGCGCTCGGCCAGGAAGAAGCCGGCCGGATCGAACCAGTCCTCCTCGATCCGCACCTGGAGATCCCCAAGAGTCCACTCCGACTGGTCGGGATGTGCGGCGAAGGCCCGGTTGTTCACCGTGATCCAGGCCTGCTCGTCTTGTCCGACGACGAAAGTGCGCACCGTGACCCCGTCAGGCAACGCGGCAGGTGGGAGCGGTGCGAGCAGCGAGCGGCGCATCTGCCAGAGCACCCGCGTCCGGTCGAACCCGAGCCCCTCGGCGAGGCGTGCCGCGCCGGCGTGCGCCCCGTGCGCCCACAGCCGCAGCCGGCCGTCGGACGACAGGGCGACGAGGCGTTCGACCAGTGCCCGGCCATGGCCGTGGCGGCGGTGCTCGGGATGCACCACCAGCTCACCGCTGCTGCCTTCGAACCGGTCGGTCGGATCGAGGTGGGCGTAGCCGGCCAGCGTTCCGCCATGCCACAGCAAGATGTTGTACGCAGCTACGTCCCCGCCCTGGCGCAGATGCAGCCAGGCGTGCTCCGACAGAGGTAGGACCCCGTCGGCGTCCGCCGCCGCATCAAGGAGGGCAAGCGTCGCCGCGGCCGGCCCCGGCTCGAGTCGACCCAGCACATCGAGGTGCCACTCGTCGGGAGAAGGAGTGGCCATGCTTGCCACCCTAAGGCAGTGAAACCGGCGCCTCGACCGATGTGGTGTTCGGCAGGACCTCATTGAGCGGCGGGCTGACGAACTTGTATCCGACGTGGCGCACAGTGCCGATCAATGCTTCGTGCTCGGCGCCGAGCTTGGCCCGCAGCCGACGTACGTGGACGTCGACCGTGCGCGTGCCGCCGTAGTAGTCGTAGCCCCAGACCTCCTGCAGCAGTTGAGCGCGCGAGAACACTCGCCCGGGGTGCTGAGCGAGGTGTTTGAGCAGCTCGAACTCCTTGAACGTCAGATCCAACGGCTCCGAGCGCAGGCGAGCCTGGTAGGTCGTCTCATCGATGGAGAGCTCGCCCCGACGGATGACCCCGTCGTCAACATCGTCGGCGGCGCGGTCCCCGCGGACCCGGGCGCTCGCGAGCCGGAGTCGGGCCTCGATCTCCGCGGGTCCGGCCGAGTCGAGCAGCACGTCGTCGACGCCCCAGTCGCCGGTGAGGCCGGCGAGTCCACCTTCTGTCAGGACCACGATCAGGGGCACGTCGAGGCCCGTGGTGCGCAGCAGGCGACACAAGGCACGCGCGCCAGCGAGCTGCGACCGGCCGTCGACCAGCAGCGCATCGCAGGGCGCCGCATCGACCAGTGAAGCGCCGTCGGGCGGGGCGGTGCGGGTCGCGTGGGCGAGCAGTCCGAGGGACGGCAGCACGGCGGTCACCGTGGATTCGGTCGTCAGCACGAGGAGCACGCTCACCGGATCCCACTTCCTTTTCCCGGGTACAGCAAAGGGTCCCGGAGGGCTGCGCTGCCCGGGACCCGCATGAGGCACGATACCCGACGTGAGAGCAGCCCGACAGCCGGCGGACGTCATGGGTGCGGGAGCGGTGCGCGTCGCGCTGCGCGCTGTCGACGGCGTGGCGCTCGCCGCTACCCACCTGCCCCGAACTTCCGACCCGAGCGGCTTCGAGGTAGCCGTCGTCCTGGCCCACGGCTTCGGCGGCGCGCACACCAAGACATGGCAGGCCCGTGTCGCGCGGCGTCTCGCGTCGTACGCCGGCGTCGTCGCGTTCGACTTCCGGGGCCACGGCGCGTCGGAGGGTCGATCCTCGCTGGGCGAGCTTGAGGTGCTCGACGTCGACGCAGTGGTGGCTGCCACTCGAGATCTCGGCTACCGCCAGGTCATCACGTGCGGGTGGTCGATGGGCGGCTCTGCGGTGCTGCGACAGGCGGCTCTGCATGGTGGGGTGGACGCCGTGGTGTGCGTCAGCGCCACCAGTAGGTGGGGCGTGCGCGACACGAGGCCGATGCGTCGGCTGCACTGGCTGGTCGAGCGGCCGGCGGGCCGGCAGGTGTCGCGTCACGTCCTGCGCACCCGGTTGGTCGATCGCTGGGACGAGGAACCTGCCGCTCCGGTGGAGGTCGTCGGTCGAATCTCGCCGACCCCGCTTCTGGTGGTGCATGGGGATCGGGACGCCTACTTCTCTCTTGACCATCCGCGCGCGCTGATCGCGGCAGCTGGTGAGCCGGCTGAGCTGTGGATCGTGCCCGGGTTCGGTCACGCCGAGTCAGCGGCGACGCCGGCGCTGGTGGACCGGATCGGCCGGCACCTGCCCGTGCTCCTGTCCCGGGCCGAGGTGCATTGATGGCTCGCGGGGTGCTGCGGTACTGGGCGGCCGCACGTGAGGCGGCCGGCTGCACGGACGAGGAGTACGTCGCCACCACGCTGGCCGAGGCTCTCGACTGGGCCCGGTCGTCACGAGGCGAGCGGTTCGCGCAGGTGCTCGCGCGGTCGTCGTACCTCGTCGACGGGCACCCGGTCGGCGCCCGGCCGCACCGCGAGATTTCGCTCGACGACGACGCGGTCGTCGAGGTGCTGCCGCCCTTCGCCGGCGGCTGAGCGAAGTTCGTCCGAACGCGCGGCAGGAGTCGGTCCTGGCGATGGCGAAGACGGCGCCACATCAGCTGCACCCGGCCGACCGGATTCGGTCGCCGGTCCCAGAGGGGTCCTTCGAGGTACCGCGGCCCGCGGTGGCTCACGCGTGCGCGCCCGGCTTCGGTCGGCCGGGCGGGCTGGACCTTGCAGACGAGGAGGCCCAGCCCGTGCCGGTCAGCCATTCCATCAACGCCGCCCGGCGTGGCCGTCACCGGCAGAGCGCAAGTCCCGGTTGGGTCGTCCGGGCCGCTCGCCTGACGGCCTTCCCCGTAGCGATCGCGGCCGGCGCCGCCGCGCTCGTAGCTGGTCCGTCGCAGGCGGCTGGCGACTACCTGGCGAGCGGCATGATCGACAACCCGGCACCGGCCGGAAGCGTGGCCACCGACAGCGAGTTCCAGCTGACCTGCCCCGACGCCCCCACCCAGCAGGGGGTCGACGCCTACGTCTTCTCACTGCCGACGGCCGTCGCCGTCGCCGGTGCGTCGGTGCGGGTCAGCGGCACCGATCCGGCTGGCGACACGAACATGGGCGCGTTCGTCTACGCCGCTGACTGCTCCTTCAGCCGCGTAGAGAGCCCCACCGATCGGCTGGACATCACGTTCGCGCTGACTGCCACTGATCGGCACCTGGTCGTCTACACCGTCGACGGGGTCGGTACGACGGCCGCTGTCCGCGTAACTCAGTCCGGTGGATCCACTGCGACGCCGACCGTGACGGCCTCGCCGACGAGTTCCGCCTCCACCGGCTCGTCGTCCTCTCCAAGCCCGACCGGGTCGACTTCGACAGGGATCCGCCGTAGCTACCCGCTCGAACCGAGCGACCCCCTCTTTCGGCAGGCGAGCAAGACGAACCGCACGTTCTTCGACGGCCAGTGGGGTTTGCGTACGATCCGTGCCCCGCAGGCGTGGCAGGAGGCGCGGGCCACCGGCGCCGGCATCAAGGTCGCCGTCGTCGACTCCGGTCTGGACCTCGACCACCCCGACTTCGCGTGTCCGGGCAAGGTCGAGATCGTCGCGGGTGCCGACGCAGCCGGCGACGGCAACGGACCGCAGGATGTCGACGGCCATGGCACGCACGTGGCCGGAATCATCGGCGCCTGCTCCAACAACGCCACCGGGGTGGCCGGCGTGGCCCCCGATGCGACGATCCTGCCGGTTCAAGTTTTCAGCGCGTCCGGCGGCACGACCACGGAGATCGTCAAGGGCATCCGGGCCGCGGCAGACGGCGGGGCGCACGTCCTCAACATGTCTCTGAGCGTGAGTGGGCCGTTCCCGACCGGCGGGTCGGCGCTCGGTCTCGCCCCGATTTTCTCCGACGTCGAGGAAGCGATCACCTACGCCCGTTCCAAAGGTGTCGTGTTGGTCGCGGCGGCCGGCAACGACGCCTACCCGTTCTGCGCGTTTCCGGCGCTCGCCGCCGGCATCATCTGCGTCGGGTCCACCGATCGTCGTGACGTGAAGTCGTGGTACTCGAACTTCCCGGTCAAGGTCTCCGACGCCGACCCACTAGGCCCCGCTGTCGTCGCCCCCGGAGGCGCGGGCGTGGTTTTGTGCGACGCCAGCGCTGAGGACATCCTTTCGACGTACGACGTGACGTTGGACACCACCCCGTCAGACTGCGACGGCCAGCCCGGCTACGCGACGATCTTCGGCACGTCGATGGCCAGCCCGCACGTCGCGGGCGTCGCGGCGCTGGTCTACGACCGGCTCGGTGGAGCGCGCTCATCGGACAACGCGCAGGTTGTCATCGACGCCATCCTCGACTCGGCGGTCGACCTCTACGGTCCGGGGTACGACCCTGCGTCGGGCTTCGGCCGAGTCGACGCGCTCGCCGCGGTGCGGGCTGTACCAGCCGCGCCGGACCCCACGACGACCCCGACCCCGAGCGGCTCGGCGTCGGCTAGCCCTTCGGCGTCGGTCAGCCCCACCGCTTCGTCCTCGGCGAGTCCCTCGCCGACGACCGCTCCGGTGCGAGCCACGACGGTGCGCTTCGGCGACGGTGCCGCGAGCGCGGCGCAGTACGGCGACGCGTTCCCGCTGGAGGCCGTGCTTCGTGATGACGCCGGTGCCCCGATGGCCGACCAGGAGCTCACCTTCCAGCTCACCGGCGCGCCGATGACTCGCCAGGTCAGCGCCCGTACCGACGCGGCGGGCGTCGCGCGGGCCGAGCTGATCGCCGACCTCGCGCCCGGGTCGTACTCACTGGTCGTCGGGTACGCCGGCCAAGCCGGCTTTCGGACGGCGAGTGCGACGCGCGCCTTCATGGTGGTCAAGGAGACGACAGCACTCGTCCTCGTTGTCTCAGGTAACGGAGCCAAGCGGACGCTGCAGGCCACCCTGAGCGAGGCCGACCGGTCGACGCAACGTCTCGGCGGGCTCGTCCTGCGGTTCTACGGCGACGGCAAGCTCCTCGGTGACATCGTCACCGATGACAAGGGGAGTGCAGTCATGTCCGGTGTGAAGTCGGCCAAGAGCTACAACGTGCAGTTCGCCGGCAGCACCTTCTACGAGGCGTCCGCCGCCAGCTCGTAGTCACCGCTTGCGAGGAGCGTGGGACGATCCCCGCATGGCCCACGCCGCTCCGCCGCCGCGCCGGGTCGTCCCCGTCGTAGCGGCGGCTGGCCTCGTGGCAGGGCTGGTGGCCGGAGCCGCCGAAGCGGGCATCATCGTGGTCGTCGTCGCCGTCGCGGTGCTCCAGATCGCGGTCGCCGGCGGTCTCGTCGTCCTCGCCAACGCACCTGCGCCGCGCCAGAGCGTGGCCCTGTCGGTCTCTGCCGCCATCGTTGCAGACGTGCTGCTCGTACGGGGGGACACCGTCCGCCTTGGTGATCTCGTGGGCGTGGTCGCTCTCGCACTCGTCGTGGCGGTGCTTCTTGAGCTGCTGCGGCGCGACCGCGTGCGGGTGACCGCCTCGCTCGCCGTCACCCTGACCGGTGTGGTGCTCGTGGTCTTCGTCGCGCACCTCTTCGCGCTGCACGCACTCGAGCGGGGGGACCGGCTCATGCTGATCGGGTACGCCTGCGTAGCCGGCGGTCTGCTCATCGGCTGGCTCGTCAGCCGAGTCGTGTCTGCCCCGGCAGCGGTGCTGGGCGCTACCGCATTGACGGGTGGGGCTCTTGGCGCAGTCATCGGCTCCTCCGTGGAGCCACTCCAGCTGGGCACTGGGGCCGTCTTGGGTTGTGGGGTCGCCCTGCCCGCGGCCATCGCCATGGCCATGTTCTCCCTGGCAGTGGCAGAGGCCGGACCACGGATCCGCGACCTGGCTCGCCCGTTCGGTGCGGTGCTTCCGTGCGTCGTCGCAGCACCCGTCGCCTACGCTGTGTCGTTGCTCCTCGTCGGCTGATGAAAGGGACCTAGTGCTCAAAGGCCTGGTGATCTCGGCGACCGTGTTCGTCGGCCTAGCCGGCCTTGCCGATCGCGGTCTGGCAGTGGTCGCCGGCAACGCTGCCGGCAAGGCGATTGCGCGCTCGGAGGGCCTCAGCGACGAGCCCGATGTCACCTTCCGTGGCTTCCCGTTTCTCACCCAGGCGGTTCGCGGACGTTTCAAGGAGATCGACGTCGAGGTCCGCGACGTGACTCGAGGAAAGCTGGCATTCAACCTCGTGACTGCTGACCTGCGCGGCGTGAAAGTCAGCGTTGGCGATGCCTTCGCGGGTGAGTTGGAGGCGGTTCCGGTGGACTCGGGAACCGCGTCGATCACGCTCACCTACGCCGACCTCAACGCCTACCTCGAAGAACGGCCCGGCTCGCCGAGAGCGTCGGCGAGTGTCGACGGGAAGGTGCTGGTCCGATCCTCCGTCGGAGTGCCCGGTCGCGGCAGCGTGCCGGTCGAGGGCGTCGGCTCCGTATCCGTCAGCAAGGGAAAGATCGCCGTCAAGGTCGCCAGCGTCCGGGCATTGGCCGGCCCGGCCCTTCCCGCGGCCGTGGTGGCGAGTGCCGCCGGCCGGCTGTCCTTCACCATCCCGACGACCGGACTGCCTTTCGGCATCACCGTGCGCGAGGTATCGGTGGAGAGCGACGCACTCCGGTTCGGGGCGACGGCCCAGGGCGTGATCGTCCGCGCCCGCTGACCGGCGGTCGGCAAAGGGAATGCCGACGTGCCGGCCGGCCTTGTTTCTCAGAATGTGATGACCGGCTTCGTCGTGCTACTAGTGACCCTCATGGCCGCGACGGCTCTCGGGGTGCTGCGGGCGCGGCACAACGGACGGCTGCGCCCGGTGACCGACGTCGAGGTGCTCGATGCGGCAGACCTTGCCGCGCTGGGTATCCAGCCTGGTCCGCGGGCGACTCTCGTGCAGTTCTCGAGCGCCTTCTGTGCGCCCTGCCGGGCGACGCGTCGCATCCTCGGTGAGGTCGCGGACGACGTCGAAGGAGTCGTCTACGCCGAGGTCGACGCGGAGACCCATCTCGACGCCGTACGCCGGCTCCACATCATGCGGACCCCGACGACCCTGGTGCTCGACGCTGACGGCCGGGTCATCGTGCGGGCGAGTGGACAACCTCGCAAAGCAGACGTGTACGCCGCGCTCGGACTCGCCGTGCCGGCATAGAACCACGCGCCGTCGAGCCGATGAACCCTGGCCTCGGGATGGTTGCGCGTGGGTTGCGCGTTAGACTTTCTGTGATGAGCACAACGATCGTGCTGGTGAAGCGTCGGACCGTGGACTACGGCCGACTGCGCAGCGCGCTCTGTCGCTGACTCCTGACTCTCATCCTGCGTCACCTTCCCTCGTCAGGAGTTCCACATGTCCGATCACCTTGTCGACCCCCGTGGCCCGCGATTCGGCGCCTGGATCACCACTGGCGTCCTCGCTGGCGTGCTGCTGACCGGTAACGCCGGGCTTCTCGCGGCGCAGACTGCTGTCTTCATCGCCGGCGCGGCATTGGGGCTACGGCGTGCGCCGTACGGCGTCATCTTCCGGTCTCTGGTGCGACCACGGCTGGGCCCGCCGGCTGAGCTCGAGGCCGAGGCCCCGCCGCGATTCGCCCAAGCGGTGGGGGCGGTATTCGGCCTGGTGGGCACTGCGGGCTATCTCGTCGGCGCCACTGCGCTTGGTGCGACCGCCACAGCGCTCGCGCTCGCCGCCGCATTCCTCAATGCTGCCTTCGGCCTGTGCCTCGGCTGTGAGGTCTACCTGCTCGTTCGACGCACCACCTCTCGTGAAGGAGCCACCGCATGAGCCGGACCGCATCCCTGGTCGACGTGGCATGGGCCGAGGCCAACATCGGAAAGCCCGGAATCGTGTTTGTCGAGGTCGACGAAGACGTCTCTGCTTACGACAAGGGTCACATCGCGGGCGCCGTGCGCCTCGACTGGCAGACCGAGCTGCAGGACCAGGTCAAGCGCGACTTCGTCGACAAAGCCGCCTTCGAGGCTCTGCTCTCCGCCAAGGGGATCAGCAACGACGACACCGTCGTGCTCTACGGCGGCAACAACAACTGGTTCGCGGCGTACGCCTACTGGTACTTCAAGCTCTACGGGCATGGGGACGTGAAGCTCCTCGACGGTGGCCGTAAGAAGTGGGAGCTCGACTCGCGCGCGCTCACCGACGAGGTCACCACGCGCGCCTCGACGACGTACACCGCGAAGGACCAGGACCTCTCCATCCGCGCCTTCCGGGACGAAGTCATCGCGGCCATCGGTGTCAAAAACCTCGTCGACGTCCGCTCGCCGGACGAGTTCTCCGGCAAGCTGCTCGCGCCGGCGCACCTGCCGCAGGAGCAGTCGCAGCGCGCCGGCCACATCACGAGTGCGGTGAACATCCCGTGGTCGAAGGCGGCCAACGACGACGGCACGTTCAGGAGTGACGACGAGCTGCGCGCGCTCTACGCCGATGCCGGCGTGGACTTCGGCAGGGAGACCATCGCCTACTGCCGGATCGGTGAGCGGTCTTCGCACACCTGGTTCGTGCTTCAGGAGCTGCTCGGCCAGCAGGGCGTGAAGAACTACGACGGGTCGTGGACCGAGTACGGGTCGCTGGTCGGCGTGCCCATCGAGAAGGATGTCTGAGCCGCATGTGTGGAGCGACTTCCGATGGGGTGAGCCTCGAAGGGATTGACATGGCGAAGGAGACCGTCATCCAGGGCACGGTCAGCGCGGCAGGTGCGCCGTTGGCGGGTGCCTACGTGCGCCTCCTCGACAGCACCGGTGAGTTCACCGCTGAGGTGCCGACGTCGGCGACGGGGGCCTTCCGGTTCTTTGCCGCACCCGGTGAGTGGACGCTGCGTGCGCTCTCTGCCCAGGGCAACGCCGAGGCCACCGTGACCGCCACGCAGGGCGAGGCCGCTGAGGTCTCGCTCGCCGTCTAAGCCTTCCCGTGTCCGCTCGGCGCGGTTGCTCGCTTGCTGAGCTGGTTCTCAGCCGAGGGTTGCGGGACTGGTGATGGGTACGCCGCGACGGAGTCGCACCAGCCGGCGGTCAGCGGAACGGAGCGCAGCGATGAGTCCGTCGTTAATCGCGCCCAGCACCCGCAGTGCCGCTGGCGTGCGGCTGGCCAACAGAGTCGCGCAGGCCGCCCGGTCAAGATCGAGGAAGAGAACGTCGCTGGTTGTGGTGCAGGTTGCGGAGCGCGCGGTGCCTTCGACCAGGCTGATCTGACCGAGGACGGCGCCAGGACCGAGCCGGGCGACGCGCTGGGGCCGACCACTCACCTGTAGGGCGACCTCGACGTACCCTTCGAGGAGGAGGAGGCACGACCCACCGGGTTCGCCCTGGCGAAACAGCGTCGTCCCGGCCGGCGCCCGAAGGCCACGGGTGTACGAGAGAATCTCTTCGAGCTCGTGTACTCCGGCTCCGGCGAACACGGCCAGCGTGCCGACCGCGGCAGTCGTCACTTCGGCCGGCGAGGTCTGGCCTCGTCGGCGGACCGAGGTGCCGGGCTTCGAGGTGACCGCTTTGGCCAAGCCCCCGACAGGATCGTCAGCGATGGCATCGGCGAGCGCGGCGTTGACTCGCCTGAGCTGCTGACACAGAGACGCAGCGATCCGCCACAGGCTGTCGTGCTCCTGGAGGAACATCGGCATCCCCGACACGAGCCGCTGTGGCGAGAAGACGTCTTCGGGCAGCCACTCCGGCATTGATCCGGTGAGCGCGAGCCGGGCCACCGCTTCGCCCGCGGCGGTCGTGTAACTGCCGCCATACCCGTTGAACCCGGCCGCCACGATCACGCCCGGGCGAATCTCGCCAATGGCCGGTAGCTGGTCCGGGGTGAAGCCCATCGGGCCGATCCACTCGCCCGATGGGGGCTGCCCGGCGAGCTCAGGGTAGAAGGTGTCGCGAATTGTGAGCAGCTGCGCATGGACCTTCGCCGATCGTCGCCGCGACAGCGGGTTGGTCATCGGCCGGTCGTCGCCGCCGCCCATCAGCAGGGGCGCGCGGTCGCCGCGTCGCCCTGACCGCGGCTGGTTGAAGTAGGTCGGACCCTGCTCCGACGTGACGATGCGTCCCCGCGTTCGATCGAGCACGTGCTCGGTGAGCATGACCTGGCTCTGCCGTGGCGCGAGAGCCGCCAGCTCTGGCAGCAGGCCGCTGGTGAATGCATTGGTCGCAATGATCACGCGACCTGCCCGCACGACCCCCTCCGCAGTGCGGACGTCGATCCGACCGCTGCGGTCCTCGATGGCGTTCACGCCCACTCGGGCGAAGAGCTGCACGCCGGCGTCGAGCGCGCACTGCAAGAGGCCGCAGGCGTACTTGAACGGGTGATAGCTGCCGTCGCCCGGAACAAAACGTCCGAGGTGCTCGACGTCGAAGCCGAACTGATCGTGGATCTTCGCGCGGGACCAGAGCTCGATCCGCTCGCCATGCTGCGCAGCCAGGACGACCTCGTCGCAGATGCCTTGCTCCTCTGCTTCGGTCGAGGCGAGGTAGAGCCACCCCCGGGGAGCGAAGTCGCAGTCGATCTCGTCGACACTGATGATGTGTCGCAGCCGATCGCGGTTGTGCAGCGCGAGGCGCAGGACCGCGGATGCCTGCCGCTCCGCCTCTGCCCTGAGCACCACCTGGGCGTGGCCAGGATGGCATCGTCGGAGGAAGCGAAATCGTTCTGTGGCCAAGCCTTCGTACAAGCCGACGGAGTTCTCCGGAATGGTCTCGAAGTGCCCCGCGTTGCGCCCGCTCGCCTCGCTCGCCGGATCGCTCTGGTCGAGGACGAGTGCAGTCAGGTCGCCCCTCCGGACCGCGTCGGCGAGGTGGTACGCCGTCGACGCGCCCGTCAGTCCCGCCCCGATGACGACGACGTCGACTTCAGCGGGCAGCGTCTTCGCGGAGCGGTAACCGGCGAGTGGATGCCCTTCGCGCAGCCAGTACGGCGTGTCGTCTGTCGGGATGCCGATCGGGCCACACGTCGCGACTCCGACCTGCGCGAGAAGGGCTTCGAACGCGCGTCGACCAGAGGGGGTGAAGGACGACGCACTGTCGACCTCTTTGAGCGCGGCCTCCGCGCGGGATCCTGCGCGGCCCTGCTCGTCGACATCCGCCGCTATCTCCGCGGCGAGTTTCCCGACGTCGACCGGCCCCCACGCCGCTGAGACGTCCAGAGTCATCCCTGAAGACCGTCGACGACGGCAAGGACAGCGGCGACGAGGTCGTCGACGCTGGTCTCTGATCTAGGTCGGTACCACTCGACCACGGAGTTGACCATCCCGAAGACGAGTCGCTCCGTGAGTGCCGGGTCGAGGTCCGCGCGCAGGTCTCCATCGGCGATCGCTTCGGCGAAGAGGGCGCGCACCGCTCGGTCGAAGGTGCGCCGTCGCTCCAGGGCGCGCTGCTCCGTGGCGGTGTTGCCGCGTACCCGCAGCAGCAGGGTGACGTAAGGCAGCTCCGCGACCAGCACCTCGACAGTCCGGCGTACGACGTGGCGCAGCCGGTCAACCGCCTTGCCCGTGGTGGCCGCCGGCTCGTCAAAGACGGCAAAAAGCGAGTCGAGAGCCCGATCGAGGCCGATGCCGAGGAGCTCTTCCTTGCTCTGCACATGGTGGTAGATCGAGGACTTGGTGATGCCGGTGACTTTGGCCAGGTCCTCCATGCTCGTGCCGTCATAGCCGCGCTCGGTGAAGACCTGGGCTGCGACAGCCAGCAGCGATTCCTGGTCATAGCGCTGCCGAGCTGGGGTCACGCGGTGCAGCCTACGGGTGCCGGACGGTTTCGCTGTCCTGACCTCCGCAGGGCGCCAGGTAGCCTGCGCTGATGACGCAGCTGCATGACATGACCGCTCTGGAGCAGGCCGCCGCTATACGCGGCAGAGATTTGTCGCCCGTTGAGTTGGTCGAGCACTACCTCTCGCGCATCGAGAAGATCGACGAGTCGGTCGGCGCTTTCATCACCGTCACCCCGGAGCTAGCGCGAGAGCAGGCGGCCAGCGCCGAGCGGGCAGTTCTCGACGACGCTGACCTGCCTCCGCTGCACGGTGTGCCGACCGCGATCAAGGATCTGCACCTCACTGCCGGAGTGCGTACGACACTCGGCTCGGTGGTGTACGCCGACTTCGTCCCGCCCCTCGACGACTACGTGGTCACGCTGCTTCGGTCGGCTGGAACGATCAGCCTGGGCAAAACCAACACCCCGGAGTTCGGTCTCCCCTGCTACAGCGAACCCGACGTAGCGCCACCTGCGCGCACCCCGTGGGATCTGGCCCGGAGTGCCGGAGGCTCAAGCGGCGGTGCCGCGGCGGCGGTCGCGGCGGGGTTGGTGCCTTTCGCCCAGGGCAGCGACGGGGCGGGCTCGATCCGCATCCCCTCCAGTGTCTGCGGCCTCTACGGGATCAAGGTGTCCAGCGGGCGGATCAGCAACGGGCCCCTGCGCGGCGACGTCGCCGGGCTCGCCTGGTGCGGTCCAATCGCCCGCACGGTGCGCGACGCGGCAGCGATGCTCGACGCCATGGCGGTGCCGATGCCGGGTGACCCGCACTGGCCGGCGCCGCCGGTGACCGGCACGTTCCTGGCAGCGGCTGAGAGGGAGCCGGGTCGGCTGCGCATCGGGCGGTGCATCACGCCGGTCATCGACGTCGAGATCGACGCCGAATGCCGGCGGGCTTACGACGCGACGTCGGCGCTGCTCGAGTCGTTAGGCCACGAGCTGGTCGACGTGTCGCCGCCCTTCGACCCGTCCCTGAAGGAGGCGTTCCTCACCATCTGGTCGGTGCTGCCGGCGGGGGTCCCGGTTGGCCCTGACGACGAGCATCGTCTGCGTCCGTTGACCCGGGCGCTGCGCGAGCGTGGCCGCGCGTCGTCAGCGCCGGATTTCACGGCAGCCCTTTCAGCAATCCAGCTCGGCACCCGCTTGGCGATTGCCGCCACGGCGCATTGCGACGCCGTACTCACGCCGACGCTCGCCCAGCTGCCGCGCGAGGTGGGCGGATTCCGCGATGACGGCGACCCGTGGGCGGAGCTCGACAGCCTCGCCGCCTTCACGCCGTTCACGGCGCCGTACAACGCTACGGGTCAGCCCGCCGTCAACGTGCCAATCCAGTGGACCGACGCCGGACTGCCGGTGGGGATGCAGCTGGTCGGCCGTCCGCACGACGAGGTGACGCTCATCTCGCTCTCGGCGCAGCTTGAGGCAGCCCAGCCGTGGATTGGTCGCACCCCGCCGATGTGGTGATGGTGCTGGGCCAGCCGGCTCACGGCAGCCGGCGTACGACGAGGATCGCCAGATCATCACGCAGCGGGCTGGGCGCGTAGTCACCGACTGCCCGCTCAAGGTCGGCGGCGATCCCCGCTGCGGTCCGTCCGGCTGAGGCCGCAAGCGTGTCGAGGAGCCGCATCTCGCCGAACATCGTCGTTGTCGTGCGTCGCTCGGTGACCCCGTCGGTGTAGAAGACCACCGCATCGCCCGGCGCCAGCCGCACCTCGCATTCGTGCACCTCGAAGTCCGGTGTCACGCCGACCAGCGTGCCCGCCCTGCCGATGAACTCGAGCTCCCCCGAGGCGTGCATGAGCACGGGCAGAGGATGACCGGCGGAGGCGACGCGAAGAACAAATTCGTCACCCTCGCGGTCGAGCCGCCCGGCTGCGACCGTGCAGAACCGACCACGATCGCCCTGCTCGAGGATCGCGCTGTTCAACCTGCTGAGGACGTCGGGCACCTGGTGGCCTTCGCGGACGAGCAGACGTATCACATCGCGTACGAGTCCGGTGACCGCGGCCGCCTCCGCACCCTTGCCGCATACGTCACCGACCGCGAGACCGTACGAGTCGGCATCGAGCGTGAAGACGTCGTAGAAGTCCCCGCCGACCTCGTTACCTTCGCCGGCCGCGAGATAGCGCGCCGCCAACTCGATTCCCTCGGGTGCGGGGAGCGCAGGGGGCAGCAGCCACGACTGCAGCGCACGGGCGACGGCCGTGCGCTCCCCGTAGAGGCGGGCGTTGTCGACGGCCAACGCCGCTCGACGGGCCAGGTCCTCGGCGAGAGAGCGTTCCTCGGCGGAGTGCCGTGCCCCTCCGGGTCGACCCAGGATGAGGGCGCCAAGGCTTCGGCCACGGGCGCTCATCGGCACGACCAGGCCGATCTCGGTTCTACCGGAGGTCAGCGGCACAACGCGTCCTGCCCCCACGGCTTCAAGCACCACCGCCCGGACCGCGATGCCGTAATCGCTGCCGAGCTGGGTGCGAAGGTCGTCGGCCTGCCGCTCGTCCACATGTCGTACGGCGGACAACGCGGCGTTGCCGCGCTCGTCGAGTAGGTAGACCGCCGACCACTCGCCGAGCATGGGCAGCACCAGTTGGGCGACTAGGGACAAGGTGAGCTGCACGTCGAGCGACCCGGCTAGCAGGTCACTGGCCTCGGCCAGGAAGCCGAGCCATCCGCGCCTTCGCTGATCTGCTTCCCGCAGCCGGGTGCCGGTCACGGCCAGCGCTATGCGATCTGCGGCGAGTTGTGCTAGGCCACGGTCATGTTGTGTCCACACCTGGTTGGCGGCTGGGACGAGCTCCAGGTGCCCGAGGTCGACCCCGTCGAGCTTCATCGGTACGACCATCACGTCACCGGCAATGCCGAGCAGTGGCAACGACTCTGCCCCGCGACTGGTCAGCGACGCACGGCGTGGTGAGTCCTCCAACTGCGCGCGCACCTCGACCAGCCTGTGTTCCGCGAGGCCGTGATGGGCGAGCAGCGACTGGTGGTTCGCCTCCTCATCTGCCACCACCGCGATGCCGGCGTCCGCGCCGAGAGTCTCTGCCGCGCGATGCAGGATCTCGCCGAGGAACTCCGCAATGCTCAGCTTTGCCAGCGAGTCGCTCCCGGCAGCGGTCAGCCAGTCGACGCGGACGGCAGCGAGGCGTCCCAGGGCTTCGCGCGCGTCATCGGGCCGTAGCTGGGCGACCGGACTTTCCTCCGTATCGCGAGAGAACCGGAACCACACGGCCTTGCCGGTCTGCGTGTGCTCGGTGCCCCACGACGAGCAGAGCGAGTCGACCAGGAAGAGGCCGCGGCCACCCTCGTGGAGCTCGTCAGGTGCCCGGGGCACTCCCGCCATGCGGCCCGGCGTCCGGTCCTGCACGCGGACGGTGAGTTCTTGGTCCTGGACGACGACACGGACGGCGATCAACGTGCCCGCGTGCACGACGGCGTTGGTGACCAGCTCGGTGGTTAGCAGGAGGGCGTTCTCGAGTGCCTCATCCCAGCCGTGGTCCTCCAGGGCCGCGCGCACGAAGCGTCGCGCCCGGCTGGGCGCGGTCTCGTCAGGGGTGAGCGTGAGCTCGTCCTGCCAGGCCTCGCGCACAGCACTCCTCACTGCCCATGGACAGCCAAGCCTAGCGAGATCGCTCGTACGGCGGCTCCCCATAAGGTGAGACCGTGGCTAGAGTCATGGTGGGGGGGAGCAGGTCTGTTATCACTTTTCGCCGACGACGGAGATCCGATGACGACGGTCGACAACCCAGTCAGCCGCACCCGTACCAAGTCCGCTCCGAAGCCCAAGACTTCGAGTGCATCCGCACCAGGGGAAGCAGACCTCCAAGAGCTTCTCGCGGCTTTGACGTCGGTGCGGGACGGCGACTTCAGTGTCCGGATGGCACGCCGAGACGGACTCCTGGGGCAGGTTGCCGATCGGGTCAACGAGGTGGCCGAGCTCAGCGACCGGCGTATGCGGGACATGGTCCGACTCAGCCGCGTCATCGGGCGCGAGGGGCGGATGACCGAACGCATCGACGAGATGGAGCTGGCCGGCAACTGGGCGACCGGTGCTCAGGCGGTCAACTCGCTGATCGATGACCTGGTGCGCCCGACCACTGAGGTGGCTCGGGTCATCGCTGCGGTGGCCGAGGGCGATCTCTCGCAGCACATGGCACTGGAGATTCAGGGCCAGCCGGTCAAGGGTGAGTTCCTGAGCATCGGCACGACGGTCAACACGATGGTGGACCAGTTGTCGTCGTTCGCCGATGAGGTGACCCGCGTCGCCCGTGAGGTGGGCACAGAAGGCAAGCTCGGCGGTCAGGCCCAGGTGCGCGGCGTCTCCGGCGTGTGGCGCGACCTCACCGAGGCGGTGAACTTCATGGCGGGCAACCTGACCAGCCAGGTCCGCAACATCGCTCAGGTGACCACTGCGGTGGCGCAGGGCGACCTGTCGCAGAAGATCACCGTCGACGCGAAGGGCGAGATCCTCGAGCTGAAGAACACTGTCAACACGATGGTCGACCAGTTGTCGTCCTTCGCGGACGAGGTGACCCGTGTCGCGCGTGAGGTCGGCACCGAGGGCAACCTCGGTGGTCAGGCGCAGGTGCGCGGAGTGTCGGGCACCTGGCGAGACCTGACGGACAACGTGAACTCGATGGCCGGCAACCTGACCAGCCAGGTCCGCAACATCGCTCAGGTGACCACTGCGGTGGCGCAGGGTGACCTGAGCCAGAAGATCACCGTCGACGCGAAGGGCGAGATCCTCGAGCTGAAGAACACCGTCAACACGATGGTCGACCAGCTGTCAGCGTTCGCGGCTGAGGTGACGCGAGTCGCGAAGGAGGTAGGCACCGAAGGCAAGCTCGGCGGGCAGGCCGAGGTCGAGGGAGTGTCTGGTGTGTGGCGCGACTTGACCGAGAACGTCAACCAGCTGGCTGGCAACCTGACCACGCAGGTGCGGGCCATCGCCGAGGTGTCCACAGCAGTGACGCGCGGCGACCTCACCCGGTCCATCGCGGTGGAGGCAGCGGGTGAGGTCGCGCAGCTGTCGGACAACATCAACCAGATGATCGCCAACCTGCGCGAGACCACGGACAAGAACGCGCAGCAGGACTGGCTGAAGAGCAACCTGGCGCGCATCGGCGGGAAGATGCAGGGTCAGCGAGACCTCAGCGCAGTGTGCGAGATGATCATGAGTGAGGTCACCCCCGTCGTCGAAGCGCAGCAGGGCGCCTTCTTCCTGCTTGACGCCGCGGGCGGCCACCCGGCGCTTCGGATGGCCTCCAGTTACGGGTTCGCCAGAGGGGCGGACGACACGTTTGCCTTAGGCGAGGGTCTCGTTGGTCAGGCCGCTGTTGAGAAGACGGCGATCCGCATTCCGCACGCACCCAGCGGTTACCTCACCATCAAGTCAGGGCTCGGCGAGGCGCCGCCCGCGGACGTCGTCGTCCTGCCGGTGCTCTTCGAGGAGCAGGCGCTCGGCGTCATCGAGCTGGCGTCCTTCCAGCCGCTGAGCGAGCTGCACCTGAGCTTTCTCGAGCAGTTGGTGGAAACCATCGGCGTGGTTCTCAACACGATCATGGCTAACGGCCGCACGGAGGAGCTGCTGACCCAGTCACAGCGACTCACCCAGGAGCTTCAGGTGCAATCGGACGAGCTGCAGCGCACCAACGCCGAGCTTGAAGAGAAGGCGGCGCTGCTCGGTGAGCAGAACCGCAATATCGAGATCAAGAACCGGGAGATCGAGATGGCCCGGCTCGGACTCGAGGAGAAGGCCGAGCAGCTGGCCCAGAGCTCTCAGTACAAGTCCGAGTTCCTCGCCAACATGTCGCATGAACTGCGCACGCCGCTCAACAGCCTGCTGATCCTGGCGAAACTGCTCGCTGACAACACAGACGAGAATCTCACCGGCAAGCAGATTGAGTTCGCTCGCACCATTCACAGCGCAGGTAGTGACCTGCTCTCACTGATCAACGACATCCTCGACCTGTCGAAGGTCGAGGCCGGCAAGATGGACGTGCGACCAGGTCCGCTGGTTATCACTGACGTCTGCAGCTATGTGCAGCAGTCCTTCGGCCCGCTCGCGTCGCAGAAGGGCCTTGAGCTCGTCGTCAACGCTGATGAGTCGCTGCCTGAGGCGGTCATCACCGACGAGCAGCGACTTCAGCAAGTGCTCAAGAACTTGCTGTCCAACGCCATCAAGTTCACGGACGAGGGCACCGTCACGCTGTCCATCACTCCGGCGTCGAAGGACATGCTCTTCGCCATCCCAGCACTCAACGACGCTGAGGACGTCATCGCCTTCTCGGTGACCGACACGGGGATCGGGGTGCCGGCCGAGAAGCTCAAGCTCATCTTTGAGGCTTTCCAGCAGGCCGACGGGACGACCAGCCGTAAGTACGGCGGCACCGGGCTGGGGCTCTCGATCAGCCGGGAGATCGCCCGGCTGCTCGGCGGGTCGATCGCGGTGGAGAGCGAGGCTGGGGTCGGCAGCACGTTCACGCTCTATGTCCCGGCCGTCTACCCCTACGGCGACGTCGAGCCGGCCCTGGCCGAGCTCGACCTCGCCGGCCTGGTTGCCGCTGACGATCTGGAGGCGGGCATGGTGCCGATGCTCACGTCAGACACCGCGGCGCTGCCGGTGGACCACCATGGAGCGGTCGCCGACCGCGAGGTGCTCCAAGGTGCCACCGTGCTCGTAGTTGACGACGACGTACGCAACGTCTTCGCGCTGACGAGTGCGCTGGAGATGTACGGCATGCGCGTTCTTTACGCGGACAACGGTCGCGACGGCATCCGGCAGCTCGAGGAGCACCCGGGCGTGGACCTGGTGCTGATGGATGTGATGATGCCGGAGATGGATGGCAACCAGACGACGATGGCGATCCGGCGCGCCAGTCGATTCGACTCGCTACCGATCCTGTTCCTGACCGCAAAGGCGATGGCTGGCGACCGCGACAAGTCGGTCGCGGCAGGAGCGTCCGACTACATCACCAAGCCGGTGGACCTGGACCGACTTTTGACGGTCATGACCTCGTGGCTCGTCCGCAGCCGCGCCGTGGACGACGCGGCCGCGGTGGGGGGTGAGGAGTGATGGTGTATCCGGGCCGCAAGGCGAAGATCCTGCTCGTCGACGATCGGCCGGAGAACCTTCTCGCCCTCGAGGCGATCTTGCAGTCGCTGGACCAGGACCTGGTCACGGCCGAGTCCGGGGAGGACGCGCTCAAGCACTTGCTGGTCGACGACTTCGCCGTCATTCTGCTCGACGTCCAGATGCCCGGCATGGATGGCTTTGAGACCGCAGCGCACATCAAGCAGAGAGAGCGCACCCGGCACATCCCCATCGTGTTCCTGACGGCAATCAGCTCCGAACCTAGCCACACCTTCCGCGGATATGCCGCCGGCGCGGTCGACTACCTCTCCAAGCCCTTCGACCCCTGGGTGTTGCGCGCGAAGGTCGCGGTCTTCATCGACCTCTTCGAAAAGAACCGGATGCTGGCGGAGCAGGCCAGGCGGCTGCAGCGTCAGGTCGACCTCGGTGTGACGCGAGAGTTCGTCGACTCGCTCCAACACGCGGAGGAGCATGTCCGCGAAGCGCTGGATTGCTGCCTCACCGCACCACCCGACCAAATGCTGAAGCTGCTCGACGCCGCGTCCCGCGAGCTTGCGGCAGTTCGTGCGTCGCTTCCCCCCGTACCGGAGCTGTAAGGAGCGATCGGGCCGGCTAGTAGCGCCCGCCGCAGGCAGCACAGGGTTTCGGGCCCCCAGAGGACGGAGTCACCAGATGCCGCGGTACCTGATCTCGTTCGATGACGGCTCGATGGACCACATCCCGAACGAGGACTGGCCGGAGGTGGGTGAGGCGTCGCACGCAGTGGTCCAGCAAGCCAAGGACGCCGGCGTTCGAGAGCAGGTGGTGTAGCGGCAACTACTTAGGGCTCGCCTTCACCATGACGCGTCCAGACGCGGAGAGGCCCGTGACGCAGGAAGCCGCACGCGAGAGCGGCCGCGAGTTCTTCATGTCTCTCGTAACCGACTATGGCCCGTCCCGGATAGCGAGCAGCAGCCTCGACAACGAGGTCTGACCACATGGCCTCCGACGGTCCGTCGACGGCGGCGGCATTGCTGATGCCGACCACGTCGCCCGAAGCGTGCAAGACGGCACGCGCGCCAGTATCTGGCTCATCATCAGCCCATAAGAGAGTGACCCGCTCCTGCGCGAAGAGCACCGCGGGTATGTCGGGCAACTCCGGCCCGACGGCCTGCCACCGCGCCCAATCCGCGACGTCCTGAACTCGCTTCCATCTCTGCGAAGGCGTGCGCTGCGCACCGCTGCCTGTAGCCACGATCCAGTCAGCCGAGAACAGAATCTGGAAGCCCGCGGCTCCCAGATCCAGCTTTGAAAAGCTGTCTTTGACCGAGGCACCCGGCGACGCATCGATTCGGTCGAGCACTTGAGTGGCCGTCGTCTGCGGCAGAAGCGTCACAGCATCTGGATACAGCGGGGGCGTCCGAGTGGGAGACCACCACAAACCCGGAGTGAGTTGGGGCTCCATCCCGTTGGCTCGGCACACCAGGTCGCACCAGTCCGCGTTGTTGCGCGCAGCCGCAGCAAGCAACTCATCCATCAAGCTTCCGAGACTCCGAAGAGCTCGCGGCACGCCTCGAAGCCTTCGACAGCCACCTCGACGCCCGACCAGTCAGAACGTGTCATCCGCAGGTGAACCATCAGATCGGCGCGGTCTCCTCGACGGTGCCAGTGCTCGCCGTTGGGCAGATAGCCGAGCGATCGAGATACGCCGAGCGATGCCTTGTTGTCTTGCCACGCCGCCGTGACCGCGGCCTGCGCTCCAAGAGAGTTGAACGCGAAGTCGAGAACAGCAGCCCTCATGGCTTTCCCGATACCGCGGCCGCGTGCAGATGGGATGAGCCACGACGCGCTGTCGACGGTGCGCAGGAGCCGGAAATCCTTGCCTTCCAAGACCTGCACACCGACCACTTGATCGCGACGCTGCACCAGGAATGACAGGGCCCAGTCCTCCGCACTCCAGAGGCTTTGCGCGCGCCAGTACCCCTGGTAGATCGCAACCGAGCGGTCCGTAGGCAGCGCAGGGTCGAGCTCAACGTCGTCCGGAAGAATCGCCGCCAACAGCGGAAGGTCAATCTCGGCGACCGGACGAAGGAGCACGTCACCGAGCTGCAGCCGCAGGTCAAACAACGGCCACGCTGAGGTCATCGCGAACCTCCCGCTGGGCTTTCAGGCGACCGGCCGAGCGCCTCCACGAGCCTTTCACAATCGTCGATGGGAATCAGGCCGACGATGGCCGAATGAGTTCTCACGACAGCGGAGGGCGTGGGATTCGAAGTGTCAGCGCGCCACGCGGTAGCGGAGGTACACGACACCAGAGCTGAACGTGCGGCTGTCGAGGAGTTCCAGGTCCGCGCGACGTTCAGCCCGCGGGAAGAACGGCGTGCCGCCGCCTACCAGCACGGGGTGGACTCGCAGTCCGTACTCGTCGACAAGACCTAGGTCGGCTGCCTCGGCAGCGAGCGCGGCGCCGCCGATGGCGATGTCGCCCTCTCCAGGCTCGGCTCGCCACCTCTCGACTTCGGCGCCCAAACTGCCGCGGGCCAAGTGGTAACCACCTTCGACAGAGTCCAGCGTGGCAGAGAACACCACCTTCGGAAGCGATGTCCACAGCGCGGCGAACTCCCGCTCCAAGTCGTTCAGTGCCGGGTCCTGGTCAGCCGTCTCCCAGTACCGCATCGTCTCGTACAGCCGCCGCCCCAGCAGGTGGACCCCGATCTGTCGGACCTCATCCGTGGCGAAGCGGAAGACCTCCTCGTCAGGTGCGCTCCACTCGAAACCGCCGTCCGGTCCGACGATGTAGCCGTCGAGGGAGAGCCCCATGGAACAGGTCAGTTTGCGCATCGGTCCCACCTCTGGTCTACGGACGTCAGCCTTGAGCCATACAGCACGGGGTATCCACCCGAGGTCGTCGACCGGTGGGCAATCCGTGCGCTCGACGGTGGTCGTGGCATCGCGGGAAGTCAACGTCTGCGTCTTCCACTGGGCCGCCCACTGCCCGGTCGACACGTCACGCTGTTCGTGAAGGTTTCGTGAAGGGTCAGCACGCGCCTCAGAGATGCTTCCTACCCCCGACCCGAAGGCCAAGGAACGAGCACTGCATCGAGCAGTGACTAACTATTGGCCTTCAGCCAGCACATCCGACTGCGGGTGCTTGTGCCCAGTGAGCGACCCAGCATGGGCGCGGGCCTCAGGGTCGCGGCGCACCTTGAGCAGGCTCGCGACCGTGGTCACGATCAGGACCACGACGATGACGGCCAGGCTGAGGTTGGTGCTGATCTCCGGCACACGGTCGCTGAGTCCGTGTCCCCAGTGCAGTACGAGCTTGGCGCCGATGAACGCCAGGATGAGCGAGAGGCCGGTCGAAAGGTAGACGAGCCGATCGAGGAGACCCTTCACGAGGAAGAACAGGGCCCGCAGGCCCAGCAGGGCAAAGGCGTTCGCGGTGAACACGATGTATGGCTCTTCTGTGACGCCGAAGATCGCCGGGATCGAGTCGAGGGCGAACAGCAGGTCACTGCTGCCGATCGCAAGCAGCACGATGAACAAGGGAGTGACTGCCCGCCGTCCGTTGAGGCGAGTCAACAGCCGGCCGCGGTCGTAGTCGTCGGTGACCGGCAAGAACCGCCGGGCCAGACGGACCAGGGCGTTGTCCTGCATGTCGGGGTCGGCGTCGCGGTGCCGGTAGAGCTGCACGGCAGTGCCGATCAGCACGAGACCGAAGATGAGGAACATGAAGGCGAACAGGTCCAGCAGGGCGGCACCCATGGCGATGAAGATCCCGCGCAGGACCAGGGCAAGCACGATCCCGAACGTGAGGACCTTCTGCTGCTGAATGTCAGGTACGGCGAAGGTCGCCATGATGATGACGAAGACGAACAGGTTGTCGACCGACAGGCTCTTCTCCACGAGGTAACCGGCGAAGTACTGCGCGCCGAACTCCCCACCAACCTGGACGGTGAAGACCAGCCCGAACGCCAAGGCCACTGCGATGAACAACACCGAGGAGGCGGCGGCCTCGCGAAAGCCCACCGCGTGCGGGCGGAGGGCTGCCAGCCCCAGGTCGACGGCCAGCAACCCCACGATCAGACCAATCGTGATCGTCCATCGCAGGACGCTGACCTCAAGCACTCTGTGCTCCTTCGATCTCCGTGGCGTCCGGCGCGGACCCGTGTCCTAGCCGTGAACGGGCGCCGAAGGACTACCGTACTCGGAATGACGAACCAGAATTCTGTCGTTGCATCGAAGACCGTCACGGCGCGGTGGACTTTCCTGACCAACCACGCACACGTGCTGCTCGCCATCGCCCGAGACCCACAGGTACGCCTGCGCGACGTCGCGCTCAAGGTCGGCATCACCGAGCGGGCAGCGCAGAAGATCGTGGCCGACCTGGTCACTGCCGGCTACCTGACCAGGGCACGGGTCGGCCGTCGCAACAGCTACACCGTCGCCACAGGACGGCATTTCCGCCATCCGCTGACCGCCGGCCACGATCTCGACAAGCTGCTCGATCTGCTCGTCCCCCAAGTACCGTTGGAGTAGACATACGAAGAAAAGTTCGCTAATCTCGAATCGTACATCGAGGTAAGTCTCGGTGATGCCCGAGAGGCGACTGATGTGAGCGTCCGCAGATCTGCTCCCCGCACCGCAGCGACGGCCAAACGGCAATTCCTCGTCGTTGTCGACGACGAGTTCTCCCTGGAGCGGCTGGCTGCTGCCGCCGCCCGGGCACGTCGGATGAACGCCGGTTTGCTAGTGGCACTGGCCCAGCGGCGTATCGGCTTCACCACCGACGCAGCAGTCGCACGCTCTGCGGCCCGCCGCACCGACGAGGCGCTGCTGAATCGAGAACGGCACGTCCAGCGGGTGCTGCGTGGCAGTGGCGTCGACTGGACAGCCGTCAGGATGCCTTTCCGCGACTCGGCTTCTGCCACCCGGCGGACACGCCGCCTCGCCGCGGCGGCAGGCCGACTGTGCCGACGCCGCGGAATCGCGCCGCTGCCACCGTCCGAGTCACTGGTACCGCCCCGGTCGAACCGGAGCAACCGCCAGCCCCAGCTGGACCCCCGCGCGGCAACAATGCCCCGGGCCGTCGGCGAACCAACGGTGAGCCTCCTGGCGCCATGACGCATCTGAACACCCAGCTCACACTCGCGCACGACGACAGGAAAGCGACGATGACCACCATCACGGCAAGCCAGCCCATCCCAGTCCGTTCACTACGGCCGATCCCGCCCACGGCAGCCCAGGTCCTGCTGCTCCAAGCGAACCACGGCTACCCTGCCGTCTCGCTGCTGATGAACACCGCCCCCGCAGCTGTGATGACGCCACTGGACGCTGCCACCCTGCGACGTCTCGTGCGGCAGGCCACCCAACGGTTGGGGAGCGAGAAGCTCCCCGAGACCCCCGAGATCCTGCTGGCTCTCGCCCGGCTCGCAGCGCATGCAACGTTGGAACCGACAAGCCGCGGGCTCGCCATCTACGCCAGCCCCGGCACCGCGTGCGTCGTTCACCTACCCGTCGAAGTGCAAGAGCGGGTGGTTATCGACCCGACGTTTGCCACCCGAGACCTGGTGCGGTCGCTTCATCGCACTCCCCGCCACGTCGTTCTCGTCCTCAGCTCCCGCGAAGCACGCCTACTCGACGGCCTCGGCGACACACTTCAACCCGCTCCCGGCGACACCTTCCCGCTCAGCAACCCGAAGCAGCAATCCAAAGACCCGTCCCGCCCGAGCGTGTCCGACGCCGACCACACGGCCTTCCTTAAACGGGTCGAGCGGGCCCTGACCATCCACTTGAAGCTGTACCCCGCGCCTGTGGTGCTCGTTGGACCTGATCGGGTACTGGCCCAGTTCATGGCCCAGACGAAGGTGCCCCGGATCGCCGGCACCATCCCCGCCAACATCGGCAATCACTCGCTCACCGCCCTGGCCCAGCGCATCAGGCCGGTGCTGGAGAGCTACCTGCGCGGGCGCCAGGACGAGGCCCTACGTCTACTGGACCGGTGCACTAGTGAAATGCGGACGGTCTCGGGCATGCAGTCCTGCTGGTTGGCAGCCAGGCACGAACGGGTGGAGATGCTCGCGGTGGAAGAGGGCCTGTTCTACCCAGCACGCCTGAGCGGCGACGGCGATCTGCTCATGCCCGCTGACGACGTCGAGCACCCAGAGGTCCTCGAGGATGCCGTCGACGAGCTCATAGAATGCGTTCTTCAACGGGGAGGTTGGGTCGCCCTGGTCGAGGACGGCTCCCTGGCCGCCCACGACCGAGTCGGCCTGACCGTGCGCTCACGACATTGACAGGCGCCGCGACCGGCCCGCCCGCACCTCCACGACCAGGACGCCTTCGCGGATGTGCTCGCCGCCAACGAGCGCTACGCCGACCGCTTCGATCTCGGTGACGTTTCGGCCCGCGCCACCCGCGGGTTGGCGGTGCTGACCTCCGAAGTCACCGGCAGTCGGAAACCGTGAATTCCCAGCTGCCGTTAAAGGGGTCATGCCGCCGGACACCTTGCTTGCGTTCGTCTGAACCCGTCCTGGGTTCAGTGAGGCTGGGTTCTCCCGCCAGGCATCGTCCGAAATATTTGGTTCCGGCCACCCAAGTCGGCCGCCGTTTCGTCGTCCCCACCCGACGTTCCAGGTCGCGGACGGAAACCCTGGCGGAGTGAGACAGCAGTTGGGGTCTGTTTCTTGCCCCGCGGGTTCCACAATCACGCCGTCGCCGCGCTGCCTGTTTCGGCGGCTATGGCGTGATGAGGGGGGTCTGCGCGTTCGACCTGCGGCCGCACCGACCTCGGTGAGGTGGCGGGGAGGTCGCGGTGAGGTTTCGGCCCAGGCCCCCGAACATGGCGTAGCAGCTCACGCAGTCCGGTGAGGCGCGGGAGTTCGGCGAGCCCAAGACGCGCCGGGGGGCACGGGTCGTGTCGTTAGACACCGGCACGACTACCGCGCTGCGGGTGCACCGCGCGGCGCAGGCAGCAGAACGCCTGGCCTGGGGTCCGTCGCACAACGGCCTCGACCTCGTTTTCTGCCGTCAGGACGGCTCGCCCGTCGCGCCCGAGCAGGTCAGCCGTCGCTTTATCACCCTTGGCCAGCAGGCGGGGCTGCGCCGAATCGTTCTCCACGGGCTGAGGCACACGCATGCGACCCATGCGTTGTCCGCCGGTGTGGACGTCACCATCGTGTCGAAGCGGCCGGGTCACGCCCGCAGTTCCTTCACGGCCGACACTGACACCCGGGTCTTGCCACAGGTAGACCGGGAAGCCGCTGAGCTCATCGCGGCGATGGTCCGTCAGGCCGGGGGAGAGCTACGCAGCCGACGGAGCGCCGTGAAGGTTTCGTGAAGGTCGCCTCCTCGCCGGGTCACCCACCGGGCGGGCCTCAAGGCAAAACCGCAGGTCAGGAGCGGAGGGCGTGGGATTCGAACCCGTCAAAGGGTGCCTGACGCTCTGACAGTTGGGGTGACCACATAGTCCCTGACCTGCACAAAGGCAATGCAGCCGTAGCGCCGGGTAGTGGCGAATATCGCCTGCTGCCGTGGCGTTCGTGGGCAATCCGTGGGCAGTACCAAGATCAACTAGAGGCCCCGCCCAGCAATGTCACCGGAACTTCCCGGGACGTCACCGCAACCTCACCGCGAGATCACGGGTTTGGTGACGCTGCGGTGAGGTTCCGGAGACATTCGCCGCGCATCGTGCCTGTCATGGGTGCGCGATGAGGGGCTCGGTACGCCGACGCGGCGTCGGCTGGGAGTACCGCTTTCGCGAGCTCGACCCGTTCACCGGCAAGGCCGGACGGGCGCGGTCGAAGGGTGGATTCGCGACCCAGAAGGCGGCGGAGATCGCGCTGCGTGAGCAGCTCAGCGCGATGGACAGCAACTCCTACGTCGCGAGGATCGACCTGACCCTGCGCGACTTCGTGGTTGGCAAATGGTTGCCGGTGATCGAGCCGACGTTGCGGCCGTCGACGTTCCGCAGCTACGCGCGCAACATGCGCGTGCACGTCCTGCCGGTGCTCGGCGACGTGCCGTTGCAGCGGCTGACACCGCTGGTGCTCAACAGCCTCTACGCGTCGCTGCTCGCCAACGGGCGTAAGGGACACGGCACTGGAGGGTTGGCGCATCGCAGCGTCCACTACGTGCACTGCATCATTCATCGGTGCCTGCGTGACGCGCTGCGCTGGTCGCTGGTGCATCGCAACGCCGCGACGGCTGCGGACCCCCCGAAGGTGTCGTTGGCCAACCGGATTCCGCCGCGCACGTGGACTGCATCCCAGGTCCGTGACTTCTTGCGCTCGATCGGGCAGGACCGCCGATACGCGGCGTTCCTAGTTCTCGTCTCGACGGGTATGCGGCGCGGCGAGGCGCTGGGTCTGACTTGGGACAACGTGGACCTGGTTCGAGGTCAGCTCTCGATCACCAAGACGCTCGTCGACGTCGACAGCGAGGTGCAGTGGGGTGCCCCGAAGACCGCGCGAGGCCGCCGGCTGGTCCAGCTCGACTCGAACACGATCGCGGCCCTCAAGCTTCACAAGGCCCGTCAGAACGTAGAAAAGCTCGCACTCGGCGCGGCGTACCAGGACCACAACGTCGTCTTCGCGTTTCCCGACGGCCACCTGGAAGACCCGAAGCACTTCACCAGAGAGTTCTACCGACGTGTTGAGCGCGTGCCCGGTCTGCCCCGGATCCGCCTGCACGACCTGCGCCACACCTGGGCGACGCTCGCACTCGAGCGTGGGATCCATCCGAAGATCGTTAGCGAACGGCTCGGCCACGCCAGCATCGCCATCACCCTCGACACCTACAGCCATGTCACGCCGGCGATGCAGGCGGACGCCGCGCAGCTCGTGGCCGATGCGATCTTCGGGGTCATCGAGTGAGGTCTCGTGTGTCCTCCTCACGCCGCGCCGCAAGTGTGGGCAGCCCGGCGTCGGCATCAAGGGTCTGCGACCGCTCCGCGGCCGCCTACGGCGGCCCTTGACCCCGACGCCGCGCTACCTGATTTGGCGGCTATGTCGTGAGGAGGGGGATGTGCGTGAAGCAGCCGGCCAAGATCTTCGAGAGCGATCGTGCCGTCGCCGCGAAAGGTATTTCTGGGGTGCCGCGACCGAGGTGTTCTGGTCGCGGCGCCGGAGAACTCGCAACAGCTCCGTGGTGTGGTGCTGGCCACCCCCGCTGACCTGCCCGGATGCGTCGTGGGCGGGTCGGGGGTGGGACTTGGTCGGGGGAAAACGTCCCCCCGACCAAGTCCCACTCCCTCGACAGGCTTGGTAATGGGAGAGGGGCAGGTCAGCGGGGGTGGGGGTCGTCGTCTGAGTGACTGCCCTTCTGCTCGCGCTGTTCTTAGTCACCTTCACCGCGTGCTTCGCTCTGTTTCAATCCGGCCATCCCCTACCCGGCGCGCTCATGTTGGTGGCCTGCCTGTTCATCGGCGACCGCGCCAGAGCACGCTTTCTACCCGACAAGTATGACTAGGCCGAGGGCGTTCCAACTGTCCGTGGCCATGTGAAAGTCCCCGCTGGTGGCCACGAAAAGTCCCCACGTGTGGCCAGCGGAAGTCCCCACCTCGCGTTCGTCGTGTCTGCCGGGAGCTGAGGCCCTGGGCGGTGACGGTGGCGGTGTCGAAGCC
>JBKJUS010000207.1:0-6999 GCA_046590575.1 Mycobacteriales bacterium | reverse complement strand
CCGGTTGTCCTCGACGTGACAGCTCATTGCGCCGACGTGCAGGTTGATGGTGGACAGCGGGTCGGCCAGGCGCGTCTGGAATGTGCCGATGGACACCACGCCGGCGTAGGACGCGGTGAGCCCCTCGCCGCCGGTCGACACTGTCCGGCCCGCGTTGATCGCGCCGACCGTCAGGCTCGACCAGCTCGTCAGGTAGTGACCCAGGTAGAGGGTGCCGACGGTGGCCGAGGGCGCCACCGGCACGCCGGAGACACCGGTCGACAGGCTGATGGCGGACAACGGGTCGACGGTGTTGGTCGAGGACAACGGGCCGGCGTTGACGTACCCACTAGCGCCGGTGACCGGGTTATAGCGCCAGTACTCCACCGTCGCCGCGTAGGCCAGCACCGATGTGGCTGTGGTCCCATCTGTCGCGCAGTCCAAAGTGGCGTCCGCAAGAGTCAGCCGGACCAAGCCGTTGGGCGCGAAACTCGTCGGCAGGATGCTGATGGTCTTCGTCTCGGCTGAAGAGCTGGTCGTGGCGGTATGCGCGGATCCGCCGACCGAGCGCATCCAGCCCGACGCGCCGGCCTGTTGCAGTCCGTTTACGACGAACGAGATGCGGGGCCGGCCGGGAAGAAGCTCCAAGTAGTTGACGCTGGTCACTGGGCCGTTGGAGAAGCCCAGCTCGGCCGTGCCACGGACTCCAGCCCGAGCCGGACTCGCGGGTGTCGCCCCGACCGGCTCGCCGCTGGGCACGCGCGCCGCCACCCCCGCGACATCGGTGCGCCCGAACTGGGCAAGCAGCTCACCGCCAGACCAGAGCTGCTGCACCGAGACGTCGGAATCGGACTGCGCGGGCACATCCGGCGGAGCGGCGGCCGTGGCCGCTGCGCCGTCAATCCTGGTTCCGGGGGTCAACGATGCGAAGGCTCCCTGGGCCGACACCCCAGCACTCGAGCCGGTGGTCAGCGAGCCGTCGAGGTTAGTCACCCCCGCTTCGAGAAGCAGGTCGGAGCCGTCGAATGTGCTGAGGAGGCGCAGTGCCGCCGTACGCGACTGGAGGGTCACCCGTGGCGCCGTCGGGCTGCCGTCAGCGATCTCGCTGAATACGCCCAATCGCTTGCTCAGCACACCCGCGAACCACTCCGTGTTGACGGTCACGCCGACCAGCAACGAAGACGGAAAGTCCTGTGCCACGACCTGCGAGTCGTAACCGGCAGGTGGTGTGACCGGGTTGCGGTTGTTGTCCAGGAACTGGGTGGCGATGTACTGCTTGTAGTCGGCGAACCCGGGAATCGGGTCGACGACAACCCGGTAGAACGGGCCGGTCGCCGGCTCTCCGGCCCGTCGTGCCGTGCCGGTGACATAGCCCGAGGCGCTTTTCGACGGAGCGACGGCGAGATTGCGAAAGTAGGTGTCGAGCAGGTCCGGCGTGGTGTCGACCTGCTGGTCGAGGTGGAACGGAGCGTTGCGCATCTGCTCGAAGCGTTCCTGCGACAGGTTCTTGGCGCCGGTGTCCAGCTTGGCCACCAATGACGCTTTGAGGCCGGACAGCAACATGGGCACCGTGGCCGACGTGATGAGCGCGAACACCCCGAGCGAGACGATGACCTCGAGCAGCGTAAATCCCCCGTCGGCCTGACGTCGGGCTAGCAACCGACCGGCCAGGCTGGTCCGGCGGCTTCCCGCGGAGGTGATCACGCTGCCGCCTTCTCGTCGTAGGAAACCCGCGCGGTCAGCCCTTCGACCCGCACGGCGTAGCGGGCGTCACGGTCGTCGCGGACGACGAAGAGGCGACCACGGCTGGCCGAGCCGCGCGGGTAGAAGTAGATGCTGGTGCCCACCGAACCGTCCGTGGCCAGGAACTGCGCGTCGGACAGGCTCACTTTCGCGTCGTCGACTGTCACGGTGCTCCGCGCAACGTCGCCACCGGCCTCAACGCGGAACACGGTGAGCGACCGGCCGTCGCCGGCCACGTCCACCCGGTAGGTGACGTTCTCGGCGACGGCGCTGACCTGAGCGTTGCGCAGGGACGACACGACTGCCCGGGTCGTGGTCTTGTGCGCCTGGGTGTGGCCGTAGGACCGGAAGGGACCGACCGCAAGAGCGCAGAGGATGCCGAACAGCAGCATTGCCATGAGCACCTCGATCAGGGTGAAACCACGGTCCTGCGACGTCCTGACTCGATCCACCGTGTGCTTCCCCTCCTTGAGCGATCGCTGACCCGCCAGTGCCCTATCGGCAGCCATGCGCCCAAGGCTTAGCGGTACTGGTCCGAAAGTCAGCATGAAACTGCGCCGATCGGACCTTCCTGGATGAGCCCCGTGTCGCTGCGCAGCACGAACTCGCGATCGGCGAGGATCTGGTGGGTGCCCCGGATGCAGTAGAAGTCCTGGTCGGACTGCACGGAGAGCACGGTGAAGACCGTGCTGCGGAAGCCGAAGTTGGTGAGAATCGGGGAGTCCATATCCGCGCCGTTGACCGGCAGGTAGGAACCTTCGAAGTCCGAGGCGACCGTCTCGATGACCAGGGCGGCGCTGCGCAGGTCGGCGAATGCCTGGGTGCGGTAGGCCTTCTGCCGCTGCCGCAGGAAGGTCGGGACCGCGATCGCGGCCAGGATGCCGATGATCACGATCACCACGAGGAGCTCGATGAGGGTGAACCCGCCCTCGCGGTCGGCGGTGCTTCGTCGCGACGTCACGGATAACTCATCGGGTCCGGACGCACCCAGGTTGAGCCGAAGCGCAGCGAAAGGGGCGGCCCCGCAGGGCCGCCCCTTTCACTGATGTGGAGCTCAGATGCTGGTGCCTAGCAAGCGGTTTCGGAGGGTGCGCCCACGTCGCTCGAGTAGTAGAACGTCGTGCCGGTGAGGCGGGAGTCGGTCACGGTGACGCAGTAGTCGTCAGTGGTCGACGCAACCGCGACAGTAACGGTGCTGCTGGACCGGAAGCCCTCAGCAGCGAGCTCGGTGCCGGTGAAGCCGTTAGCGCCTGAGTAGTCGCCGTTGGTCTCGGTGGCGAGCGACTCGATCGCGGTGGCCGCGTTCTTCGCAGCCGACTTCATGTCCGCCTTGTAGCCCTTCTGACGCTGGTTGAGGAACGTCGGGATGGCGATCGCGGCAAGGATGCCGATGATGATGATGACGACCAGGAGCTCGATGAGGGTGAAACCGCCCTCACGCTCCTCCGTGGACTTGCGGAGACGAGCGAGCATGTTGTCCTCCTGAGGACGATGAAGGGTGAGCCGCGCGGATAGTGATGCATTCCCCCTCGCGCAGCTCCTCCGAGGAGGTGCCGGCCGAAGGCAACCAGGCTGACCCACGGGCCCTGTGGGTTCCTTGGCTTTGCGACCCCGCCTCACGACGGGTGTGCCCTTGCTTGGCTTGCGGCTCGTTGACACAAATGGTTTCGTCCGTTCGGCCCCCTCCCTTTAGCGTCGCGCCATCTCAATTTTCGGCACATATCGGCACCGTGTCTGGCGGTGGGTCCGCACATCGATGTCGGGACGTGAAGAAGGGCCGCCCGACTAGCGGAACGGCCCCACCTCCTCACGAGCCTTCGGCTAGCCGATGAGGTCGAAGATCTTGAAGATCGGCATGTAGAGGGCGACGATCATCGAGCCGACGACAGCACCGAGGAACCCGATCATCAGCGGCTCGATGAGCGCAGTGAGCGACTCGGTCGTCGCCTCGACCTCCTGGTCGTAGAACTGGGCGATCTTGAGCAGCATGTTGTCCAGCGCACCGGTGTCCTCGCCCACAGCCATCATCTGCACGACCATCGGCGGGAAGACGGCGTGGTTGACCAGCGGAGCGGAGATCGCCTCGCCAGTTCGCACGCTCTCCTGGACGTCACGCACCGCACGGCCGAGCACGACGTTGCCTGTGGTGTCCGCGACGATGTCCAGGCTTTGCAGGATGGGCACTCCGCACTTCATGAGGGTGCCGAGGTTGCGCGCGAAACGGGTCAACGCGATCTTGTGAAAGAGATTGCCGAAGACCGGCACCTTGAGCTTGAGCGGGTCGACGACATTGCGGACACCTGCACGGTTCTTGTTCTTGGAGTAGGTCTTCCAGGCAACGACCAGCACGATGATGGTCGGCACGATGGCGACCTTCACGATCCCGCTCAGAAAGACCAGGATCTTCGTGGGCAGCGGCAGCTCGCCGCCGAGGTCGGTGAAGAGCTGCTCGAAGGTCGGCACGATGAAGATCAGCATGATCAGGCACATGAGGATGGCCATGACGAAGACGACGACCGGGTAGGTCATCGCCGCCTTGACCTTCCCGCGCAGGCGGACCTCGGCCTCGTAGTTCTCGGCGATCTGCAGCATGGTGGTGTCAAGGAACCCGCCGACCTCACCCGCTTTGGTCATGTTGACCATGAGCGGCGGGAAGATCTCGGGATGCTTTCCCATCGCGACCGAGAGGGCGTTACCGGTCTCGATGTCGTTCCGGACCTCGACGATCACCTTCTGCAGCGTCGGGTTGTCCGTCTGCTCGGCGAGGATGTTGAGCGAGCGCAGCAGCGACAGGCCGGAGTTGACCATCGTCGCGAACTGGCGAGAGAAGACAGCCAGGTCCTTGAGCTTGACCTTCTTCTTCCCGAAGCCCGGGATCGAGAGTTCCTTTTTGAGGCCGGCGCTGTGCTGCTCGATCGAGACGGGCGCGTAGCCCATCCCCTTCAGCTTGTTCGCGACGGCGGACGGCGACTCGGCCTCGATCGTCCCGCTGACCAGCTTGCCGGTCCGGTCGCGAACCTTGTACGCGTAAGTGGTAGACGCCATGGCTGTAGGTCTCCTAGTCCCGAAGTTCCGTGTCGCGATCAGGCCCGGCCGCAAAGCCGGTTGAAGTCCTCGACGTGGTGACACTTCTCGAGGGCGGTCTCGTAGGTGACGCGACCGGCCCTGACGAGCTCAGCAAGATGCTGGTCCATCGTCGCCATCCCGAACTTCGCCCCGGCCTGCATCGCGGAGTAGATCTGGTGTGTCTTGCCCTCGCGGATGAGGTTGCGAATGGCCGGCGTAGCGACCAGGACCTCGGCGGTCACGACCCGACCCTTGCCATCCGACGTGCGGCAAAGCTGCTGGGAGACGATCCCCTGCAGCGAGCTGGCGAGCTGCACCCGCACCTGCTGCTGCTGGTGCGGGGGGAAGACGTCGATCACTCGGTCGATCGTCTGGGCGGCGTCCTGCGTGTGCAGCGTCGCGAACACCAGGTGGCCGGTCTCCGCTGCGGTCAGCGCCACGGAGATGGTCTCGAGGTCGCGCATCTCGCCGACCAGGATGATGTCAGGGTCCTGACGTAGGACATGCTTGAGCGCGTTCTGGAAGGAGTGGGTGTCCTCCCCCACCTCGCGCTGGTTGATAATGCAGTTGCGGTGCCGGTGCAGGAACTCGATTGGGTCCTCGACCGTCATGATGTGCTCTTTGCGCTGGCGGTTGGCGAGATCGATGAGCGACGCCAGGGTGGTCGACTTTCCGGAGCCAGTCGGCCCGGTGACGAGGACGAATCCTCGCGGCAGCATGGCGAAGTTCGACACAGCGGCCGGCACGCCAAGCGACTCAAGAGGCTTGATCTCGAACGGAATCAGGCGGAATGCCGCCCCCACCGCATCGCGCTGGCGGTACATGTTGGTGCGGAACCGCGCCTTGCCTGGTACGGCGTAGGCGAAGTCGAGCTCGAGAACCTCCTCGAAACGCTCGCGCTGCTTCTGCGTGATGATCGCGTAGAGCATCTTCTGCAGAAGCGGCGGGGTCATCGTCGGGTACTCCTCCAGCTGCTGGAGGTGACCGTTGAGACGGATTGCCGGGTGAGCACCTGCCGTCAGGTGGAGGTCGGAGGCACCACAGTCGAGCACGCGGACGAGCAGGTCGTTGAGGAAGATTCCCTCGTCGCGGCTGTTCTCCTCCAGTGCTGCCCGGACGTACTTCGACTCCCCGGTATCTGCCGGAGGATCGGACTGAGCCGGCTTCTCCGTTGGCATGGCAGCCGGCAGCGGCGGCGCGAAGGCGCTCAACGCAGCGGGCGCGGGTGGGGCCGCGGCGACTACCTCAGGCGCAACTACCTGAGCCGCAACTACCTGAGCCGCCGTAGGGCTGGAGGTCGGCGAGGGCACGGTCGAAGGCGGCGCCCAGCCGGCGTCGAGCGGCGACAGGGTCTTCGTGGGGGTGAAGAAGTCCCCCGACATTGGCTGATCCACGCTCACGCCTAACCTCTTCTCAACGAATTACGTCGGGTCGAGCATCGGCAGGACGCCGCGGGCGCTTGAGCCGGTTGGCGCAGCGCTAGACGACCACGCGGAAGATCTCCTCAAGGCTGGTGTGGCCCAGCAGCACCTTGGCCATGCCGTCGTCTCGCAGCGTTGTCATGCCCGCGGCCCGCGCGACGCGACCGATCTCGTCGGCCGACCGTCGCTCGACGGCAAGGCGCTCGATCTCCTCGGTCACCGGCATCACCTCGTGCAGGGCCATCCGGCCCTTGTAGCCGGTCTTGCTGCACTGCTGGCAGCCCACCGCGCGGTAGAGCATCGGGAGCGGCTCCCCTGGGGTCCAAGGGAATCGCGCATGAACAAGCGCCTGCTCGGACGGCTGGTAGGCCTCCTTGCACTTGGAGCACAGCTTGCGAGCGAGACGCTGGGCGAGGACGCAGTCCAGCGCGGACCCGACGAGGAACGGCTCAATGCCCATCTCGATGAGCCGACTGATCGCCGAAGGAGAGTCGTTGGTGTGCAGAGTGGAAAGCACCATGTGGCCGGTGAGCGAAGCCTCGATGGCGATCTGGGCCGTCTCGTGGTCGCGGATCTCGCCGATCAGGACGACGTCCGGGTCAGACCGAAGGATCGACCGTAGCGCCGCCGCGAAGGTCAGCCCCGCCTTGACATTCGTCTGGACCTGGTTGATACCGGGAATCCGGTACTCGACAGGGTCCTCGACAGTGATGACGTTCTTGTCCGGCGTGCTGACGATATTGAGCGTCGCGTAAAGGGTCGTCGACTTGCCCGAGCCGGTCGGTCCGGT
>JBKJUS010000194.1:0-4149 GCA_046590575.1 Mycobacteriales bacterium | reverse complement strand
GGTCACCAAGACCTACACCGTCGAGATCGAGGGCGAGAGCAAGCCGGCGCTGGTCGCCGACTGGATCACCCGCCTCGTCTACGGCTGAGCCGGAGCACGTGAGCGCGCTCCTGCCGGCGGAGCCGAGGCCCCGGCGCTGACCGATCTCCGACACCTGGGAGACCTTGACAGGCTTCGGGCGTCGGGTGTTGCGTCGTCCTGACGCCACCGGGGGGCGGCGTCGTCCTGGGGGGGACTCATGAGACGTCTTGTCGGCCTTGCCTGCGCGTGCGTCCTGCTGGGCTCCAGCGGCCTGCTGGTCAGCGCGAACCCGGCGTCCGGAGGGCCGCCGCCGGAGAGCCAGGCCGCAGCCGGCAGCGTCAGCTCACCCGCGACGCCCTCGCGGACCACGAGGGTGAAGGACCTGCCGCCGGGCTCACGAGGCGCCGGCAGCCAGACCACCGACCGCTCGACGCCGGGGTCCACTGCCAGCCACAAGACCGACACTGCCCTGCAGACGAGCACGGCGCCGGCGGGAGAGGCCAACGACGACCTCACCGGCCCGATCCGCAGCTTCGCCGGGCAGTCCAGCCCGTTCGCCCCGCCCGACACGGTCGGCGACGTCGGTCCCAACCACTACGTGCAGATGGTCAACGCCACGTTCCAGGTCTGGGACAAGCAGGGGACCTCGCTGGCGGGCCCCACCAACATCAACGCGCTGTTCCAGAACCCGGCGTTCAACGGCTGCCGGACGCAGAACGCAGGCGACCCGATCGTGCTCTACGACCAGACGGTCGACCGCTGGATGCTGGCGCAGTTCACCAGCCCCAACGCGGCGCCGTTCGCCATGTGCATCGCCTACTCGCAGACGCCCGACCCGACCGGTACGTACTTCGCGTACGAGTTCGTGCTTCCCGCGTCGCACGACTACATGAAGTTCGGCATCTGGTCCGACGGCCTGTTCATGTCGACGTTCGAGGGCAGCGGCCAGCTCGGGGCGTACGCCTTCGACCGCTCCGCCCTCGTCAGCGGCAGCCCGGCCAGCTTCCAGTACTTCGGCAGCGGCGCCGGCGCCCTCGGCACCGGCATCCCGGACACAGCGCGCTCCCGTGCCTTCCCCAGCGACTGGGACGGTGTCAACCCGCCGGCCGCCGGGGAGCCGAACCACTTCCTGGTCTCCCGCGACGCCGGGGTGGGTCAGGCCGCGGCCGACCAGATCGAGATGTGGGACTTCGACGTCGACTGGACCAACCCGGCCAACACGACGTTCGGGCTGGTCACCACGCTCCCCACGGCGCCGTTCGACGTCGACCTGGGCTGCGACAACGCATCGGGGCTGAACCCACCGGTCAACCGCAACTGCGTGCCGCAGCCCGGCGTCGGCGCGCTGCGGGTCGACTCCCTGCCGGGACGGCTCATGCACCGGGTGCAGTACCGCAACTTCGGGACCTACCAGTCCATGGTCGCCTCCCAGTCCTCGGTCGACGCTGACGGTGCCAACCGGGCCGGCATGCGGTGGTACGAGCTGCGTGACAGTGGCGCCGGCTGGTCGATCCACCAGCAGGGCACCTACGCACCCGGCACCGCGCACCGGTGGATGGGCTCGGTCGCCATGGACGGCAAGGGCAACATCGCGATGGGCTACAGCTTGACCGACCCGACCGCCGCGACACCCCTGTTCCCCTCGGTCGCCTACACGGGCCGGCTGGCGTCAGCGCCGCTCGGGAGCATGCCCGAGCCGGAGAAGTTCCTCCTGCGCAACACCGCGGGACCTGCGGAGGCGGTCAGCCCGCGCTGGGGTGACTACAGCTCGCTGAACGTGGACCCGACCGACGACTGCACGTTCTGGTACACCAACGAGTTCAGTCCGAACCGGCAGACCCAGATCGGCTCGTTCCGCTTCGCCTCGTGCGACAGCACCGACCTGCGCCTGACCAAGACCGACGCCCCCGACCCCGTGGTCGCGGGTGAGGTGCTGACCTACACGCTGCAGACCAGCAACGCCGGGCCGACCACCGCCCGAGGCGTCACGCTGACCGACGTGCTTCCCGCCGGGGTGACCCTCGTGGGAACCAGCACGGCGTGCACCAACGCCTCGGGCACGCTGACCTGCGGGCTCGGCAACCTGCTCCCCGGGCAGTCGGCCAGCGTGGCCGTGCAGGTGTCGATCCCGCCGGACTACCTCGGCGCGGCCACGAGCGGCGTCGTGACCAACAGCGCGTCCGTCGCGGCCACGAACCAGGGCGACCCGGCGCCGGGTAACAACACGGCGGTCGCGACGACGACAGTGCTCGCCAAGGCCGACATGGCGGTGACCAAGGTCTGCAAGCCCGACCAGCCGGCGACCGCGGGCAGCACCGGCTACTGCGACATCCACGTGGACAACCTCGGTCCGTCGGACGGTCGCGACGTCTCCCTCAGCGACGTCCTGACCTCGGCGACGCCGTTCTCGGTCACCGGCGCCACGGTGACTCCTGCCTCCTCCGGCAGCTGCGGACCGACCAGCGCCGGACCGGCAACGAGCATCACCGTGTCGTGCTCGCTCGGGACCGAGCCCGCCAAGGGCCGCACCACGATCCGCATCTCGGTCACCGCCAGTGACGTGGCCCAGATCAACGACGTCGCCACCGTCAGCAGTGCGACGCCGGACCCGGCCACGGGCAACAACCAGTCCTCCGGCCGTGTCGAGTTCGTGGGCTCCGCCGACCTACGGCTGACCAAGACCGGTCCGGCCTCGGCCGTGGCTGGGACACCCGTCTCGTACACGATCACCGTCACCGACGACGGTCCCTCGACCGCGCGCAACGTGTCGGTCACCGACGTCCTGCCGCTCGGCGTCAGCTTCGTGTCGGTGACCTCTTCCCAGGGCAGCTGCACCAACGGGCAGCCGGACGCACGCACGCTGCGATGCGGCCTCGGTGACCTGGCCCCCGGGAGCACCGCGACCATCACGGTGAACGGTCTCGTCGCGGCGGACGTCCTGAGCGGCACCGTGCTGTTCAACGAGGCCGTCGCCTCCAGCGCCACCGAGGACCCGAACAACGCCAACAACCGCGCTAGCGTCGGCACGCCCGTCACCACGCTCGCGAACCTGTCGGTGAGCAAGACCAGCAGCCCGAACCCTGTGACCGCCGGCAACCCACTCACCTACACGATCGCGGCCGGCAATGCCGGACCCTCGGTGGCCCGGGCCGTCGAGGTGTCGGACACCTTGCCGGCCGGCACGACGTACGTCAGCGGGAAGGACGCCAGCGGCGCCACGATCTGCACCCTGGTGCAGTCCGACCGGGTCGTGTGTGCGCTGGGCGACCTGGCACCAGGCGCGTCGAGGACCGTCTTCCTGACCGTTCTGGTCGCTCCGTCGGCCGCGAAGGACTCGGTCCTGCGCAACGCCGCCGTGGTCGGTTCGACGACCCCCGACCCCGACACGTCGAACAACACCGCAACGACGGACACCGTCGTGGGGACCTCCGCCGACCTCTGGCTCGACAAGCAGGCCACGCAGCGTTCCGGCAACCCCTCGCCGGTGCTCGTCTACTCGCTGGTCGTGCACAACGACAAGGGCTGCGAGAAGGACGCCCAGTCGACGAGCACCCCGAACTGCGGCAGCGGCGGACCGTCCGACGCGCAAGACGTCGTGGTGACCGACCGGCTGCCGCTCGACCCGAAGAAGCTCGTCGTGCAGTACGTGTCGCCGTCCTGCACCTACGTCAAGATCACGCACACGGTGACCTGCAGGATCGCCACGCTCCCGGCTGGTGCTGACACGACCTTCGTCATCGAGGCGCAGGTGTCCGGCAGCGTCGGGACGATCAGCAACACCGCCTCTGCCACGAGTGCCACGGCTGACCCGGTGGCCGGCAACGGCACCAACACCGCGACCGTCGTGATCAAGGGCGGTACGGGCAAGAGGTAGCCGCCTCGGCCCGCGCGGCAGGGACCGGCTCGAGCCCGGTCCCTGCCGTGCCGCCCGCTGCCCCCGCGGACCCCTTGCGCGCGGCGGTACCGCTGGCTGGGAGACTCGGCCCTTCACCCACCAGCGCAGGAGGACTCCCGGCATGGCCACGAACGGCGAGAAGGCGTACGAGCTCTACCAGGCGGCCATCGGCCAGACCGAGGGCACCGGCGAGTGGCTCGAGGTCGACCAGGCGCGCATCAACGCCTTCGCCG
>JBKJUS010000111.1:0-3144 GCA_046590575.1 Mycobacteriales bacterium | reverse complement strand
CGCGCAGGCCTTGACCGCGGAGCCTAATGGGGGCTGCCGGGGTGCCCGCGGGGCAGGCTCGGTGTTTGGCCGCTGGTTGGTCAGCACTCGTGGAGACCGGACTTCAGGAGTCCTAAGCAGAGATCGTGCGCCAGCTCGTGGGGGCTGCTGCCGGGTTGGCCTTGGGTCAGACTCGGTGTTCGGCCGCTGGTTGGTCAGCACTCGCGGAGCCTGGACCTTCAGGAGTCCTAAGTAGAGATCGTGCGCCAGCTGGTGGGTGGGAGACGGTGACCGCTGAAGGGATGCCGTGCCGCCGTGTTTCTGCGGTGAGCACTCGACCATTAGGCCGCGGCGGTCTCCTGCTGGCCGACTGGTGCGGCCTAGGGCCGCGGAGAGGACGGGTGTCAGGTCATGGAGCTGTTCGTGGGGGATGACTGGGCGGAGGATCACCACGACGTCGCGGTGATGGACGGGACCGGTCGACGGCTGGGCTACGCCCGGCTGCCCGAAGGAGTTGCCGGCATCGCCGCGCTGCACTCCCTCGTTGCCACGCACTTGGGCGGGGCTGCCCCGGAGCAGGTGATGGTGGGGATAGAGACCGACCGCGGGCCGTGGGTGGTGGCGCTGATCGCGGCTGGCTACCAGCTCTACGCGGTGAACCCGATGTCGGTGGCGAGCTACCGACATCGCCATTCCACCTCGGGCGCGAAGAGCGACGCCGGCGACGCGTGGCTGCTGGCTGATCTGGTTCGCACCGACTCCGCGCGGCACCGGCCGGTCGCTGGGGACAGTCCCGGCGTGGAGGCGCTGAAGGTGATCGCTCGCGCGCATCAGACGCTGATCTGGGAACGCACCCGCACGTTGCTGCGGCTCCGCGCGGTGCTGCGGGAGTTCTTCCCAGCCGCGTTGGCCGCGTTCGAGGACCTGGCCGCCGTGGATGCCCTCGAGTTGTTGCGCCGGGCGCCGGACCCGACGCGAGCGGCGGCGCTGACCCGGGCGCGGATCACTGCTGCGCTGCGCCGCGCCCGCCGCCGGGACGTGCCGGCGAAAGCGGCCGCGATGCAGACGGCGCTGCGCTCCGAGCAGCTGACCCAGCCAGCCGAGCTCGTCGACGCCTTCGCGGTCATCGTGACCAGCCAGGTCGCGCTCCTCGAGGCGTTCAACGCGCAGATCTCCGCAGTGGAGGGATCGATGAGCGCCTGCTTTCAACGTCACCCCGACGCACCCATCTACCTGAGCCAGCCAGGGTTGGCGACGGTCCTGGGCAGCCGCCTGCTCGGCGAGTTCGGCGACGACGCCGCCCGCTACGCCGACGCGCGAGCGAGGAAGAACTACGCCGGGACCAGCCCGATCACCCGCGCCTCCGGGAAGAAGACCGTCGTGCTCGCCCGCTACGCCCGCAACGACCGCCTCGGCGATGCCGTTCAACGATGGGCGCAAGCGGCGACGGTCGGCTCACCCGGCGCCCGTGCCTACTACGACCAGCTCCGCGCCAAGGGCACCGGACACCAAGCCGCCCTGCGACAACTCGGGAACCGCCTCGTCGGCATCCTGCATGGCTGCCTCAAAAGCGGCACCAACTACGACGAGCACACCGCATGGGGACACCACGCGCGGCCAACGGCGACTACCGCTGCTTGACACCGCAGAACCAGGGATGTCTCTACGCCCCCTCCGGTCAGAAGAGCGGGCAGGCTGACGCCTGCCCGCTAGGCGCGCGACCCACGGCGCTCTCAGCTCGGAAGCGAACTGGGTCATTAGGGGACCTGCCGCGCAAGTTCACGGGCCTGGTGATCCAGCCGTGCGGTGGCGGTAACCCGCGGTGAGACTGCGGTGAAATTCGCTCATCGTCGTGCGCTCGCCGGCGAGCTGCCGTGGCTCGCTGGCGATAGGTTCCTCTCGGGCTAAATCTCGGCGCTCCCGCAGATCCGCGCCACACCTCGGGCAACGCACGTCGTCCCCACGAGATGATCATGGCTAACGGCACTTCTGCACGGTCCTGTTGGCTCAGAAGGGGCCATCGACAACGATCAGTCGGAAATCGCCGGGCGACAACGTTCTAGCATCAACCTGGCTGGTTACCTGCGCGCCGCTATTCGTTGATCCCACAACGTCGCCCGAAAGCGACCACTTCGCTTTCGCCTTTGCGACGGCAAACCCCGTGAACGGGCCACTGGGGCAACCGAGGGAGAGCTGCTCGCCCCCACCCGCCAGGATCGCCTTCCCAAAACCGGTAGCCCCCGCAGGCGTCGACCGACAAGGAAGACCGGCGAAAGCGACTGACGACCTGGCTTGTGTGGTCACTTGGGCTGAGGTGAAGTGTTCGACACTTTCCCCGGCGCTAACGACGTATGGGTTACTCAGATCTTGAGTGCGAAGGACGTGTACGCGACCGGGCAGCCGCCTCATCGTCCACCCGCGCGCCTCGCGTGCAAGCTTGATCTTCATCAGACGCTTGTCGCCGATCAAGACGACGATCACACGCCTGGTGTCGCTCCGCTGCTCAGTCTCCAGGCCGAAAGATCCACTCGAGACGCCGCCCAGCCGGGACTCGCACACGGGCGCTGGTTTGACAGGCAGCGTGACGCAGCCGATCGGCGATCCGGTCGGGTTCGTCTCTGGTGCGAAGTAGCCTCCAGACCCCCGCAGCAGCCCGGACGTTGACAGGCGCCCGGCGTCGTCCAGGCCCCAAAGCACAATCGCTGACGAGATCTCACCGCCGGTCCCGTTGGCGAAGTCGACCTTGAGCCGGGTCTCCGTGTCGATTGTGCGCACAAACCCGTAGGCACGATGCTCGAAAGTCGCTGGCTCGGCGCCAGATGCCGGGAACGCGACGCCGGTGAGCAAAAGAGCGAGCGCAGTGAGGAAGGGGCGACGTCCCCGCACGACCGCTCCTTCGATAGCCAGCACACTCCGCTGGATACGGCAATTGTTCGACATTCGCCTTCGAACACCTGCGCTCGACCGTCACGGCCATGTAGAACGCCGCCTCTTCGCGGTTATCGGTCCGCGAGTCGCCGCATGTTGCCGCCCGGCTACATCACTCCGGCGTACCACCTTGCGATGATCAAGCCGGGCGTAGTGTCGCGACCGTGCGGAGGACTCTTGCCTTGTTCGGGTGCGCTGTGATCGGCGCGGCTGGCTGCGGAGGTTCTGACCGCTGCA
>JBKJUS010000208.1:0-3299 GCA_046590575.1 Mycobacteriales bacterium | reverse complement strand
TCGGGGCTGAGCCCGGAGATCATGGGCCTGGGCCCGGTAGAGGCAACCCGGAGGGCGCTCGCCCTCGCGAAGATGTCCATCGGCGACATCGACCTGGTCGAGATCAACGAGGCCTTCGCCGCCCAGGTCATCCCCAGCTACCTCGACTTGGGTATCGATCTCGACCGGCTCAACGTGCACGGCGGGTCCATCGCGCTGGGCCACCCCTTCGGGATGACCGGTGCCCGCATCACCGGCACGCTGCTCAACGGCCTGCAGTCGCTCGACAAGTCCTTCGGCCTCGAGACGATGTGCGTCGGTGGCGGACAGGGCATGGCGATGATCGTCGAGCGGCTGTCCTAGGCGACCACCTCACCGAGCCGGAGCCGTCGCAGACCGGGCAGCTGAAGGCAGAGCCGCTCGAGCAGGACGTCGACATCGCCGTTCGGGAGATCGTCGTCGGAGTCGAACACCCCGAGAATCGCGGCGACCCGTCGGACGCAAGCGGGGTCACGGGGTAGCCGCAGATCCTTCGCCCCGACGAGGAGCCCGGCCAGGACGGCTGCGACCGCGCGATCGTCGGCGTGCGCTGCGGTGGCCAGCGCCAGGTCGCGTCCGACGACGGCGAGCCGGTCGGCCAGGGCTGCGTCGTACGGCGGTCGCTCCGGGGCCAGCGGTGCTCCCGGCGGAAGGTCACCGGAGAGCTCCGCCGCTACGGTCGCACAGGCGACGACCAGCGCGTGGACGAGGTCAGCAGCCGACTCCCCGGCAGAGCCGATCGGCTCGCGCCACTGCCGCGTGCCGAATCGCCGGAGCCTGCCGCCGAGGTCGTCGACCACTGCCGCGATGACGTCGGCAAGCGCCTCCGGCCCATCTGTTCGACCGGTGCCGGGCACCGTCGCAGGTTACCGTGAAGACATGAGCCAGCTGAGCCGCCTCGTCGCCGTCGCCGCTGGCACACTCGCGATCGGCTGCTCGGGCGGTGGCGTGGCCAGCCAGCTTCCGTCGACATCCGACCCGGCTTCGGCAACGGCAACGCCTAGCGCCGCCGACCTCCCACCGGTCGGATCCGCAACACCAGCCGCACCGCCGGTGAGCCCGGCCGGCACAGTGGCGCCGGCGGCCGCGCTACCCCAGACCAGTGCAGCCGGGTCCTGCGCCACGTCGTACACCGCGCCCGACCCGCGCCGCCCGATCGTGACGTTGGCGTTCCGGCGCAGCGACGACGCGAGCCGCGTGGTCGGCCAGGAGAAGGTGCGCTTCACCCCGGACCGGCAGGTCGACGAGCTCGTCTTCCGGCTGTGGCCCAACGCTCCTCGCACCTCCGACGCCGGAGTGCGGATGAACGTACGTCGGGTGCTCGCCAACGGCGCCTCGCGATTCACGATCGAGCAGGCGGGCGCCCCCGCCGGTCGGGCCGGCACTCTGCTGCGGTTACGGCTGCCCAGGCCGGTGCCTGCGGGTCAGCCGATCGACGCGGTCCTGGACTTCGAGGTCGTCCTCGGCGCCGGTTCCGACGACCGGGTCGGCCGCTCCGGGTCCACCACGTGGTGGGCGTCGGCCTTCCCGTTGCTGGCGTGGGAGCGCGGTCGAGGATGGGCCCGAGAGCCCGCCACGCGGGCTTTCGCCGAGGCCACCACCAGCGAAGCGTTCGACCTGCGCGACCTCACCGTGGACATCGTCGGCGCCGACGTCGTGCTGGCCTCCGGCCGGGCCGGTCGGGTGGACTCGCTCCCGGGCGGTCGACGCCGACACCACTTCAGCGCTCCGGCGGTGCGCGACGTGATGGTCGCCGCGGGGCCCTTCCGCGTCAGCCGGCGCACTGAGGGGGGCGTGCCGATCACCATCGGGGTGACCCCCGGGCTGCGCGACGACCCGGTGACCCTGGCCCGGCTGCACGCCGAAGCGTTGCGCGCCCACGTCACCCGCTTCGGCCGCTACGGCTACAGCGACCTGCAGGTCGCCGTCGTACCGTCGATCCGCGGCGGCATCGAGTACCCCGGGGCCATCCTGCTGGGACCCGGCCAGGTCGACGCGACGCTGTCGCACGAGGTGGCCCACCAGTGGTTCTACGGGCTGGTCGGCGACAACCAAGGCCGCGACCCGTGGCTCGACGAGGCCTTCGCGACCTACGCCGAGGCTCTGCACCGGGGCAGCGGTCCGGCATACCGAGAGAAGACGATTCCGGCTGCCGGCCGAGACCGGGTAGGCGCGCCGATGACCTACTGGGAGCAGCACCGGGCCGACTACTTCCGGTCGGTCTACATCCAGGGCGCGGTGATGCTCCTGGACGCCCGCGCGGCGACCGGGGTCGCCCGGTTCGACGCGATGCTGCGCTGCTACGTCGCAGCGCGGGCCAACGGGATCTCGACGCCGCAGGCGATCGAGCAGGCCTTTGCCGGCGCGCCGGAGGCTCTTCGCATCTTCCGGCGCGACGGCGCGCTCCCACCCGCCTAAAGCAATAGTTCTTCTCTCACCTTGCCCGATCGACGCGGCTGAGGCACCCTGGGGAGCAACCCGACTCGCGGAGGCGCTCATGTCCCAACATCACTCCATGGAGACGCACCAGAACCTGCTCGAGCGGATCCCTGAGGTGACGGGACGACAGCTTCCCCACTGGTTCGAAGCCATCGACAACGGCCCCGCCCTGCTCCGGTTCGAAGAACGGGTCACCTGGCTCAAAGATGAGCACGACCTGCCGCACGGCTACGCCACAGCGCTGGTGCACGAGCACGACAAGAAGCGCACCCGCCCGGTCTGAACCCCGCCACGCCTCGGGCTAGCCGGAGACGCGGACCGCCGTCGCGGCGGTGCGGGCGCGCTTGCGCGCCTCGTCAATGTCAGCGCCGCGCGCGAGTGCCACCCCGAGTCGACGGCCGGGCGTGCAGTCAGGCTTGCCGAACAAGCGAAGCTGCGCTGTTGATACCTGAAGGGCAGCCGCGATTCCGGCGTACGACGGCGCAGTGTGTGCGGCCGGCGCGAGGATGACGGCCGACGCGCCAGGCGAGTCGAGAGCCACGTCGGCGTCGTCGACCGGTAGGCCGAGGATGGCGCGCACATGCAGCGCGAACTCGCTCAATGGCTGCGTCGCCATCGTCACCATGCCGGTGTCGTGCGGCCGCGGCGACACCTCGGAGAAGATCACCTCGTCGCCTCGGACGAAGAGCTCGACCCCGAACAGGCCCCAGCCGCCGAGGGCCGCGGTCACTCTGCCGGCGATGTCGCGCGCCATAGCGAGCGCGGGTTGGCTCATCGGCTGGGGCTGCCAGCTCTCGCGATAGTCGCCGCTCTCCTGCCGGTGCCCGATCGGCGCGCAGAAG